>CAWEBD010000017.1:0-17531 GCA_963806435.1 uncultured Bacteroidota bacterium
TAAAGGCACGCGGAGCAGGGAGATACTTGACGGGAGTTTCAAAGCAACAGCCCGGTTAGAGCGTGGCGCGTCTCGCGCCAAGGTCGTGGGTTCTCCGCCTTCGGCGGACACCGCCCCGACAACGGATGTACAAGACGTACATACTTCAGAGTGAAAAGACGGGTAGATACTACGTAGGGAGCACGGGGGATTTGGAGAATCGGTTGCGTGAGCATAATTCGGGTGAGACGAAGTCGATAAAGTCGGGTATTCCCTGGCGGTTAGTGCATGTCGAGGGGTTCCGTACGCGCGCAGAGGCACTCAGGAAAGAGGCAGAGATAAAGGCACGCGGAGCAGGGAGATACTTGACGGGAGTTTCAAAGCAACAGCCCGGTTAGAGCGTGGCGCGTCTCGCGCCAAGGTCGTGGGTTCTCCGCCTTCGGCGGACACCGCCCCGACAACAGATGTACAAGACGTACATACTTCAGAGTGAAAAGACGGGTAGATATTGCAGTAACAAAGCGGTGGCTCGCGCCGCAAGATGCATAAGCTGGGCTAGGGGGATTCCTTTAATTGTCTGGACTCCGGCGGAGATCCCTCCCTTCGCTCCAAATGGCAATCACTACTTCTTGATATACCCAGCTGTAGGTACAGTCTGGCAACGCTTTGCTGCGGCTCTATGACAGGAATCTCAAGTGACCTTTTCCCCGGTAGTTTTTGACTTTTGACTTCTGACATTTGATATTGTTCGCATGTATCTCAAAGTAAAAGCCCATCCGAATTCGAAGAAGGATGCTGTCGTCAAAAGGGCCGAGGATAGCTTTGAGGTCTTTGTCAGGGCAAAGCCTGTCGAAGGGAAGGCAAACGATGCGGTCCTTGACCTGTTGAGCGAGTTTCTGAAAATTCCGCGGTCGAGGCTGCGCCTGGTCCGGGGTGCCATGGCACACAACAAGCTTGTGGAGAGGCTGGATTAGGGGCTAGTCTATAATAGATTAATGGGGTCGCTTGATGCCGTGACGTCCCGGTTGTGAATTTCAGGGGAATGAGACTAAATTGATCTGTGAAACAGAGAGCAGCCCGGACCATTTCTTACATTCTTATGCCGACAACGTTCGCGCTCGTTTCTTTCCTGTTGCTCACATTCCTGACCCGCCAGGACGCCGGAAGATTTACCGTTGCCGCGGGTGCTATTCTGGGAATTCTTCTCACCGCCGTGCAATTTGAGGCTCTCTACAAAATCGCGGGGGCTGTATAGTGGATAAAAAGGAAATCATCGGAGTTCTTGAAGAGATCTCTTCGCTCCTCGAATTGAAGGGGGAGGACAAATTCAAAATAAGCGCGTACTCCAGAGCAGCGCGTTCAATCGCCCAGACGACTTCCGATGTAATCGGACTGATCAAGAAGGGCGAAGCGAAGAAGATCCCCGGTGTCGGGGATGCACTCTCTAAGAAACTGACGGAGCTGGTCGAAACCGGGAAGCTCACTTTCCTGGAAGAGTTGCGAAAATCTCTTCCCGAGGGGCTCCCCGACCTTTTTCAGATTCAGGGACTGGGACCGAGCAAGGTGCGCGCGTTATACGAGCAGCTCGACATAAAGTCCATTTCAGAACTCGAGTATGCTTGCGGCGAGAACCGGCTAGTCACACTGAAGGGCTTCGGCCAGAAGACGCAGGACAAGGTTCTGTCGGCTATCCAGCAACTTAAGGTGAACAGCGAGTTCCATCTTCTTGACATAGTTCATGAAACGGCAGTTCATATTGCCGAGATGCTCGATAAGCTATCGGGGGCAGAGCGTTATCAGTTCACCGGTAGCTATCGTCGGGGAAGAGAGGTCATTCGCGACATCGATTGCGTCATTAAGTTCAAATCGGGTGAGCGGGACAAGCTCTTCGCCGCGCTCAAGAAACTCAAGGGGGTGAAGAAAGTCCTCGACGTACAGGACGACCTGGTTTCGCTCGTCTGGGAAAACGGCATCCCGGTCGAATTCATAATAGTCAACAAGGCCGAGTATCCTTTTGCCGTCCTTCACTCGAGCGGAAGTAGAGAGTTCTTCGCGGGCCTGAAAGAGTATTCGTCATCGCGCGGGTATAACCTCGGCATGCGCGAACTCAAAAAGGGAAGAGACAAAATCCATTTCGAAAACGAGGAGGAAATCTTCGGCGAGATGGGATTACAGTACGTTCCGCCCGAACTGCGCGAGGGGCGGGAATCGGTGACGGCGGCTGCGAAAGGGGAGATTCCCGAACTGGTGACTGAAGAAGACATCCTGGGTCTTTTCCACGTTCACACCAACTGGAGCGATGGTGCTGATTCCCTTGAAGACATGATTGCCGCCGCCAGGAAGCTTGGACTCCGGTATTTCGGGCTGAGCGATCACAGCAAGACTGCTTTTTATGCAAACGGGCTCGATGAGAAAAGGCTGAAAGAGCAGGGGCAGCTTGTCGATAGGATTAATGCCGGGCTTAAGGACTTTTACGTATTTAAAGGAAGCGAGGTAGACATTCTCGCGGACGGGAAACTGGATTTCAGCGATTCCGTCCTGAAGGGTCTCGATTTTTCCGTCGGGTCGGTCCACAGCAAGCTCAGCATGAAGAAAGAAGATGCGACTAAACGACTGGCCGCAGCCCTCAGGAACCCGCAGATGACCTTCCTCGGGCACATGACCGGCAGGCTCCTTCTTGGGAGAAGCGGGTATGAAGTCGATATGGATGAAATCATAAAGACGGCCGCGCGCAACAGGAAGGTGATCGAGATTAACGCCAATCCTCATCGTCTCGACATGGACTGGAGATACATTAAAAAGGCGAAAGAAGCGGGGATAAAATTTTCAGTCAACCCGGATGCCCACTCAATAGACGGGCTCTCCGATTACAGGTACGGTGTTTCAATTGCACGGAAGGGTTGGCTTACGAAGGACGATTTGCTGAATACGATGGACGTCGAACAAGTGAAGAAATTTCTGAAGAATGCCAAGGGTTAAGTTCATTCCGCTGAACAAGGAAGTGGAAATTAAGAAGGGTGAAACACTGTTCAAGGCCGCACGTGTCAACGGAATACCTCTCGGCAGTTCATGCAGAGGAGACTGCGTCTGCGGCTGGTGCAAAGTCGAGGTGGTCGACGGCATGGAGAACCTCTCGCAGCCCGAGGAGTGTGAGATGAAGCTGATGAAGAACGGAAACTACGGGAAGCATGATAGAGTCGCCTGCAACACCCGTGTGTTTGGCGACGTCAGCATTACCACCGGATACTGGTAGGGGTCAGAATTTTGAATTTCAAATTCTAAATTCTCAATTGGGAATCATTTGATTTGGGTTTTGAATCCATATCGGGAAAATGCCGTCATTTGCTTTCGGTAATTCAAAATTGAAAACTTAAAATTTAGAATTCGAGAAATATGAGATACTCAAGGCACATATTCATTTGTACGAACAGAAGAAAAGACGATGACCCGAAGGGGTCGTGTGCGCAAAAGGGGAGCGACGAGATCAGGGACCTCTTCAAGAAAGAACTGCACGCGCGCGGACTGAAAACAAAGGTGCGGGCCAACAAAGCCGGCTGCCTGGATGTCTGCGAACACGGACCCAATGTCGTGATCTACCCGGAAGGTGTCTGGTACAGCCACGTCACTAAGGAAGATGTCGTCGAGATAATTGAAAAGCACATCATCAAGGGTGAGGTGGTTGAAAGATTGCTCTTAAAGGATCGGAGGTACGCCCCCGAACACCTGAAGTACGAGCCTCTTTCGCAGATTCAGGCAGAGCCTGGCCGGGAATAGCAGAGCCTCTGTTCGCCTTAAAGCGGTTTTTTTTGATTTGGCAATTCTCCCGCCATTTCTTGATGATTGCGAGCGTTCACCCACGGTTTGCCTAAGCAGTGCCTGTTGGCTAAATTAATTCGACAAAAATCGACTTACGAGTTGAAAGCCAAATCAGGGAACGTGCCTAAGAAGTCTCAGCCCGGAATTGTTTCCGGGAAAAAACGCGCGCGGAAGGTGTATTCTTTGCTGACCAAAGAATATCCTGACGCAAAGGTGGCGCTGAACTTCAATACCCCGTTCGAGCTGCTTGTCGCCACGATTCTGTCGGCGCAGTGTACAGACGCCCGTGTAAATATCGTGACGCCGGCACTGTTCAGGAAGTATCCGACACCCGCGAGCTTCGCGAAAGCAATTCCGGAAGAACTCGAACAGGACATAAGATCGACCGGCTTCTATAGGCAGAAAGCGAAGTCGGTGATGAGCTGCAGCCGGTCAGTCGTTGAGAAATTCGGCGGAGAAGTTCCGCGCTCGATGGATGAGCTGCTGACTCTCGACGGTGTCGGGAGGAAAACGGCGAACGTGCTTCTCGGAAACGCATTCGGCATTCCGGGAATTGCGGTCGATACGCACGTCGGCAGGCTCGCGCAGAGGCTCGGGTTCACGAAGGAAGAGGACCCGACCAAAATAGAACACGACCTGATGGAGCTGTTTCCGAAAGAGGACTGGACGGAGCTGTGTCATCTGCTCATGTCACACGGAAGGAAGGTCTGCGCGGCTCGCTTGCCGAAATGCGAGGTATGTGCCGTGAGCGGTCTATGCCCGTCGGCATTCAAGGTTTCCGCAAATGGTAATTCGAAGAAGAAGAAAGGAAAGTAGGTTGAAGATCAGAGTAGCACACAGTCCGGACTCGGACGACGCGTTCATGTTTTACGCCCTTGCAAACAATAAGTTCGATACGGGCGATCTCGAATTTGAAAATATATTAAGCGACATAGAGACACTGAATCAGAAGGCGATGAAGGGCGAATACGAGGTAAGCGCGGTTTCCATACACGCCTACCCGTATATCGCGGATAAGTATCAGATGCTAAGCAGCGGCGCGAGTATGGGCGACGGATACGGGCCGATGCTCGTCAGCACAAAGCCGCACAAGGTCGAAGACATCAACAAACTGAAGATAGCCATACCCGGCAAAAGGACATCCGCCTTCCTCGCGCTCAGCATATTCGCGGGAACGTTCGAATATGAAGTCGTCCCGTTCGACCAGATAATCGACAGGGTCCTGGCGGGTGAGTTCGAGGCCGGCTTAATCATCCACGAAGGCCAGCTGACATATGAATCCAGCGGGCTCCACAACATCGTGGACCTCGGTGCGTGGTTTAAGGACAAGTTCAAACTTCCGCTTCCGCTTGGAGGCAATGTGATCCGCCGCGATCTTCCGGAAGATGTAAAGAAGAAAGCGGCATATTACCTGAAGAAAAGCATCGCCTACTCATTGGAGCACAGAAAAGAAGGATTGGACTACGCGCTTGGCTTCGCACGCGGAATGAATAACAAACTTGCCGACAAATTCGTGGGTATGTACGTCAACGACTGGACGCTCGATTACGGCAAGAAAGGGAAGGAAGCCATCCAGCTTTTTTTGGATATGGCCTTTGAACGCTCCCTTTTGCCCGCGCGGTGTGTCGCTGAGTTTATCGAAACGCCTGAGAAGCTCTAGGACTCTCATGGAATCGCCGACACAGCTCGATATTTCTCAGCCCGAAGAAGGGTATGATGAAATCCGGATGACGACCGGGGCCCGCGTGGCGCTGTTTATCATGATCGCCGGGGGGATATTTTACCTCGGAGGCTCGGCGGCGCGGGCCATCATCGGAAACGATCTCGTCGAACTCGGCACGCTGAAGTTCAGGCAGGACATACCTTTCGACGCGGAGAAGGAGATTTACAACCTACTCGCCCGAACTTCGCTCCTGATAGTGTTCGGATACTTCCTCGCTCTGGTCGGACTTATAACATTCCTATCCAAGTCGCGAATAAGGATGAAGACCCACCCGAACATAATGATGGCAGTTATACTCTTTGCCTTGTTTATTCCGGTGGAGTTCTATACCTCATATCTGGACCTGAGGTTCTTCGCGTCGTTCGTGGATTTTCAACTTCAACTATTTCTCGGAGCAGATCCGGGCCCGTTGCGCGACGAGATGCGAAGGCTTTTCGTGGAACGAGTGAGCGGTCTCGGAGGGCTTTCGGTGATCGCGATCCTTTCGTACTACAGCGCGATCGGCGCCCTGGTTTTCCGTCCCGTCAAACCCAAGAAAACAGAAAAGACCATTTCAGAAAATGCCGAAGCTGAAGACAGAAGCACTGATAGCTGAGCTTGAAGAAGCCGCATCCCAACTTGGACTCAAGGTTATCTACGAGAAGGGAGATTTCGGCGGCGGTTACTGCATACTTAAGGAAGAGAAGCTGATAGTGATCAATAAACGCTTCGATCAGAAACACCGGGCGTCGACGCTCGCGAGAAGCCTGTCGGAGGTGGGGATCGAAAACCTCTTCCTGAAACCCGCCATCCGGGAGTACATCGAGGAACAAACGGAGACAAACAATGAAACTACTCGTAGCCAACGGCCCTAACCTCAACCTGACCGGAACGCGAGAGCCCCAGATCTACGGCAGCGACACGCTCGCGGTAATCAATTCAGAATTGAAAGAGCTCTTCCCGGCAGTGACCTTCGAATTCTTCCAGACGAACTCCGAAGGGGACCTCATAGACAAGATCCAATCGGTGGAGAAGGAAGGTTTTGACGGAGTGGTGCTCAACGCAGGAGCGCTGTCACATTACAGCTACGCATTGAGGGACGCAATCGCCGCCATAAAAGGACCGGTAGTAGAGGTTCACCTGTCCCAGGTCTTCGCGCGAGAGGAGTTCCGGAGAACCAGCGCCATTTCCGAAGTGTGCAGGGGAACGGTGACGGGATTCGGAAAGTTTTCATACTTCGCCGCAACATATGCTCTCTCGGGGATTCTGAAGAAATGATCAAGGCTGTAATCTTCGACCTTGACAACACGCTGGTGGACTTCATGAAAATGAAGGGTGAAGCGATCGACGCCGCTATCAGAGCTATGATAGACGCCGGACTTGAACTCAGTTATGATGAGGTCAAGAATCGTATCGACGCGATATATAAGGAGAAAGGCATAGAATTCCAGTACGTGTTCGACTCCCTTCTGTCGGATATATTCGACAAGGTCAATCACAAAATTCTCTCGTCAGGTGTCGTGGCTTACAGGCGAGCGCGGGAAGCTGCGCTTGTCCCGTATCCGCATGTGTACATAACTCTGTACGAACTCCTTAAAATGGGCCTGAAACTCGCCGTGATCTCGGACGCGCCCTCGAAGGAGGCGTGGCTACGGCTGACGTACCTCAACATGCACCATATATTCGACGTAGTAGTGACATTCGATGATACAAGCGAGAGGAAACCACACCCCGCTCCGTTCACCCTCGCGCTCAAGAAATTAGGCGTCAAACCCGGCGAAGCGCTTATGGTCGGCGATTGGGCGGAACGGGATATTATCGGCGCGAAGCAAGTCGGTATGAGAACAGTCTTCGCCCGTTACGGCGACACTTTCAACACGGTGATATCAGGGGGCGATTACGAGGCTAACGATATTCAGGAGCTTATAGATTTCGTCAGGAAAGAGAACGCGAATGGTTGAAGGCGTCGGCATCGATATTATCGAAGTCAGCAGAATCCAGAAGAGTATAGAGGATTACGGCGAGCTCTTCACGGATAAGGTGTTCACCCGCGAAGAGAAAGCATATTGCACGGGAAAGCCCTTCCCGTATCAGCACTACGCAGCACGGTTCGCCGCAAAAGAGGCATTCAGCAAAGCGACTGGAACCGGCTGGAACGACACCTTCTCCTGGCAGGAGGTGGAAGTGATCAACGAAGCGAGCGGAAAGCCATATTTGCGTCTCGGCGGGTTAGCCCTCAAGAATGTCGGCGGAAAGAGGGTTTTCCTATCATTGTCTCATTCAGGCGATTATGTGGCAGCCGTTGTCGTAATCGAAGGCTGATTTAAACCGCTTGGCCGCTGGTTGCGTCTTAAGATCGGATGTTTCTCAGTTCATGAAGGAATAAGCCCTTTTGCAGTCTGATATCAAGACAAGTTCCAAGATCGGCCGCCGTCCCCAGACCTATCCCTCCAAGGACAATTAGAGCCTTTGAATGCAGAGCCCATCTGATCGCGAATTGATCGAACAGGTGAATGCCGGGAGCGAAAGGGCGTTCAGCGAGATCGTCAATCGCTACGAGCGACGTGTTTTCTTCGTTGTGAAGCGGATGTTGAACGATGACGACGAATCGGCGGACGCGACACAGGAAGTGTTCATAAAACTTCATGACTCGCTGAAGAAGTTTCGCGGAGACGCGAACCTCTATACATACATTTACAGGATCGCCACCAATGTGGCTATCAGCTATTTGAGAAAGAGAAAAGTAAGAGCAGTCGTGAGACTGGACGAGATGATGTCAAACATGCTAACAGGCGGCAACGAGCCGCAGCGAGATGCCGACCGGGGTGAACTGAAAAAGCTTGTTGCGCAGGCAGTTGCGGCGCTCCCGGCTCAGCAGAAACAGGTTTTTGTCCTCAGGTTTTATGAAGAGCTTTCATACGAGGAAATAGCACAGGTAATGCACAGGTCAATGGGAGCGATGAAAGCCAACTATTTTCATGCGATGAAAAAAATAGGGGAGTACCTGAAAAATGCGATGCGATGATGTCACGGTGAATTTGCCGGATTATATCCTGGGCAAGATCGAACCGAACCTCAGGAAATGCATAGAAGCTCATCTCGACGGTTGTGCCGCGTGCCAAGCCGAGCTTGAAGAAATGAAAGACCCGATAAGGATTCTGGGCGAAGTCGGATATGAAGAATATCCGGACTCGTTCTGGCAGGAATTGCACGCGTCGATTATGGAGAAGGTAAGCAAACCGGAGCCGGCGAGATGGAAGGTCCCCGCCTTCGCGGGTGCAGTTGCTGTTGTCCTTCTGGCGGTCGGCCTTGGTATCTTCGAATTCTCACACCGCCCGGCTGAGCTGCAGATGAAGAGCATTGCCGCTCTTGCCACTTCTTTGCCTCCCGAGCAGGCGGTTACTCTTCCGAGTCTTAACGTTAACTATGTCGACGTTGTCTCTTCACAGGCCAATGAACTCGACGAAATAGGTGCGGTGGATGACTCGGTCCAGCAGGCGGTGGTGAGCGCGCTATGGAATTCGATAAGCGATTCCACTATTTCCGTCGACGCCGTTGACTACCTCGGAAACGGTTTTTCCAATTGAGAGGACTGACATGAAAAGATTATTGATAACGGTTGCGATTTTAATTTTCCCCCTGTCGCTGGCATTTTCACAGGGATTCGAAGGGGAAAATACCCCTCCACCGCCGGACCATGGCGGCCCAATGGGCAGGGGAAACCAGCAGATCCGAAGGCAGCTTGAACAGATAAAGATTTGGCAACTGACTAAAGAAATGAACCTCCCGACTGAGAAGGCCGAGAAATTTTTCCCTCTCTATAACCGGTACAACTCAGAAATGAAGGGGATCACGGACGAGAGAAAAAGGTTGATCAGATCTCTCGATTCCGCGGTTGACAAACACGCGGGGGAATCGGAATTAACCGGACAGATCAAGCACATTGTCGGCCTTGACGACCGGCTTGCCGCCACACACGTCAGCTTCATCAAGTCTCTGGAGGAGATCCTTTCACCTACCGAAGTTGCGAGGTACATTGTTTTTGAACAGCGCTTCGACAAAGAGATCCGCGAGAGAATCAGGATGATGATGTACCAGAGGATGGACGGCCGCGGCCATCCATGAAGCCTAACGGCCTCTTTTAATTCCGGCTACTTTGTCGTAAATTTTGTCTCAGGAAAACAGAGACAAACTACAACTTTTTGAAACTTGAGATCTAAAGTTCTTTTGCACGGAGCGGCATTTCTGGTGCTGATCGCATCGTTGAAGATTCTTGCGCAGAGGGCAATCGCACAGAATTTAGCCGGCGGGATGACCGATCCCCGGAATATACCGCTCGCGGCGGCCACGCTTATTGCTATCGTGCTCCTGGAAACGTTTCGAAGGAGGTTGCACGGCCTCACCCTTCTTCTGATTATCGTTTCCGCGCTCACATTTTTCATTTCTTCGTTCTATCTTCCCCTCGCAAGCCATTCTGATGAATGGGCATCCATATCTGCGTACATTGCCCTCCTGGCATTGCTCTCCGCCGTCCTGGTTGCCGTGTTCGACAAGAATCCGGAGGTCGGGAGGATCCTTGCCGTACTGGTCGCAATCTCAGTCGTAGCCCTGGTTGGGGGGATCATATACACATTCTCACAAGCGGACGTTTTCCGCGGGAACCGCGCCGCAGATGCGGCGGTGGTTCTGGGAGGGGGAGTCTGGGGACCTCACACGCCGAGCCCCGATCTCAGGGGGAGGCTGGATGCGGCGGCGCGACTCTATGAAAAGCATGAGACGAAAATGATTGCGGTCACCGGAGGGACCAGGCGGTTCAACACTTATGAATCCGAGATAGGAGCATGGTACCTGCGGCATAAGGGGATTCCTGCCGCCGATATATTGACGGAACATAAAACCCTCAATACCGCGGAGCAGGTGCTTTATGTGAAGGATGTCTTAATGGACTCGTTGAAGATGAAGAACATTGTAATCGTCAGCGATAACTGGCACCTGCCGAGGGCATTGTTGATGTGTAAATGGGAACATATTAGGGCGAAAGGTTACGCAAGTGATTACAGGATGTCGATGCAGTCAGAACTGTTCTGGAGGACCCGTGAAGCAGCAGGGATCCAGATTTATATGCTTTTTGGAGCGTGAGTCCATGCCCGGCAAGATTATAAGATCTGATTTTGGGCGGGCGGGCTCATGACGTCGCAGAGAAGGCTTGCGCGTGAGCGTGTTCTTCAGGCATTGTACGCCTACGATATTTCTAAATCAGCTC
The DNA here is from genome assembly GCA_963806435.1 of uncultured Bacteroidota bacterium. GTDB lineage: Bacteria > Bacteroidota > Ignavibacteria > Kryptoniales > JAKASW01 > JAKASW01. The sequence continues at coordinate 10,761 of CAWEBD010000017.1, forward strand.
CGGACTTCCTCAGCGCGGATATCTTCAAAGACCTCGAGAGCGGAGCGCCGACGGAATTCGCAAAGAAACTCTTTCGCGATACGCTCGAACACCTCGGAGACCTGGACGCGATATTGCAGGGGCACCTTGAACACTGGGACATGGCAAGGGTAAACCCGATCGACCGCAGTCTTCTCAGGATGGGGGTCGCCGAGATTCTCTATTCGGAGGAGATACCGACGAAAGTCACGATAAACGAGATTATCGAGCTGGCAAAGAGATACAGCACGGAAGAAAGCCCGAAGTTTGTGAACGGCATCCTCGACGCTTCATTGAAGCAGCTTTCCGGCGAGGGGAAGGTCGTGAAAACGGGACGTGGCTTGATAAACACATCGACAAAGAAGAAGCAATGACGGTCGAGCGGTATTCGCGCGGAACGATCTTCTCCTGGACACTTTTCGACTACGCGCGGACATCGTTCTCGGTAATGGTGAAGACAGTTGGTTTCGCCCTCTACTTCAGAGAAATCGTCGCCGCGGGAACGGGGCGTGGTGATTTCTACTGGGGGCTCGCCGATAGTCTCTCGATGATTATCGCTGCAGGGTTATCTCCGGTCCTCGGTGCGGCAAGCGACTATTCTCACAAGCGAAAGAGATTTCTCCTTGCTTTCTCGATGCTCTGTATCTCCGGAACGGCAGTTCTCTATTGGATTCAGAAGGGAATGATACTTCCGGGGATGCTCGTGTTCATCGCCGCGAACGTCGGATTCCAGGGAGGTTACACTTTCTACGATGCCTTCCTTCCCGAGATAGCCCCGAGTTATGTGTACGGAAGAGTCTCCGGTTACGGCTTCGGGATGGGCTATCTCGGTGCGCTCTCCATACTTGCTATTACTTTTCCGTTCATCAGCGGCGGGTTCGCTCCTTCAAATCTCGAGAAGTTCAGGACGAGTTTTCTCATAGCAGCGGCCTTCTTCGCGGTCTTTTCCATACCGGCGTTCCTCAGGCTGCGCGACCACACCGGAGTATATCACCGGAAGCTTCCGTATTTCCGCCTCGGCTTCCGCCGCGCCGTCAGGACTTTCCGGCAGCTTGGCCGGTATAAGTCACTGTCGAAATTCCTTATCGCATTCTTTCTTTACATAGACGGTGTCAATACCGTCATTTTCTTTTCGGCGCTGTACGCGCGCGGCACGCTCGGCTTCACTCCCGTCGAGGTGATACTCTTCTTCATCGTGGCCCAGACTACGGCCATACTCGGATCCATCGTGTTCGGTATCCTGACCGATCACTGGGGGCCGAAGAAAAGCATCAACATAACGCTGCTGATATGGATCGGCGTTGTGCTGGCTGCGTTCTTCATACAGACGAAGACCGAATTTTATGCCGTTGGTCTGTTTGCCGGCGTCGCGATCGGATCCTCCCAGTCTTCCAGCAGGAGCCTGATGGCGATGCTGACGCCCCCAGAGCACGCTGCAGAGTTTTTCGGTTTTTACGACGGCATAGCCGGCAACGCCTCCGCGATAATGGGGCCGTTGACATTCGGTGCCATATCCAGCTTCAGCGGGAGCCAGCGCATAGCGGTCCTCTCAGTGCTGATATTTTTCGTGCTTGGTCTTATATTCCTTCAGCAGGTGAAAGTCCAGTGGCAAAGCCGGACTCAAACCGTTTTGGAGAATTAAAATGAAGCTTTTATTGTTGTCAATGGTGATGATGAGCACCGTATTGGGATCGACCGATTACGTCAAAGTGGAAGTCAGGCCAGGCACACTGGATGCTGAGAACGGCAGCGCGGTATCCTTTACACTGCGGCTACGGGCGAGTGAGGGGATCCACGTGAATGCTGAGCCCACCTTGACCGTCAAGTCAACGACGAGCGGTGCGGAGCTCTCAATCGCGGAAATCCATAAATCAGGTGACTATCTGGATCTCGGCAAGCCTATAAAAATCACGTGCAAGGTCGACGGGTTGAAACCCGGTCAGCAGCGCGTCAATTTTGTCCTGAGCTATACGTATTGCTCAGACAAAGAGGGGTGGTGCCGGATGGGCAAGGATTCGTCGTCAATAGAGATCCATGTGAAGAAATAGTTGAAGCCGGTCTACTTTGTTTCAGACATACACCTCGGCGCGCCGTCGTTGCGCCCTGATTTTGAGGAGAAGAGAAAGGCCGAGTTGTTGAAGTTTTTCGATGCCGTGGAGAAAAACGGGAGCCGCATGGTGATCGTCGGAGATCTCTTCGATTTCTGGTACGAGTACAGGCACGTCGTTCCCAAGAATTTTTTCTGGTTGTACGCGAAACTCAAAGAGATGGTTGACCGCGGCATTCCCATCGACTACGTCGCGGGGAATCACGACTTCTATCTCGGAGAATTCTTCACGAAATCCGTAGGCGTGAAGGTATACCAGGACGGATTCTCGGAAGAAATTGCCGGGAAGAAATTCCTCGTTATTCACGGCGACGGTCTGGCATTGCACGACGCAGGCTACAGGATGCTTAAGAGGATCCTGAGGAACCGTTTCATCCAGTCGCTCATCAGGTGGGTGCATCCCGACATAGGCTTTTCAATGGCAAAAGCGTTTTCAAAGAAGAGCAGAGAGTACACGACGAGCAAGGATTTCGGCGAGATGGATGGGATGCTTCTGTTTGCGGAGAAGAAAATGAAGGAAGGTTACGACTTCGTGGTCATGGGGCACAACCACGTCCCGAAGTACGAGCGGTTCGGGAACGGCATTTACGTGAACCTCGGAGACTGGCTCGGCAACTTCACTTACGGACTTTTTGATGGCAATGGGATGCAACTCTTGAAATGGGAATTTGAAAAATGAAGCGGAAGTATTCGAAAGAAGAGATGGACAGGTACTTCAACGACCCGGGCTACAGAAAATCCGCGCGGGGAAACAAGCGTAGGTCGAGCAAGGAAAAATTGGCAATGAAATTGGGGATATGGACCGCCGTTTTGATATTCCTCGTCGGCTACGGCTTTTATGTGATCAGCGGCCTCCCTTCGCTGGAAGAGCTTGAAAACCCGAAGCCTGAACTTGCCACAAGAGTACTCTCTGCCGATGGGCAGGTTATAGACCAGTTCTTCCTGAAGAACCGCGCTGTCGCGGATATCAAGGAAGTGCCTCACTATGTCGTCGACGCGCTGGTTGCCACCGAGGACAAGAAATTTTATACCCATTGGGGAATCGATCCCATCCGAATCCTGAGCGCGCTGGCGGTCGATGTCATTCACATGAGGGTGAAAGAGGGTGCCAGCACCATTACTCAGCAGCTCGCGAGAAACCTCTACCTCAACCAGGACGTGACCCTCACGAGAAAAATACGCGAGGCGATTACAGCCGTCCAGATCGAAAGAACATATACGAAACCTGAAATTCTTGCGATGTACCTGAATGACGTCTACTTCGGAAGAGGGGCTTACGGAATTGAATCTGCCGCCCAACTATATTTCGATGAGTCTTCATCAGATCTTACTCTCCCGCAGGCCGCGCTTCTCGTAGGCATGCTCAGGTCACCGGGGCGATATGATCCTATAGCTCATCCCAATCGCGCCATCGCCATCAAAGATGTCGTCCTCAGAAACATGTTCGAAGACGGAAAGCTTACCGAAGATGCCTATGATGCGGCGAAAAAAGGTCTCCTTAACGTAAAATACCACGGCCCTTCGACCGGACTTGCACCGAGTTTTGTGGAAATGGTCCGGCAGGATCTCGAAAGGAAAGCGGAAAAATACGGGTTCGACATATATAGGGATGGTTTGACCGTCTATACCACGCTGGACTCCAGGATGCAGGCGTACGCGGACAGCGCAGTGGACCAGCATATCAAGGAATATCAGAAGATGTTCGATACAAGGTGGGACTGGAGTAAGAACCAGACCACGCTTCTGACGGCGCTGGACAAGGCGATAAGAGACTTACCGGAATACAAGGACGCAGCAACTGATTCGGACCGAAACGCCATTTACAAGAAGCTCCAGTCAGATCCTGCGTTTATAGATTCCGTGAAGAAAGCCGAACAGACTATACAGGTGGGATTCGTTTGCATCGATCCCAAAACGGGTTACATAAAGGCGATGGTCGGCTCGTCGAACTACAAGCAATTTCGCTACGGCCTTAATCACGTAACGCAGATCGAGCGACAGCCCGGGTCGGCATTCAAGCCGTTCGTATATACTGTCGCCTTAGATAACGGCTATGCACCTTCTTATAAGCTGTTAAACCAACCGGTCACGATAGTCATGCCTGACGGAACCAGGTGGTCTCCCAGAAACGCGGACGGAGATTTCGGCGGGGAAGTCACACTGCGCACCGCTATCAAGTATTCAATAAACGTCGTCGCGGTGCGGGCGATTCAGGAGATCGCGCCGGTCAACCAGGTTATCGATTATGCTCACCGCATGGGCATCAAAACTTATATTCCGCCTTTTGCCTCCATCGCGATGGGGACGAGCCTTGTCGTCCCGATCCAGCTCGCTTCGGCCTATGGGGTGTTCGCCAACGAGGGAATCCTGACTAAGCCTATTTCGATCCTGAGGATCGAGGACAAGAACGGGAACGTGATCGAAGAAAACCATACACAGTCAACCGAGGTACTCAGCAAGCAGACTGCGTACCTGATGACGGACATGCTCCGCGGAGTGATCAACGGGGGAACCGGCGCGAGGGTCAGGAACTATTTCTACCTCGATGCTGCAGGCAAGACCGGAACCACGAATGACTTCGGCGACGCCTGGTTCGAGGGATACACCCCTCAGCTTGTTGCAGGCGTTTGGGTCGGTTTTGACGATGACAGAGTCCATTTCACCGACTGGGATGGCCAGGGCGGCAGGGCAGCGGCACCCATCTGGGGAATTTTTATGAGGGATGTTTACGATGACAAATCAATCGGCCTCCCCATCACTTCCTTTGTCCAGCCGGAGGGAGTGGTGACGGCGACGATCTGTGCCCAGACGGGTATGCTTGCGACGGAATTTTGCCCCGACAAGGTGACGGAGATTTTCAACTCAAAATATCTGCCGCCGGTATGCAACGTTCACACGTCTCCGGCTTCGGCCTCTTCTCAGAAGCCGAGCGGCAAAATAGGGTACTAGAAGTACGGGGGAAAGGCCGCCGGAGAGCGGGACCCGGGCGTGCGGCTGAAACCTAAAAGATGCCTTTGTAAGCGCCGCCGTCGAATTGTATCGTCGAGCCGGTCATGTAGCTGTTTTTGTCGGAGCAGAGGAATGCCATCAGGTCACCGAATTCCTCAGGTGTGCCGAGCCTTCCGACGGGTATCTCTTTGACGATGTTTCTCATCGCCTCCTCCTTCGTTATCCCGAGCCTCGCGGCTGTTTGTTCCATCAGATAGTCAATCCTTTTCGTGGAGACGTAGAACGGTGCGATGTTGTTGATGAGAACATTGTCGGGCGCCAAATCACGCGAGATCGTCTTCGCCAGCCCAATTATTGACGCGCGGACCGAATTCGACAGCAGAAGGTTGTCGGCGGGTTGTTTTACGGTAAGTGAAACAATGTTTACGATCCGTCCCCACTTCTGTTCGCGCATCGCCGGGACGGCTTTACGTATAAGCCGCACGGTGCTCATGAGGTTGAGCTCAACCGCATCCGACCATTGCTGATCGCTGAAATCGGCGAATCCTCCCGCCGGTGGTCCACCCGCGTTCGTAACAAGCACGTGGATGGTGCCGAATTTCTTCACGACCTCTTCGTACATGCGGTCGATGTCTTCCGGTTTAGTCACGTCAGCCTGAATTGTGAATGGCGTGTTGCCGGTAAGCCTTCTTATCTCGTCAGACGCATCGTGGAGGTTTTGTTTGTGCCTTCCGTTAACCACCACATTAGCTCCTTCAGTCGCGAGAGCTATGGCGGTCGCTTTACCGAGTCCTTTTGTCGAGGCGGCCACAAGAGCCGTCTTTCCTTTCAATCCTAAATCCATCGCTGGCTCCTAATGCTTCGTGATTGCGTCGGTGATCCCAATTCTTATCATCATAACTGCGATTGCAGCGAGAAACAGAGACGCCACTTTACTGAATACTCTCGAGCCTGCGGTCCCGAGCAGTCTGGTTGTGAAATCGCTGTAGCTGAAAACCATATAGACGATGAAAAGATTAGCCGCAAGCGCGAGCGTCGTGAGTATATATCCGTACGAAGTTACGAGTATTAATATGGTGGTGAGCGCGGCAGGCCCCATGATCAGCGGGATTCCGATCGGGACGACTCCAATAGAGCTGCCGGGATCCCTTCTTTGCATCTCGTGCGCAAAAAGCAAATCATTTACCGAAAGGACGAGAAGTATGATGCCGCCGCCGATCCTGAAATCGCTCAAGCGTGATGCCGAGAAAAGTAAATATTCCTTTTCCGGCCACAATGAACAGGATGGACACTGCCAGCGCCGTCAAAGAGGCTTCTATGACGAGTGTTTTTCTGCCAGGCCTTTCCATCCCGGTTGTCAATGAGACGAAGATAGGAAGGACACCCAGGACATCGATTGCCACGAAGAGTGGAAGGAAGCACAGAAAGAAATCGTTGACCACGTTCATATGCGAAGATATTGGTGGGAGGGTAAAGTTGCAAGCGGGGAAGGCCGGCGTCGGGGTACATGCCGGAAGAAAGTGGTCGACGCGTAAGGGGGGAAAAGGAAGAGGAAGCTCGGGAGAAACCGAGTTTCCTCTTGAGGCGTGGCTTAGTGTGTTGAATCCGGTGGCGGCGGAGCTTGCTGCATCATCGGCCCCATACCCTTTTGCATATTTCTACCGCGCTGCATCATACCTGGGCACTTCATTATTTCC
>CAWEBD010000018.1:0-20801 GCA_963806435.1 uncultured Bacteroidota bacterium
TCTCCTTCCCGCTCCGGATGCACTTGTAGCCCTTTTTGCCCAATTCGGCTCCTGTGGACCACTTGATCTTCGTCTCAGGCAGCTCAAAGCTGGCGATCAGAGGAGCGTGGTCGGACTCAGGGTAGAAGATCTTGGGGGCGAAGACAATGGACTCGTCGTGCAGAAGCTCGTTATGCACTTCTGATCCCTCGGAAGTAGGCAAGCATCGTCCGTGAGACCAGAATGTGGTCCAGCATCTTTCCCTTGCCGTTGTGCAGGAGAGAGTAGCGCGCAGGCTCCGGGATGTTTCTCTCTGTGGGCACCATGACCCGCATGGCCAGGTCCATGTTGCCCGTGTTCTCGACGTCGCCCCGGATGGCCTCGATGGAGACCTCATCGAACTCCTCATTGAAATCCCCGCAGACGGCAATGAGAGCGCACGGGTCCACATCGAAGAGTTTATCGATGAGAATGCGGGTCTCCAGAGACTGGCCGATGCGCTTCATGCTGGAGATGAAGACGCCTTCCGCCCAGCCCGAGGCAGTCTTCCAGGTTCTCTCGCTCAGTTTGTTTCCCTGAATATTGGTGGGCCTGCGGCTCTTGAGGTGCAGGTTGATCACATCCACCACCATGTTGTTGGGCAGCTGCACCTTGGCGTGCAGGATAGGCCGCTCCCAGGAGATCTCTCTGGCCTCGCGCTCCTCAGGCTGGGCAGTGACCTTCTGGTAGCGCGGCGAGGGCGCATACTCGTGCAGGTACTGGTCATGCTCCACGATCTCGTAGCGGCTGAGGATGACGAGGTTGTGGTGCTCGAAGACCTGGCCTGTGTCGGGGTCTATGGTCGAGACTCTCTTGTAGCCCTCGTAGGGAGTGCATTCCAGCAGGCGGTTCATGGCGTCCAGGCGCAATTTGCGGCCCGTCTCATGCTGGCCGCAGACCTCCTGAAGGCAGAGGACGTCTGCATCGAGCCGGACCAGTTGAGGCCGCAGGATTGGAATGCGGTCCTCAAGGCTCGGGCTTCTGTCGGGTCGGTCGTCCAGGTTCATGAGGTTGAAGGTGGCAATGCGCAGCTTGATAGGCATCTTGGATCTCCTCGGGCTCTGTGGCTGAATACTCTCGCAGGATAGTTAATCCTGGTGGTTTACGGAATAAAACCGCAGAGGCGCGGAGCTCACGGAGGACGAACGAGATTATTCTGGATCCTGCTTCTTACTGTGGTCTCAACCACAAAGACACGAAGGCACAAAGACATCCCTTCAGCCCTCCTTATGTATGCCTTGAAAATGTGGTTTAGTAGTTTTTTGTTCATTTTTTCTTCGTGTCTTGGTGCCTTTGTGGTGAAATCAGTAGCTCAAATTTGGCAGGACATGATCTACTTGGCTCGTTGGCCTTTATTCTTGCGGGTTGTCCATTCATCAGTCTCCGGCCGGGCTTTCCCGCCTGAACCGAGAGTGGATCGACGGCCTCCGGTGGCACAGGCACAGGGACGGGCGCGGTCTCCTGGGAGGCACCCGCAAGCATGGAATCGCGATCTTGATCCAGATCTTCGGGAAGCAGGGTAAAGATCCTTCTTCTGAAGCCCTCATCGCCGACTTTGGCCGCAGTCTTTTTCAGGACTGCATAGCCGATCAGCATCTCCCCCTGGGGAGCCTTGACCGGACAGGTTCTGATGCTGCAGAGCTGAATCTTCTCCCGTACGAATGCCATTCTGGCTAGGGTCTCGTGATCCCTGAGCCAGACTATTTTGTCCTCATCCTCATATGCGGGATCCATATCCAAATACCTTGTCGCCCTCTTTCAGCTCTCGCTCAGAAGGTTCTGGCGGTGCGCCCCTGCCAAAAGGCTGGACTGAAAAGATCTTGCCACAAGGGGATTGGCCATAGCAGCCGGAAGGCCCAGCTCCACCAGAACGCGACGGCAGAGCTCCATTGGTTCCAGACCCGCATCCGGCCCCTTGGCTTCAGCCACCTTCGAGGACGGCGTTGTGAATGCTCTGCAGATATTCGAGGCCCTCATCCATAACCCGGTAGGCATCGCCATCCAGTCGCGGCTCGTCCCATGCAGATAAGAGGAACTTGATTCCCTGCATGCTCTTCAGCCGCTGAATGGACCGGACGGAGGCCTGGATGTCCTGGTAGATGGGCATGCTGCCCGGAACCGGAACGGCATCGGCAGAAAAGAGCACCCCTACATCGGGAAGCCAGAGGCAGATGGAGCCAGGTGAGTGGCCAGGAGTGTGCAAAACCTGCATACTTTCGTAGTCCAGATCCAGCACGTCTCCATCCTGCAATGTTTGGTCGACATGGACAGATCCCGCAACCAGGGATTTGAAGCCGGGAACCGGGCGCTCCCGCTCCTGTAGCTCCACATCCTCTATCCAGGACTTTTCTGCAGCGTGGGCGGCGACCGTGCAGCCGGATATGCCCTTTATGGCGCGGGCGGCGCCGATGTGGTCAGGATGCGAGTGGGTGAGAATGAGCTGTGAGATCTCCGCTGGCTTTCGGCCTGCACTCTTCAGATAGTCCAGGATGACCTTCTCAGAAGAGGCCACACCGCTGTCGATCAGGCATATCTTCTGGTCATAGATGAGGTAGACGTAAACGAATCTGGGAACCTTCCCGCCGGATGGATCTGTTATTTCAAAAGGGATCTTCAAATCTTCGCTTACGGGTTCATTAACGGAAATGGAACGCCGCACGGTCGCCGCGCGCGCGATTCTCGGAGAATGGCTTGGCGGTTCCGGCGGTGGCTGGCAGGATTCCGGTGGCGTCTGGCCGGGTATTAAACTGATTCAGGGAGTGCCAAGCAATGAAGGCGACATTGAGTTCGGCATCAGCCGCGGCTGCCTTTTGCCTCGGCACACGGTCCTGGCTCAAAAGGAAGTCTCGCTTGACGTACGACAGCAGCTTCAGGAAAGCCTGGTGCTCGTCCACGGCGGCATGGCGCAGGACGTCGGACCGATTCTTGAAATGGTGACGGAACGATATCTCCTTCGTTCGAGCGTCGAGTGGAATGCCCGCAAGAAGGCGCTCTCGCTGTTCGACCAGATTGTCTCTCAAATGAAAGATGGGAACCTCCGGTCGCTTGCCGGTTCCACGCAGGCTAATTTCTTCGGTCCCATCCAGTCAATCATTCCATGGGCAACTAATCTGTATACCGAATCGATTATCGCGCAGGTGCAATCGGAATTCGGAAAGGACTTCTGGGGTTTTCTGATGTTGGGCGGAATGTCCGGCGGCGGCATGGGATTTTTCTTCCATCCGAAAAGAAAACACGAAGCCCGGAAGCGGTTGCAGGAGATTATGAGTGGGCAGAAAAAACGCTTCGAGCACGGAATCCCGTTCGCCATGGAACCGGTGATTTATGATTTTGCAATCAATGAAAGAGGCTCGTCGGCGGAATTACTGGCCGGCGGCGAAACCGTGATGCCTCAACGCTACTACACTCTCATGGTACCCGCGCTCCTCCGGAAAGATCCGCGGACGATATCCGCCGGCCAGCGCCTTGAACTGGAACACTTTTCCTCCGTATCCAGAACCAATCCCGCACTCAGCGGTACGCTGCAGCAGATACTCGACCGGATCATGCCCGAGAGCAGTGCACAAAATTCGCACGATCAGACATTGGATGATCTCCTGAAGCAGCACGGATTCGACCGTGTTCAACACGAACAAATCAAAGCGGACCTGCGTGTGGGGCGGATCGGCCTTGCCCAGAACAGGCTGCCAATCAGCACCACCATTAAAGATGTCGTCGAAGAAGATGTGTTCGATAGTACGAAGAGCGTGATGCCTCGCCACCGGGAGATGGGCTCCGACGCGATAGCGTCCGGAATGGTTGCGGTGCTGAGCCTGGCCGCAGGTGCCGGAAGCCGCTGGACGAAAGGAGCCGGCACGGTGAAGGGGCTGAATCCTTTCTGCAGGATCGATGGCGCACACCGGACATTTATTGAGACCCATATCGCGAAAAGCCGGAAGACGATGAAGGACTTCGGGACCGCGATTCCTCATGTTATATCGACCGGATATCTGACTCATGACGCGATTAAGCAGTACCTGGAACGGGAACGGTACTACGGATACGCGGAGAACTCATACTTGTCGCCAGGCAACAATGTCGGATTGCGTCTGATCCCGACGGTTCGGGATCTTCGGTTCGCATGGCTGGAGATGCCGCAACAACTGCTCGACGAACAGGCGCAAAAAGTCCTCGAGAGTCTGCATGCATCATTGATGGACTGGGCGGAGAGAAGCGGCGAGGCCAGTGATTACACGGACAATGTGTCCCTGCAATGTCTGAATCCTGTCGGACATTGGTATGAGATTCCTAACCTCTTCTCCAACGGAGTCCTTTCCAGGATTGTGGAGAAGCATCCGAAGCTCAAATACATCCTTGTGCATAATATCGATACTATGGGTGCCAACATCGATCCGGGTATCCTGGGCCGGCATATCGAGAGTAAGGCCGGTATGACCGTGGAGGTCATAACACGGCGGCTGGAGGACCGGGGCGGCGGCCTGGCCAAGGCCAACGGGCGTCTCCGGTTGATAGAGGGGCTTGCAATGCCGCGCGAAGAAGATGAATTCAATCTCTCCTATTATAACTCGGCAACGTACTGGATCGACATCGATCAGATGCTGGCGATATTCGGACTTGACCGCGGCAGTTTGGGCGACCCGGAGAAGGTCAAGGAGGCTGTCCGGTTGCTCGCCTCGCGTATGCCGACATACATCACGCTGAAGAACGTGAAGAAGCGGTGGGGCAAAGGACAGGAAGACGTCTTTCCCACGCTTCAATACGAAAAACTCTGGGGCGACATGACAACCCTTCCGGAGCTGAACTGCTCGTATACAGTCGTTTCGCGTGAACGCGGTCAGCAATTGAAAGAGCCGGCGCAGTTGGACGGCTGGCTGAGGGACGGATCGGCGGAGTATGTGAGCAAGCTTTGCGAGTGGTGAGTTAGATTGTAAAGTTCTTTATGGCGCTCCGCTTTGATAAGAAGAGAATCGATTAACATGCCTTTTGATCCACAGCGCCATCATCGGCACAGTATTCGGTTGAAGGGTTGGGATTACAGGAGCGCGGGCATTTATTATGTCACAATTGTGACGAAAGGTAATGTATATCTGTTTGGCAATGTTGAATGCGGGCGGGTGGTATTGAATGAGGTCGGAAAAATTGTCGAAGATGAGTGGCTGAAGACGCCAATTATCAGGCCATATGTTGAATTAGATGAATTTGTGATCATGCCGAATCATTTGCATGGAATAATAATCATCAAGGATGAATTGGAGATTGAGGATGTATCCAAATCTGGATGGGAAATGGAAACTGGAGGGGCGCACAGCTGTGCGCCCGTACTGAAAAGGATGCCGCATTCTCTAGGATCTATTATCGCCGGATTCAAGTCCGCGGCGGCAAAGAGAATTAATATCTATCGCAATTCCTCCGGAATGGCGGTGTGGCATCGGAATTATTATGAGCATATCGTCCGTGATTATAAGAGTCTGGAGCGAATCAGAGAGTATATCATCAATAATCCAATGAAATGGGAAATGAACAAAAGACAATCCGATGATTTCGGGATTCAGGAATGAGAATGTCGTTGCGGGTTTGCTTTTCGGCCACGCCTTGCTAAAATTATCCACGAGAACCAAATCTTGATAATTTTGATTGAGAGGCACAAATGAGTCCGCGCACGGCAACGATCTTCTCGGTTTTGCTCCCGGCAGTTTTTCTCGTCTCTTCCGTTATGGGGTTTGCACAGGACGGGATGAACAACCCCTCCGAGACCGAGCTCAATCGGCTGCTCCAGGAGATCGACACCGCATACGCCCGGCTGCAGCCTCAGGTGATTATGCCGGCAGAAGGATATCTCAAGCATGATTACCTGATCCCCGCTGGTTTCTACAAACAGATGTGGGACTGGGACGGGTTCTTCATAGGAAATCATTTGATGAATCAGAGCAAAGAGAACGCCAAGTATCTCAAGTGGTGGGTGCTGAACTTCGCAAATTCCATCGACTCGAACGGCTATGTTTCGGGCTGCATTACTACAAAAGGCCCTCGCCCGATATTCGGAAAATTCGCCATGAAACCATTCCTCTCCCAGGGGGCTTTCCTCGTCTCAAAAAGGACGGGCGACTTCAGCTGGCTGGAACCCATATATGCGAGGCTGAAAAAGGTGTTATCCTACCGCGAATCAACGGAATACGACCCCAAGTACGGGCTTTTCTACTGGGACATTGGTGTCCAGTCGGGGGCGGACAATAACCCCGCCGTGGGAAACGCGGACAGCGACCGTGACCAGGTAATGGGCTGCGACATCAACACCTTCCAGCTTCGGGAGTATGAGGCGATGGCGGGAATCGCGAAGAAGCTTGGCTATACCGCCGATGTCCGCTATTATGACAAGAAGGCCGCCGGTCTAAGCAAAGCGATTCTCAAATATCTCTGGTTTCCGAAAGATGAATCGTTCTTCAATGTCAGACGAGACGACGGGAAGGCAATAAAACGTGTGAGCTATTCCAACTTCGTCCCGTTAATTGAGAAAATTCTCCCGAGAGCCGAGGGGAGAGCGATGATAAAGAAATATCTCCTCAGCAGAAATTACATGCTCGCTGATCACGGATTCCGCTGTCTCTCGAAACAGGATCCCGACTACAACAACAGGATCATGATCATTCCGTATTCGAACTGGCAGGGGCCGATCTGGATCAACGCGAATTACATGGATATTATCGCCCTGCGTAATTACGGTTTCACCAGAGAGCCGCTTTGGCTTGCCGCGAGACTCGCCATGATGGTGCTCAGCGACATCAGGACCTGCGGCTCGATGCACGAATGCTATGACGCGGATACCGGCGCGCCGCTCGCTCCGACCGCGGAGGAATCCCCCGATCATGTCTTCACCGGTTTTGTCGGATGGAATCTGTTGGTGCAGGACATGCTTCAGGGTGCTGTAACCGGGAAGTGGATGATGCTGGATGTAAAATGAATGACGGTCGGGACTCCGGGCGCAACACGTGCTGCGAATCACTGGTGGCTCAGGAACGGTTTGAAGCGTGATCCGTAAGAGTTAACTTTGACGGACAAATCAGGAGGTGTTTATGAAGTACAATTTGCTACTGCTCGCCACAATTTTTTCCATGTTTCTCGCGAAGAGTTCATCTGCACAGATAAGCAATGTTAAGGTTAACGGCTCGACTACAAGTTTCACGATGGTATCTGGTGACACAATCACATGGTCCTACAATGTCCCCGTGGGAGCTGCGACGGTTATCCAAATCTGGTACGATGTAAACAAAAATGGAGCGATCGATTCCGCGACGGATGTTCTGTGGCAGGCTTTCACTCAGACCGACGGCGACGCGGTCGGAAACAACGGGCCGCCGGATATGGATGGACAGGCTAATGGGGCGGTATATTTGAAGATGCCTGTTGGTCTTGCGCCGGGTAGTTATGTAATGAAGTTCACGCAGGGCGGTGTCAGCGAGACGATTGCCGGCACTGTTACCCCGCTGGCGTCTCCCGCGCAGACAATTTCAGGGAAAGTGACCGTGCCCTCAGGTAAAAGCGCCGCGAACATATTTGTCGAAATCCACCGGAACCAGCGCTATCAACCGAATTTCTGGGACGGCGTTACGGATGCAAACGGGAATTACACGATAGCCATGACTGCCGACACCGCGGGCAACCCATGGAGAGCCGATGTCGTCAACAATCCCTACGCGCCGGCTGTTGTTTCTCCGAGCGATACAGGACTTACGATAGTGAAGAATCAGAATATCAGCGGAGTCAACTTCTCGATTGTTGCCATTGCGGCGCAAGTGGACGGAAGCGTGAAGGATGAGAACGGCAATCCGCTCGTCAATATGTATGTCGAGTTAAACGCGACTAACACAATTCAGAGCGTCTCGTACTCCGGCAAGACAGACGCGAGTGGGATTTTCAAGATAGGTCTGTTGAGCCAGGACCTGGCATCCGGTCGGCAATGGCTGCTCGATGCGTCGCCCAGAATCGCGGATACGACCACGACGCAGCTTGATGGAGTCGGATTCATATCTTCGATCAGTGCCGCCGACAGCATTTTCAAGAACCTGGTGATCTATAACGTCAATTCCCAGATACAGGGAACGCTCAAGATTGACGGAGCGGCTCCGGGCTACCGTGTATATATGATTGCCATGAACCAGGACTCCGCGCAGGCCACCGCGCTTTGCGATGCCGCGACAGGGAACTTCACGCTCCCTGTAAGCAGCAATATCTCGTCGTATCAGATATTCGCGATCAATCTTCCGTCTAACCAGAATAGTGGCACGGTATCGGCTCAACCGGGCAATACCGGGATAGTGGTGAACGTGACAACCACCGGAGTGAAAGATCAGGCGCGGACGGTGCCGTCCGGATTTGCCCTGCATCAAAACTATCCGAATCCATTTAACCCGACGACCACTATCACTTATGATGTTTCGAAGACAAGCTATGTGACGATTTCAATCTATAACATACTGGGCCAGAATGTCGCAAATCTCGTGGCCGGGACGAGGGCTCCGGGCGCGTACAGTGTTAGCTTCGACGGAAGAAAGTTTGCCAGCGGTCTTTACTTCTACCGAATGTCGGCAGGGAACTTCACTTCCGTGAAGAAATTTGTGCTGATGAAGTAACACAGGGATAATGCTTGCAATGAGGCACGGCCGGGAAAAGCCTGTGCCTCATTTGATTCTCGCCGGATTCGTACATTTCGGAGGGGGATCCTATGCAGTGGAGACCGCAGTTCCGGGGGAGGTGGGTTCATACAGTCTGTTTCGTGCCATTCGCGCGGACTTTTCCTGCAGTTCGTGTGAAAACGAGGCCCCACCGTCTGCCGGGTAGTGGGCTATCTTGAATTTGAAAAACAGAACACGGATAACACAGAGCAAAACAAGATTACCACGGATCGGATTTTTATTAATGAATAATCCGCGAGAATCCGTGCTTTTCCCGTGTATTCCGTGTGCAAGTACTGGAAGCCAAATTCAACCGCTTACCGCGCAGGCTGAACTGTTTCTATTGAAAGCAGCCCGCCGCCGTCTGCCGCAATCCTTTGATTTTCCTCCGCTCAAGGGTTATATTTTTCACTTGGAAACAAAGAAACCGCACAAATGAGACTTACTCCGATCCAGATTCGAAAACAGGAATTCGCGAGGAAACTCCGCGGGTTCGACCCTGAAGAGGTGGACGCATTTTTGGCGACTGCCTCGTCAGATTTTGAGGAGCTCCTGAGGGAAAACATGGAGCTCCGTGCGCAGAAGTCGGCAATCCTGGAGGAACTCCAGAACTACAAGAAACTCGAGGATTCCCTCCGCTCACTGGTCGGCCAGGCGGAGAGGGCCGCCACGGAATCCACCGAGTCGCTCAAGAAAACCGCCGAGATCGTCAAGCGCGAGGCACAAATGACGGCAGACCAGCTCCTCAGTGAGGCGCGCCAGGAAATGGTGAAGGCAAAGGCGAAACTCTCCGAAGTCAAGAACCTGAGGGAGACGATCGTAAAGACCATCCGCACCATACTTACAGCACAACTCGATATGCTAAGTTCACTCGAGAACGAACTCCTCAAAGAGGAGCCATCAACAGATGTGCTCGATATAAAATCAATAATCGAATCGATAGGAAAATCGAGAACTGAAGACAAATGAGTGAGCTGAAAAACAGGATTGATGAATCCGTAAAATTTATCCGTACGAAGGTTAAATCGGAACCGCCGCTCGGGATCATACTCGGGACCGGGCTCGGCGCGCTTGCCGACGACATTAAGAATAAGACCGTCATCGATTACGGGGACATACCGCATTTCCCGCTGTCTACGGTCGAATCTCATCACGGCAAATTGATATTCGGAAACCTCGGCGGAAAGGATGTCGTCGCGATGCAGGGGCGATTCCATTTTTACGAGGGCTATTCGATGGAGCAGATCACGCTTCCGGTGAGGGTCATGAAATTCCTCGGAGCGAAGACGCTTCTTGTTTCAAACGCGGCCGGCGGGCTCAACCCGAACTTCCGCAGAGGCGATATCATGATCATCGTCGATCATATCAACCTTCTCGGCGGCAACCCGCTTATCGGTACCAACGACGAGAGTATCGGCCCCCGGTTCCCGGATATGAGCGAGCCTTATTCGAAAGAGCTTATCGGCATTGCTATGCAGGCCGCCCTCGACAACAATATCAGGGTCGAACGGGGAGTGTTCGCGGCCATGACCGGACCGAGCCTCGAAACGCGCGCGGAGTACAGGTTCCTCCGGATGATAGGCGCGGACGCCGTCGGAATGTCGACAGTTCCGGAAGATATCGTCGCGGTTCATATGGGAATGAAAGTGTGCGGCTTTTCAGTGATCACGGACGAATGCTTTCCTGATTCGCTCGTCCCGGCCGACGTCCAGGAAATAATCCGCGTCGCGAACGGAGCTCAGCCGAAGCTGACGAAATTGATGAAAGCAGTGATCGAGAGAATTTGATCATTGTAATGATGGAATATATGGAATGTATATGGTAAAGGGAGGTTTAGAGTGACGTTGACTGCGGTTTTTCAGAAATTCCCCCAAGGGTATGTCGGTTTTGTGGAGGAGTTGCCTGGCGCAAATACTCAGGGAAGGACCCTTGAGGAGGCTCGCGCAAACCTCGCGGAGGCCGTTGAGCTGGTTCTTCATGCAAACAGACAGTTAGCAGAGGAGACAATTGCCGGCAAGGAAGTCATTAAAGAAGAACTGAATTTGGCAAGCTGAGGATTGAGGCGCTCAGATTTGATTCGTCATTTGGAGAAGCATGGGTGTGAATTTCTTCGAGAAGGCAGCAAGCAGAGTGTTAATGTCAATCGGAAGTCTAAGAAGACTTACACAATGCCACGACACAAGGAAATAATTGACTATCTTGCGGAAAAGATTTGCAGAGACCTGGAAATACCGAAGCCATGATTCCCCCCGATGGCATACAGGATTGACGCATCCATGGATCGTCTCATAAATGGAAGGCCTTCAGGGATTCGGGAAGACTCTCGTAGTTGTCGGCGCCATAATAATCGTTACGGGGATTCTGTTTATGTTATCCGAGAAGATGAATTTCCCCTTCTTCGGGAAGCTCCCGGGCGACATCCATATCAAAGGGAAGAACTTTCAGCTCTATTTCCCGATAGTCACGAGCATCGTTCTCTCCGTGCTGCTGTCGCTGGTGCTCTACGCGATTTCGTATTTTTCCAAGAGGTGAAAAGTCGTGGCGAAGCGGAGACCCGCCGAAGTCAAAGACCCGGCTATGACGGGGCGGGGTAAAGAGGTGAACAGGTTAAAAGGTCAAGAGGTTAACGGTAAAAGGTTAAAGGGCAAAGAGATAGGAAATAGAAGCATCCTGAAATCCTGGGACCCGCCCGAGACATGTTCGGTTTTGGAGCGCCGTAATCGCGAGGTATTTATAGTAGACCAGGCAAGCCGGGTCGAGTCCCGTAGGGACGAAATGTTTGTAGAAAGAGAAGAAGAAAGACACAGCCCCGTAGGGGCTGAACACGAAACACGTTTTCTGGATTGATCGATTTATACAATGAGCAAATTCAAAGAGATAAGCGATAAGCTGAAATATTCCGACCTCGAGCACGAGGTGCTGGAGTTCTGGAAGAAGAACGGGATTTTCGAGAAGAGCGTGAGCGAACGCGCAGGCAAGCCCAACTTCACGTTTTACGAAGGCCCGCCGACGGCGAACGGCCGCCCGGGCATCCACCACGTCATGGCACGCACGCTGAAGGATCTCGTCTGCCGTTACAAGACGATGCGCGGGTTCCAGGTCCACCGCAAAGCCGGCTGGGACACGCACGGCCTGCCGGTCGAGATCGAAGTCGAGAAGAAGCTCGGTTTCAAGCACAAGGACGAGATCGTCGATTACGGCATCGAGAAGTTCAACGCCCTCTGCAAGCAATCGGTCTTCGAATACAAGGACGACTGGGAGCTGATGACCGAGCGCATCGGCTACTGGGTCGACCTTAACGACGCCTACATCACCTGCGAGAACAACTACATCGAGTCGGTCTGGTGGGCGCTCAAGAAGCTTTTCGATGCCGGCCTGATATATAAAGGATACAAGATCCAGCCGTACTGCCCGCGCTGCGAAACCTCGCTTTCGTCGCACGAGGTCTCGCTCGGTTACGAGGACGTCAAGGATACTACGATATACATCAAACTGAAGGTGAAGGGGGAAGAAAACACGTACTTCCTCGTCTGGACGACAACCCCCTGGACGCTTCCTTCCAACGTTGCTATTGCGATCAACAAGAACGAAGATTATGTGAAGGTCGAGAGCAAGGGGCAGATCCTGATCCTTGCCAGAAGCCGGGTCGGCGTGCTCGACGGCGACTACTCCATCGAGTCCGAGTTCAAGGGAAGCGAGCTCCTTAATAAAGAGTACGAGAGGCTTTTCGATTACAAGCCCGTCACCAAAAAAGGGTTCTACGTGACTCACGGCGATTTCGTGACGATGAACGACGGCACCGGAATCGTCCACATCGCCCCGGCGTTCGGCGAGGACGACTACCAGACCGGCAGGGCGTACGACCTTCCGTTTCTCCAGCCTGTCGATAAGAGCGGCAACATGACGCCGGAAGTAACCGACTTTGCCGGCAAGTTCGTCAAAGAGGCGGATCCGGAGATCATCGAAAACCTCAAGCGCCGCGGACTTCTCTACAAGAAAGAGACGATCACTCACAGCTATCCGCACTGCTGGCGATGCAAGACGCCGCTCCTCTACTACGCGCGCTGCGTCGTGGTACATCGCGACGACGAAATTCGCGCCGAAGATGGTCGAGCTGAACAAGACGATCAACTGGGTTCCGCCGGAAGTCGGCACCGGAAGGTTCGGCAACTGGCTCGAAGAGAACAAGGACTGGGCGCTGTCGCGCGACCGCTTCTGGGGGACGCCGCTCAACATCTGGGTCTGCGGGAACGAGAAGTGCGGGCACACGCGTTCCGTCGGAAGCATCGAAGAGCTGCGCAAGATTGGAAAGGACGTACCCGCTAACCTTGACCTGCACAAGCCGTTCGTCGACGCGATCACGTTGAAATGCGAGAAGTGCGGCGGCGAAATGAAGCGCACACCGGAACTGATCGACGTTTGGTTCGATTCCGGCTCGATGCCGTTCGCGCAGTATCATTATCCTTTCGAAAACAAAGAGTGGTTCGAAGCCCACTTCCCGGCCGATTTCATCTCTGAAGGGATCGACCAGACGCGCGGATGGTTCTACTCGATGCACGCGATCGCGACATTCCTTTTCGGGAGCCCGGCATATAAGAACGTCATCAGCCACGAGCTCATACTCGACAAGGACGGGCAGAAGATGTCGAAGTCGAAAGGCAACGTCGTCGACCCGTTCAAGGTCATCGCCGAGTACGGCGCCGATGCCGTCCGCTGGTACCTGATCGCCTCGAGCCCGCCTTACAAGCCGAAACTCTTCGACGAGGGCGGACTTGTCGAGACGCAGAGGAAGTTTTTCAGCACGCTCCTGAACACATACGCATTCTTCACGCTCTACGCGAACATCGACGGCTTCACATACGCGGAACCAAGAATACCCGTCGAGGAACGCCTGGAGATCGACCGCTGGATAATCTCCGTGATGAACTCGCTGGTCAGAGACTACGCGACGTGGATGGACGCCTACGACGTGACGAGAGCGGCGAGGGCGGTTTCCGATTTCACTATCGACCAGCTTTCCAACTGGTACGTGAGAAGAAGCAGGCGCCGGTTCTGGAAGGGTGAAATGGCGAAAGACAAGCTCTCTGCTTACCAGACGCTCTACGAGTGTCTCATTACGGTTGTCAAGCTGATGTCGCCGTTCGCGCCTTTCCTCTCGGAGGAACTCTACCGCAGCCTGAACGGGATAACGAAGCTGGAGCCTTTCGAGTCGGTACACCTGTCTGCTTATCCCGAAGTAAAGGTAAAGGAGATTAACGCCGAGCTTGAGGAGAAAATGGCGCTTGCCGAGAAGATCGTCTACCTCGCGAGGGCAATGAGGGCGAAGTCAAACATAAAAGTCCGCCAGCCTCTTCGAAGGATCATCATCCCGGTCTCCTCGCCGCACTTGCGTGAAACTATTTCACAGGTCGAAGGCGTTATACTCGACGAACTTAACGTCAAATCGGTGATGTACGTCGACGACGATTCGGAATTCGTGAACAAGGGCGCGAAACCGAACTTCAAATCGATCGGGCCGAAATTCGGGAAGGACGTCAAGCTGGTCGCCGAGCTCATCAAGTCGATGAGTTCAAAGCAGATTAAGGAACTCGAGAAAGCCGGAGTGATCGACCTGCACGTCGATTCAAAGGCGTTTCATATCGTGCTTGCCGACGTCGAGATATTCAGCCAGGAACTTTCAGGCTGGCTGGTCGAGTCGGACGGCGGGCTGACGGTGGCGTTGGACACGGAGCTTGACGACGACCTGAGGCGGGAAGGGATAGCCCGCGAGTTCGTGAATCGGATCCAGAACCTCAGGAAGAGCGCGGGATTCGAGGTGACCGACAGGATACGCGTCGCTATAGAGTGTCCCGACGATTTCGCTGATGCGGTGACAAAATTATCCGAATATATAAGATCAGAGACGCTCGCCGTCGAGCTTTCAACGACGAAGGAGCTGAATTCAAAGGAGTATCCCGGAGGGTATTCCGAAGATGTTGAAATAGACAAACAGAAGTTTAAAATTTTAGTCAGCAGGGCAAGCAAAGGAGTTTGAAAATGGCAAAGAAAACAGCGGCAAAGACGAAAAAAGCGGCGAAACCGAAAGCCGGTGAAGAAGGCGGCGGCAGCGAAGCGCAAGCCGGTCGGCAAGACGGCTAAGCCGGTGGTCAAGGCGGCGGTGAAAGCGGCTCCGCCGAAGAAGGGTTATAACAAGACGGAGCTCGAACACTTCCGCGTGATCATACTCGACAAGCGGAAGCAGATAATCGAAGAGCTCGAGCTCATACACGAGACGCTGACCGACAATACCGGCGGCGATTATTTCGAGGAGAGCTCTCCCTATTCGCTGCACATGGAACAGGGCACCGACACGATGGAGAAGGAGAAGAACTACCTCCTCGCGGCGCGCCAGAGAAAGTTCCTCGAGTACCTCGACGACGCGATAAAGAGGATCGACCGTGGAGTGTACGGCTTTTGCCAGGATTGCGGGAAGCTGATCGACAAGGCGAGACTCGAAGCCGTCCCTCACGCCCAGCTCTGCATTTCATGCAAGCTGAAGAGAGGCCAGTGATTTGAAGGTACTTTTCGTAACCCTTTCGGTCGTAGTCGCGGACCAGGCCACGAAGCTTCTGATCAGAGGCCTGCATATACCTGGCCTGGGGATAAACATCATCGGTATGCCTCTATATTCCAGCAAGCCGATCATCGGTAACTTCCTGCGGTTCACATACATCGAGAATCCCGGCATGGCGTTCGGGATCGACTTCGGATGGAAATCGTTCTTTGCGATATTCTCCATCATCGCCAGCCTTGCTATTTTTCTCTACTTATACAAAGTCAGACAGGAGAGCAGGGTTGTCAGGTTCTCGCTGGCGCTCATCCTCGGCGGCGCGATAGGCAACCTGATCGACCGCGTTTTCTACGGACCGCTGTTCGACGGCACGGCTTTTTTTCACGGCCGGGTGGTCGACTTCATAGATTTCAATTTTTTTAACTTCAGCCTCTTCGGATACAATTTTTCGAGGTTCCCGGTATTCAACATCGCGGATGCGTCGGTCACCATCGGCGTGATCATGCTCCTCATTTTTCACAGGCGGACGGTTGAAGAGTCCGATTTGCAGGTCGCCATGGGGGGAGAACTCGCGCACGGCGGTGAACAAGCTGCGCCCATAACAGATCCGCCGGCATCCTCCGGCCCGCAGGGGCACACGGGCGAGACCTCCACAAAAGGCTGAACTACCCTTCACCCACACAAACAGGCGGCAGCTTGAAAGTCCTTTACGCGACTCTCTCGGTTGTACTTGCAGACCAGGTGACGAAGCTGCTCGTCAGGGGGATACGAATTCCTTTCCTCGGCATCGACGTGCAGGGAATGACGCTCTATTCGAGCAGGGAAATCCTCGGAAAGGTTTTGCGGATAACATACGTGAGGAACCCCGGTACCGCTTTCGGGTTAGGGCCGTCTTTTACGGAGCTGTTCGCCGTCTTTTCGCTCGTCGCCAGCATCGCGATACTCGCTTATCTCTACAAGGTCCGCCGGCAGGGGATGGGGATAAGGCTTTCGTTCGGGCTCATACTCGGCGGCGCGGTCGGGAACATGATCGACCGGGTGCTCTTAGGCCCGATTTTCGACGGGACTTCTTTGTTCCAGGGAAAGGTCGTCGATTTTATAGATATCAACCTCTTCCACCTGCCTTTTGTTTTCAACATAGCCGACGCTGCGATCACAATCGGGGTTGTCATGCTGATCTTCTTTCAGGGGAGCATGGCTGGACGGCGGGAGGAACTGGAAATCGCCGGCGGAGGAGGGATCGGAAATGAGCGCGGGAACGGTGAAGAAGCGAACACAGGCAACCGACCAAACGGCCCAGTCTGACGCGCGGGTTTCCGTTCAGGCGGAACCGGGGCGAAAGAGGTTCGACATTGTCGTGACGGCAGGGCAGAAAAAAGAGCGGATAGATAAATTCCTCGCCGCACAGCTTGAAAATTCCAGCCGGGCAAAAATCCAGAAATATATTGAAGACGACTGCGTCATGGTCAACGGGGAACCGGTACGTTCCAGCTACAGGATACTCCCGGACGACCGGATCACGGTGATCGTACCGACCTCAGCTCCGCCGGACAAGGCGGTGCCGGAAGATATCCCGCTGAATGTGGTGTTTGAAGACGAGCACCTGATCGTCGTAAACAAGCCGGCCGGAATGGTGACGCACCCGGGACACGGCAACTGGACGGGTACGCTCGCCAACGCGCTCCTATTCCACTGCAACAGACTCTCTACTATCAACGATCCGCATGTCCGGCCGGGGATAGTCCACAGGCTCGACAAGGACACAAGCGGATTGATAGTTGCGGCAAAAGACGACGTGACGCACGCGTCCCTCGCGCGGCAATTCTTCGACCACACGATCGACCGCGAGTACTGGGCGATAGTCTGGGGAAAGCTCTCCACGTCCCGCGGGATGATCGAGGCCGACCTCGGGCGAAGCAAGAGCGACAGGAAGAAGTTCGCGGTTGTGGAAGAAGGGAAGTTCGCGGCGACGGAATATGAGGTGCTGAAGGAATTCCGGTACCTTTCTCTCGTGAGGCTGAAGCTCTACACCGGGAGGACTCACCAGATCCGCGTGCACCTATCGCACATAGGTCACCCGGTTTTCGGCGACCCGACATATCACGGGAGGCGGATAAACTATGGCGACCCAACGCCGAAGTTCAGGCAGGAAGTTACGAACCTCCTGAAGATAATAGACCGACAGGCACTTCACGCGAAGACGCTTGGGTTCATACATCCGGCGACGAAGGCGCATCTCCATTTCGACTCTGAGCTGCCGGACGATTTCAGGGCGGTACTCGACCTGGTGGGTTGACCGGGCGGCTGCGCTGTTCCGCGGAGTGTATCCTTGCGGCGTGTTGCCTCATAATAAAATGTAACCGTAAATCATGAAAGTTCATTGTGTTTGAGGATGTATTTGGGTAAAGGGTCAGCTTGGTTAAGGATGGGATCTATTTTCTTTTGGACCTGACGTTGAAGTTGAAACGGGTGGAGGGAGGAAAAGAGATTCCGGAGTTTGTCTTTTGTTTTCTTGGAGATTAGGCGAGACTCAAGCAGACGCTGGAAAGGAGTTTTTGGAAGATCGTACTTCTTGACGATCTGAGAACCATGCCGGAGCTTTGCAGTTAATTTTGTAGATGGGACGAAGAAGTTCATGAGGAGTCTCCATTCGGATGAGTAAAGACTGTTGAGCTCTTGGGCTAAGTGAGCTTTAGCGAGTCGTTGGTAGCCGATGTATTGACGGACGAGGGTCCAGTTTTTCTCTTCGACATGAGTCCGTCCGTGTGATCCATGGACGGATCGTTTTTGTGGTACGGACGAGAACGGGTGTACTGGACAGGTGGCCTTCTGTCGGTGAAGTGTTTGTGGATATGCCAGTTTAAGAACTCGCTGCCGTTGTCGCAATCAAATCCGAGGAGCGGGAATGGAAGCTTTTCTTCAACGTCTTTGAGGGCTTCAAGAACACCGCGCTCACCTTTACCGCAGACAGCTCGCTGCTCACGCCATCCGGTAGCCATATCTATGCAATTGACGGTAAAAACGAATCCGTCCGTGATGCACACGGACGGACTTCCAGAAATCCCGGTCGCTTCTCATCCCACTGGTCCGTTGCGATCGGGATGTGCTGCTTGAGTAGAGAGCCTGGCTTGGTGGTACAGAGTCCTCGCTTACGTGCCTTATCTCTGATTGGAGCCATCAGACGATCAATAGTTGAAGGAGAGATTGACAAGAGTAGCAAACGCTGTTGTGAGGTCACGACGGTGCGGTAATGAGCCTCGTAGTCTGGCAGCCACAGTGGCAGGGCCGCCTTGAGCCTCTTGGAGCACGGAAGGTTTAGCATACTCCATATCCGCTTAAGAGCCTCAAGGATAACCGGATCGTCATACCTCCTCGGGCGGCCAGCTGATCTGTTCTGCGGGCACTGAACTGGTACATCTCCGCGGCTCAAGAGGCGGATCGCATATTTACGGTTGTACTCGCAGACTTCACAGAACTCATCCAGGATCGCCTGCTTCTCCTTCTTGTCTGCCAATCTGTATCGCTTCAGAATCGCCTGCAGGTACTCCTGTTTTCCTTGTTTTCCCATAATCTGGTAATCTCCTTATTGGGTTACCTAAATTATGACGCAACGACTACTTTCCGACCCCGCCAAAGTTACCTTTTTTGTGAGTCAATGCGGAGTATATCATCGCCAAAAGATCTTGTTAGGCAGTGTCTCGGTTTGAGACCGTCTAATTTCGTGCGGATCTGTTGCTGAAATTCCCGCGATGTTCTGAACTGAACTCACCCTAAATCCCTCTCTTATGAAGAGAGGGACTTTATCCCCCTTCTCTTTTCAAGAGAAGGGGTTAGGGGATGAGTTCCAGAGACAAGATGAGACACTACCTCTTGTTGACACATAACCTGGGACAACTTAAATTCGAACAACGCCCGGAACACAGGAGTAAGGTGTTCAGGCGTCAGGCGGAGAACAACGGAGAGAGATAGTTAAGCGGGAGTTGGCGGATCAAAAGGCCGCCAGAGAAACACACCAGACATATCCTGACAAATTCCCCAAGAACCACTTGCACATTCTGCCGTTCAGTCAAATACGGCTCACGGGCTCATTTGCCGCCGGTTCTTCCAGCGAGATGAACCGAGTCTCGATTGTGCCCCGCGGCGGAAATCCTGCGTGATGCGAGACGCCGCCGGTTCGCAGTGAAGTGGACAGTCGGAGGCGGTTCTGCTCTGAACCCAAGTCGGGGGAGTCTTTTAACGGCAGTGGTGCAAAACAGCGGCATATAGCCCACCGGGCCCGGATGGAGCCTGTCGGCTTCTTCGATAAAGGACAGCCGGGTATGCACGGCTGCCGACTTAAAATCAAATAAACCTTAGGAGGTAAGAGTGGCAGCGCAAAACCTTGTATCAGGTGCTCTTACGGAAGAGCAAAAAGCATCGGTCGCGCAGGCGATCTCAACTATCAGAGGCGGGATTCCGGTGCTGATAATCCTTCAGCCCCAACAGAAGAGAGAATTCGTCAAGGTCGGCAATACCTTCGTTCCCTTCATCGAGATGGCACACGAAGCGTTAAGGGATCACCCCGAAATCATGCCGGGGGTATTCAACACCGCCGAGTTCAACAGGGATTACCAGCTGGCAAAAGACCTGGTGCCAATCCTAAACCAGCTCGCTGAGCTAACCGAATCCGTTCAGGACACTATCTTCGCGGCGAACAGCGATGCGATGTCCGAATCGCTCGAGGTTTATGCAGCAGTGCAGCAGAACAAGGACAAAGTACCCGGAATGGACACGATTGCAGCGAAGATGGCTGAGTTCTTCAAGAAGGGGAAGAAACTCCCTCCTCCGCCGCCTTCAAAATAGGCCGTGGGAGAGGGGTCATTTAGGGGCGAGAAGTACTGCCGTAGTACTTGAAAGTAACAAAAGGACGCTCCGGAGTGTTGGCTTGTCCGCTCCGGAGCGGCAAATCGACGGTCGGGAGCCTCGGAACGACGCTCCGGAGCGATAAATTGACGGTCGGGAGCCTCGGAACGACGCTCTGGAGCGGTAAACTGACGGTCGGGAGCCTCGGAACGACGCTCTGGAGCGGTAAACTGACGGTCGGATGCCTCGGAACGACGCTCCGGAGCGGTAAACCGACGGTCGGATGCCTCGGAACGACGGTCCGGAGCGGTAAACCGACGGTCGGATGCCTGGGACGACGGTCTGGAGTGCTAAGCTGACGGTTGGAAGCCCCGGAACGATGCTCCGGAGCCGCAGACTGACGGTCGGTACTGGCACACCGGAGCTGTGCGAAGCTTGACAATTGAAAAAACAAGGGTTAGATTTTTCACAGGTAAGGGAGACGGGAATATGAATGCCGGGCTACAAGGGATGAGCGACCGGAACGGCTCACATCCGGCGCCGGGATTGTTCTGCGCCTTAGGCGCATCCGCCTCAGGCGGAGAGGTGCTTAGGCAGGAACTGAAGCTGAGGAACTATTCGTACAAGACTTTCAAAGCATACAGGAGTCATTTGCGGGAATTTACGAAGTATATTTCACCGAGCCATCCGAGGGACGTCAGCGAGCAGGATGTTCGGGCCTA
>CAWEBD010000019.1:0-60798 GCA_963806435.1 uncultured Bacteroidota bacterium
CACTGGATTCAGGGGCGATGCAGTTCTATACACTACTACCGATAACCATTTGAAATCCCCACGCCGTACTTAGACTCCCAGTCGCGTCAGCTCTTACGACAACGAGATTCTGAATCACGGGTACACCACCGGCACTGTTCGGATTTGGCATGGGCCGGAAATTCTGCTGAATGGAAAAGCACGTATCGCAGTATCTGCTATATCCGCTTGACTTAATTGTTAACGCATCGAAATGCACAACACTTTCGATGGCTATCCAGCCGCTACTTCCGGCGTCCGCTGTACCACTAGTTGGAGAGGAATTGGAGATCGTCGTGACGTTCTGAACCACAATGGGCTGGTTCGCAGGACCCAGTTGCTGGATACCTAAATTGTGACCGGCTCCGTATGGAATCGGTACGATACAAAGAAACAAGAGCAGAACGCTCAGGCTCTTCACGGTCTCATCCAAGCTACGAAACGAGATCAGTTGATTTAACACTTCTGACCCAGGAAGACCACCTTGGCCTACGACTTTGTATGCCAAAGGCCCATAACCTTGATTCCCGTCATCTCGCTTCACGTCACCGTAATCGTCTGCGGTCGCAGTGCTAGGCAGGTACTGGGTGCCGCCGCTCAAATCACCGAGAAAGAAGTTGCTCCTCATAGGAGCCAGTTGAGATTGGTGCGGTAACTTGCTTGCTGAATGAACCGTCAGATTGTGTTGTCACAGCGATGATATTTGAACCTGAATTGAACACTAGAAGTATCTGTTCCCCACCAACACCTATTCCGTTCGAGGTTAATGTGCGACAAACCGTAAACAACGCTCCACCAGACAACGAACCAGGCGTAGCAGTAGCCGTCAACGACGTTGACACAGGATTCGACAACGAACCCGTCTTCAAATTCAACGTTATCGTACCGGGGCCAGTAACAGTAACCACAGTGGGGTTGACGTATGCCGAACAAGATAATCCGTCCGTGCAAGTCCAGCTCTGGAAAGTATAACCCGACGGGACGTAGCAGGCAGTAACCGAACCACCCAGACTTGAAGCGACTTGGCCATCTTCATAATTTGGCCCGCCACAGGAGCCCCAGCTGATCAAACCTTCATTAGCCGGATTTGCATGGAAAGTAACGTCATAGCCAGCAGGATTAAAAGTGGAGAAAGATGAGGGGATCACCATGATGTTACGTCCCTCACCTTGGACTTTCAGGATCATCCGCAGGATGGCATTAGAAACTGTCCCCGTATAGGTTAGATTCGAAGCCAGAGCCAGCCCGCCGAACGCCGTCAACTGAAATGTGAAACTTCCAGCGGCTATAGGAATCAATATCATAGTGTAATTTCCTTGCGCCAGATCTCCTATTAGGATCGATTGAGGCTCAGCGTACGGTCCGGAGTAAGATGAATTGGGAATCTGCTGGTAGTATGTGCCATTTCTAGGATCATACCCCAGTTTTCGTCCACTAGGGTCAGAAACGATTACGGACACAGGAGAGTTCAGCGTCTGCTTCAAAACGGGTGTTTCTGAAGTCGTCCAAGTGACAGCGATTGTAACCTTCACTCCTTCAGCGCCTGCACCCCCCTGGATCTGCAAGCGATCGGAACCGTAGGACAGAACGCCTTCGACATCACCAACACCAGGGAGGCCCCCGCCAACTCCACCTGTGACTCCACCCGCGCCGTCTATGGGATTCCAATAGCCGCCGACAACTAAGCCTTCGCCTGCAGTCGCCGATATTGTTCCAGTGCTGTCGCCGCTCACCGTAAGAGCGCCTAGAGTTCCGGATAGTTCCGCTCCCGCCGTGAAGGACGTATCAATGGTCGTGATGTGTAGAATCTCTTTCGTCTCCTGCGGTGAAAGACAAACACCTGTAGGTTCTCCATTGATGCTCACACAGATGGCCGTTCGGTCCATCATTGAAAAGTTGAAGGGCCTTGAACACAACGACCTCTTTATCTGAGACAACAGTCGCCTTCAAAGTGTTGTCGCCCACACCGAAGAGGATGCTGAATGTTCCCGGCAGGTTGTATGCCGTGGAATACGTGAAACCTCCATTCAGATTGGTGCCCAATTTGTGCTACAGAACCCTTGAACAAGCATAATGACAAAACTAAAACTGCTGGATTAGTAAGCGCGATTAATGAAACCCTCAAAAGAAAGATGATCATAAATACTAAATAATAAAATGGACTGCGAATAATCTATGACTAGATATCAAATGAAAATTCATTTATTATAGCTAATTATTTATTTATTTATGGTTATTATTCCGATATTGCATCTCTTGGTCTTCCAAACGACCTAGGGAATTTGATTGAGTAATAGAGAATCTCATTTTGATATGCTTGCGTCAGGATTTCGGGGTTTTGGGGTTTTGGGGTTTTGGGGTTTTGGGGTTTTGGGGTTTTGGGGTTTTGGGGTTTTGGGGTTTTGGGGTAAGCTCCCTGAACCCCAGCTTCCCGGATACCGCATGCGCACCGTCCGGGTTTTCTCCCGTCGACACTTCCACCTCGTAAGGATACAGCGCGGGCTCTCCCATGCCGGCCGGCCACCATTCCCGTACCGCGCCGGGATCCAATGAAACGTCATGGGTCGACGCGCCGGCAGGCGCGGTCACCCGTTCACTCATGCGCCTGCCCGCCACGGAGAAACCGATTTCGCACGCGCACTCCTCAAGGGCATCCAGTTCCAGGTTGAGCCGCGCCTTCCAGGTTTTTCCCTCGCGTACCGCGCTCACCCGGGCGTACTCGATGCGCGGACCGTCGATTCCGGTCAAACGGACGGAATCGTAAATACCGCCGTTCAGGAAGCACGGCCCCCAGTCCCACCCGGACATGCACTGCATCTTCCGGATCAAGTTGCGATGCGGGCTCGTCACGGGATAGGCCATGGCGGGAACGGGATACCGCAAGGTCTTGTCCACCGCGGCGGCAGCGACCTCCGGAGACTTTATCAGGACGGAAAGGACGTTTTCGCCTTCCTTGAGGCTGTCTTTCACGTCCAGTCTCAACCGGCGGAACATGTTGGCGGAATGCCCAATCGCCTTGCCGTTCAGGGAAATTTCCGCCACGGTATCAAGGCATTCGATCTCCAGGAAAACGCGTTTCCGCGCCAAAAGGGCGGCGGCGGGGATGAAGGTCCTGGTCATGGTCCAATCGTCCCTGCCCATCCACTGCAGATCCAATTCGTTCCTGTCGTAGTAGGGATCGGGAATTTCCCCCGCTTCATGCAAGGCGCTTATTATGTCCCCGGGTACGGTCATGGCCCATGTTTTTCCGCGCTCTTTCCCGGAAAGCTGACCATTTTCCCGCCAAATCCTGCGTTTCCATTCTCTCCCCCAACGGCATGCATTCGAAAAAAGTAGATTGACGACTCTGAACTCCTCATGGTATAGCATAGTAAGTTGAATAAACCAACAATTAGTTTCCAAGGAAAAGGATCGACGCATGGCTGACCGGACATCGCGAACATCGATACCTCCTCCCGCATCGTCCGCGAAATCTGGCGCTATCCCGGTATGAGCCGGTCGCGGTCTCGCCCAACGCCTCGGGCTCGACAAGTCCACCCTCACGAACCATGTCGCCATCCTGCTCGAGCGCGGCATCGTGAGCGAGGTCAAGGGCAACGAGATCAACTCGCGGGGCGGCCGCAAGCCCATCGAACTCTACGTCAACAAGGACTACGGCTACGTGATCGGCATCGAGGCCCAGGTCGAATCCTGGGTAGCCGTGCTCGCGGACCTCTCCGGCAAGATCATCAAGCGAGACGTCGGGGGACGCGGCAGGCTCCAGGAGGGGAATTTCTCCGAGTCCCTCCTGGCGACCATAACCGACGCCCGGTCGCGCTCATTGCCGGGGCGAACCGCTTGCTCGGCATCGGGATAGGGACGGGCGGCCTCATCGACAAGAAGCGCGGCATGATCACGCTTCTCCATCCCGCTCGGCATCACCAAGGACCTCGATTTCCAAGCCGCATCATCGCCTCGCAGGCTCGACGTGCCCTGCTTCGTCGAGAACGACGCGAACTGCTGCGCCTGGGGCGAGCTCGCCTTCAACCGGAGCGAGGAGCTCCGCGGATTTCCTCTTCGCCCTCGTCGAGTTCCGCAAGGACTCCGTCAGCCGGGACGGCTACGGCGGCATCGGCGTGGGCTTCGGCATCGTCCTCGGCGGCAAGGTCTACTCGGGCGCCCACGGCAACGCCGGCGAGTTCCGCTCGGCCTTCTGCGACGGCCGCGGCGATCTCCAGTTCTCCCTGCCCAAGGACGCATCCGCCGCGCTGGACGAGGACCCCGCGGCCCTGGCCGGACGCGGCGGACGAGCTCGCGCGCAACATGGCCATGCTCGTCAACACCATGGACTTCGACCAGGGTCTACGTCGGCGGCGACATCGAGGCCCTCGACGTCGACTTTCCCGCGCCTGCTCAGGCGCGGCCTCGAGGAGAACTGGATGTACCCCTCCCCAAGGACGTGCGAGATCCGCTACTCGAGCCTCGGGCGACCGGGCGGTGGCCTACGGCGCCGCGGGCATGGTGCTCGACCGCCTCGTCTCGGAGCGCCTCCTCCCGGGCCTCGGACGGCCGAGCGCAGGCGCGGCGCCAGGCGGGGCGCCAGGACTGAGAAGCTGTCCGGTGACGCGGCACTGGCGCGCGCCCGGACCGCTTGATGAGTCATCGTTTACAGGAGGAATCGGCATGAAGCAGAAGGAAGATTACTGGTCGCTCGCCTCGCGTGGCCATGGTCGCGGGCCTCGCGCTCGGCGGCTGCGCGAAGAAGCCCGAGGCTGACCCTCAAGGTCCTGAACTACCAGCACGCCGACCAGGCCGGCTACCACGAGGACGTGACGATCTGGGAGGAGTTCCAGAAGGCCAATCCCGACATCAAGCTCGAGAAGGAAGAGCTCTTCAACGAGCCCTACCACCAGAAGCTCCAGGCCTACATCGCCGCCGGCACCCTGCCCGACGTCTTCTACATGTGGCCGTCCGGCCGCTCCGCCGTCATCCACGAGAAGAACCTCGCCAAGGACCTCACCAAGCTCCTCGGCGCGGACTACCTCAAGGACTTCTCCGCCGCCGCCACGAACCCGAACAACCAGCTCGGCAAGTACCTGGCCATGCTGCCCCAGTCCTTCACCTACACCACCGTCGTGTACGTGAACAAGAAGCTCCTCGCGGACAACGGCTTCGCGCTCCCCAAGACCTACGCCGACCTCAAGGCCATGGTCCCCAAGCTCAAGGCCAAGGGCATCGCCGTCATGTCATGCTCCCCAACAAGGACACGTGGCCGACGCAGTCCTGCCTCTTCTCCACGGTCGCCGGCCGCATGGCCGGCGACGACTTCATCGACGCACGTCAAGGCCGGCAAGGCCAAGTTCACCGACAAGCCCTTCGTCGACGCCCTCACCGTCATCGCAGAACCTCTACAAGGACGGCATCATCCCGCGCAGCGACACCAACGTCGGCTACGGCGAGGGCCCCGCCCTCTTCGCCGCCGGCAAGGCCGCCATCT
Source organism: uncultured Bacteroidota bacterium (assembly GCA_963806435.1). GTDB lineage: Bacteria > Bacteroidota > Ignavibacteria > Kryptoniales > JAKASW01 > JAKASW01. The sequence goes on from CAWEBD010000019.1 coordinate 5,495, forward strand.
TCATCGACGGCGACTGGCGCGTCGGCGCCTACATCACCGACAAGGCTTCCGGCAAGGCCCTCATCGCCCCCGCCGCCCAGGAGACCGACTTCGACCTCATGCAACTTCCCCGCCATCCCCGGCGAGAAGAACCCCGGCGTCGTCTCCGCCATCGCCGGCATCGGCTACGGCATCACCGCCGCCATCCCCGCCGGCTCCGCCAAGGAGAAGGCCGCCGTCAAGCCTCATCAAGTACCTCTACTCCCCCGAGGTCCAGACCATCCGCTTCGAGCACCGGCGCCTACGTCCCCACCCGCAAGGGCGTCAAGGCCGAAGGTCGAGCCCCTCATCGCCAAGGTGCCCGCCTACTACGCCGCCATCCCCAAGACCTGCTACGTCGCTCGACGGCGTCCTCGATCCCGCGCGTCTACAACGTCCTCAACGACGGCCTCCAGGCCATCGGCCTCGGCACCACGACGCCCGCCAAGGTCGCCGCCGACATGCAGAAGGCCATGGACGCCTGCATCGCCGCCAAGAAGTAATAACTGCTGCCGTCCCGACGGGACCGGCACGGCATCGTCCCGGCCGGGCCGCGGGCGTCCCTGGCGAGCCTCGGGTGCCCCTTCGCCCGACTCCCGCTACGCAGTACTGATCACATCTGGAGGCCTGCATGGCCCGCGTCAAGCATACGCTGGATCGACGAGAAGAAGGCCGGCCTATTGGATGATGGTCGCTGCCGGCCTTCATCATCTACCTCCTCGTCATGGCCTTCCCCATCGTCCTCTCCATCGTCCTCTCGTCTCAGCAACTACAACGGCGGCAAGATGTTCGGCGGGCGACGAGCCTGGGGCTTCGCCGGCTTCCCGCAGTACGCCGCGCATCTTCGCCGATCCGCTATTTCTGGAACGCCCTCAAGAACAACATCTACATCGTCCTCGTCTCGGTGTTCGGCCAGCTGCCCCTCGGCTTCGTCTTCGCCTACATCATCTACCGCAAGATCGTGAAGTGGCCCGATTTCTGGCAGGGCATCCTCTACGTGCCCAACATCATCTCGGTCATCGTCGTCGGCATCCTCTGGCAGACGATCTTCTCGCCCTACGGGCCCTTGGCGAGATCATGAACTGCGATCTACCGCGACGGACTTCCACGCAGAAGCTCGCGGCTGCTCTTCGGCGTCCACGGACAGCATCGGCCGTGACGCGACGACCTGGTCCGCAGGATCCTCGACCTGGCCGGGCCCCGCGAGGCGCGGGCATGTTCACCGAACCCGGTCCCCGAGCTCAAGGACCTCATCCTCGGGCTACGGCGCCGAACGCCACGCGCCCAGGTCCTGAACGACCTCACGAACCTCTTCGCGCACAAGTGGACGCCCGAACTTCCTCAACAAGCCCGACATCGCCATGCTCCCCGTCCTCTTCGTCATCCTCTGGATGTAGACGGGCATGTACCTGATCATGTTCCTGGCGAACATGCAGAAGATCGACACGCAGATCATCGAGTCCGCCCGCATCGACGGCGCCAACGAGGCCCAGGTCATGCGCTACATCATCCTGCCGAGCCTCTCGGGCACCATCGTCAATTCGGCCATCCTCGCCATCGCCGGATCGCTCAATTCCTTCGCCCTCGTCTTCGCGATGACGGGCGGGGGACCGGCAACCATCACGGAGATCCTGTCCATCTACATGTACGACAACGCCTTCTCCGGCGCGCCCAACTTCCCCCTCGCGAACGCGATAGCCCTCGTCATGGTGGTCATCAGCTTCGTCCTGATCATGGTCACCAAGGTCCTCGAGAAACGCTTCGGCGGAAAGGAATAGCCAACATGTCGGAAGAACTGAAATCCACCGTTTTCAGCCGGTTCCTGGCCATTTTCGCCAAGGGCCGCGAACTCATTCCCTGCAGGATCATGACTGAAGCAAACTTGAGGAGTGGAGCCGATTATTTGCTCCGGCGTACCGGACTCGGCTTCGAGCAGCGCTACCTTCAAGTTTGCCAACGCAAATGTGGTTCCCTGGATGTACCTGATTATTCTTCCATCCCCGTTCACGATGATCAGCGCTGTAGGATGTATGTACATGCCATGATTGTCTTTTATGAAGTGGAAGCCGAGCGAGTTGGTCAGCCGGTATATGTCGGCGCTGTCTCCGGTAAGAAACCGCCACGCGCTCGCCGGGACAAAGCGATTCAGTGTACCCCAGAATTGAGTCTTCTTCTTCATTGCATCGGCTTGATTGTCCGCCGGATTGAAGCTGATCGTGGCCACATTGAAATCTTTTCCGGGCGTCTGAGGAATTTCGTCGACGATCTTCTTTAATCCACCCAACACAACGTCGCATATTCCCGGACACTCGTAATAAGCCATGTCAATGATCAGCGGCTTCCCGTTCGCGATCTGAGCAAGCGTGATATCGTTGCCGTTTTCATCTTCGAGGACGAGATTCATCGGAATGCGCTGACCGAGCTTCTCGTCGATACCGACCTTCACGTGTCCCGCGGTCACCTCGTCGGCCCGTGCCGCAGGAACGGCTGCGACTATCGCGAGGGTCGATGCCAGGAGAAGGAAACGAATAAATCTTGAATGCTTCATATTAATTCCTTCTCTAACTCTTGCCTGTTGCTGCAAATATCCCTTTCAGGTAACTGTACATGGTCTGCCAATCGCCCGTGCTGAGCTGGGCGACCTTGGGATCGAAACCATTTTGGACGGCGTCCATGGATACCATAGTAACAAAATCAGATTCGTTTTTGCTCCAGAAAGCTGAACCGGCGAGCATTGTAAGTGCCCTTTTTCTGTCCGCCGCGACGTGTGTGAAGATCACACTCCCTTGATCCGTCGGATGGCTTGAGATATAAGACAGCGCGTAATCCACCGCTTTGACCCGCGGGATCGCTTCCGCTTCTATTTGCACCATCGCCTCGCCGAGCGGGATCTGTGTCGGCGCGGCCGATTTCTCGCCTACTTCTTCCAAGTGGTATTTCTTGTTCATGGCCTCGAGCTGTTCGGGGGTATCCTTCGGAAAATCTCCGAAGTTCGCCCTGATATAGTCTACGACTGCAAGCCTGTCGTTCGCCGAGAGCGCTCCCGCGAAGGAAACCATCGCGCTGTTCGGAATTCCATCCGAGACCGTCTTGAACATGTCGGAAAGGAGCCGTCCGTTGACCCAGCCCGTCGTCACGCTGTAATCCCTGGGTTTAGGATTGAGAGACGAGGCCGCAGGGCCGTCTCCCTTTCCGTCGACACCGTGGCAGGGAGCGCAGTCCATCTTGAAAAGCTTCTCGCCCTGGGCGAGCTGCGCTTTCGTGGGTGTCAGAAGGTTAGATATGCTGATCTTCTGCGGCGCGGCTTGCACCGGAGGAGCTTCCTTGATGGGAGCGTTATAGATTGAGTCTATCTGAATATCCGGCGCGATGGAATTCCGGTTGACCATATTTTCCCTGTGGACGTACAACATACCGAGCGCGATGAGTACGGCCATGAAGTAAACGTAAAATAATGGGGACAGCCAGACATTCCTGATAAAAAAGGATTTCTTTCCCTGGTTCGGATTCTGATTTTGGTTTTCCATACTCATCTTGTTTATTTCTCCAACCTCTGTGCTCTATGCGCAATGCTACTTATAGATGGAAATCGAGTCCGCGCTGCAGCTTCGGATCGCCGACCGGGATCATGTTATTCCCCTTAGCCTTGTAAGCGAAGACCGTCAATATCATGCCGATTGAGAGAAGCAGGAACGCTACCTCACTCAGGCCGAACACCGCGTGTGCGGGGTTATAAACCGGCATGACCATCCAATAAATATCGAGCGCGTGCGCGGCGAGAAGCCAAATCGAGACGAACACCAGGCGCTTCGGATCCATCTTGGCAGGCTTGGTAATCAGCATGAAGAAAGGTATCAGGAACTCGACCAGCGCCAGGACTACCGACACGACCGCCCAACTCCCGTGCATCCTCGGTATGTAATAGAGAGTCTCCTCTCTGAGGTTGCCATACCACTGAAGGATAAACTGGCTGAACCCGATGTACGCCCAGAAGACAATGAAAGCAAAGAGGAACGCGCCGAGATTATAATAATGGTCGGGCGTCAGCTTCACAGGAAAACGGTCTTTCTCATTCAGCAGTACTATGACCAGAGTACCGAATGCCATAGAGGATAGGACGGCGCCCGAGAATACATACACGCCGAATATCGTTGAGAACCAACTCGGTGTAAGGCTCATGAGCCAGTCTATTGAAAAAATCGTGAGCGTGATCGCGAAAACAGGCATGAATCCAGCGGACAACCTTACGTTCTTTGTGGTCAACATTTGATCCTTCGTAGTGTCCTGCAGCCTGGAATTTTTTATAATTAGATAATAGAACAACCACCAGATCACGAATACCAATATGGTCCGTACTACGAAGAACGGCACATTCAGGTATGGAGCTTTCACGAGCATGGACGGATCGTCCTTGAAGTAGCTCAGATGAGTCCATTCAAACACCGTTCGCATTCTGAAAAGGAGCGGCAGCGCCAGGATTACCAGGAACGGAATTACGCCCGCAATGAACTCAAACGGCCGCCTGAGAGCCGTGCTCCAAACCGCGGAGCTCACGTATTCCACTCCGACCCAGAAGAGTCCGCCTATCCCGACACTTGTAACAAACGTCAGGGTCATTATCAATCCGAATGACGCGTGCTTCGCGTTGACCGCGAATGAAAGCACGGTCAGAACAATTCCCGCGATCAGGAGACTCCAGCCGACTCTGGAATATGACCCGGGAAGGTTTCGCAATTTCTGTGTGTCGATCTTTTGTGTCGTACTCATCTTACGTCTGCTACCTCCGGGTGTTGAACTCTCTGAAGCGCGCGGATGTACCAGACGATCGCCCAGCGCTCGTCACGGGGGATCTGGCGCGCGTATGAAGGCATTACCCCCTGGAATCCATTGGTTATAACTTCATAGTAAAGCCCGTCCGGCGCCGTCACCAGGGAATCTATGTGAAGACTCGGCGGAACCGGGAACTGCCCCTGCAGCCTGCTGTCTCCTTCAGCGAAGTAGCCGTGACAAGGGCTGCAGTATATATTGAAATCTCTCTGGCCGACCAGCATCACGCGTTTCGTCGGAAGTATCGGATTCTTCATGTACTTCTCCGCCCCGGGAATGTCGCTCGCGTAGCGGTATGGCATCTGGCCGCGGGCGACCGTCCCCTTCACCGGCGGCCTCATCGCGAACCCGTCGGGATAGAAGTCACTCCTGGTTTCGGGAAGGACCTTCGCCTGCTCGTTCAGCGAACTCCAGGGCCGCATCAGGAGCATCTTATTGAATCCGAAATATGTTGCGCCCGAGACCGCAACGGCGACAACCACAATCGCGCCTATGAACTTCGGATCGAGAACCGTTTCTTTCAGGGTAAGCTCCCTGGTCTCGTAGTAAGCAAGTTCAACTTTCTCCGCCCCCAGCTTCTCGAGAAGGACCTTTGTCTGTCGTTCATCGAACTTCGCGTCCTTCGCCTCTATGGCAAGCCCGAATTTATCGTCTGAAACTTTCTTCATGAACTCAGTATCGTGGAGCGGATGACTGTTTCGCGGAAGTCCAAGCCAAACGACTATCAGCGCGGTTACGGTTGAAACGGCGCCAAACAAAACCGTCATCTCAAACGTCAGCGGCACATATGATGGCCAGGCGAATAATGGCTTCCCGCCGATGAACAAAGGATAATCGATGGAATTGGTCCACCATGCGAATAGAACCAGCAGCGTTCCGCCTGTCAATCCCACGATCAGTGTCACGACGCCGATCATGCTGCGCTTCAGTTTCATCGCGGTGTCGAGGCCGTGTATGGGATAAGGACTGTACGCGTCGTAATCCTTGTAACCTTCCTTCACCACAGTCTCGGCGGCATGGACAAGCTTTTCAGGCCTGTCGAAAATTGCAGTTAATCCGTAAAGAAGCTTCCCGCCGGACGGGGCCTTTTCGAGTTTACTCATGTTCTGCACCAAGATGATGTGATGTCAATGACCCCTTTGGGGGATGCGCACCTTCGGTTACCGCTTTTATTTCCGACATTGAAATTACCGGCAGCGTGCGCGCGAATAGGAGGACGAGGGTGAAGAATAATCCGAAACTCCCGATGAGGATTCCAAAATCGGTAAGCGTCGGAACGTAAATATGCCATGAAGACGGCAGAAAATCCCTGTACAGTGAGGTCACAATAATGATGTACCTCTCAAGCCACATCCCGACGTTGATCAGAAGCGAAATCACGAACAGGACTCCGATATTGCGCCTGATCTTCCTGAACCATAGCAGCTGCGGTATGAACACGTTGCAACTGACCATTACCCAGAAACCAAACGCGTAGTGTCCCGTCGCGCGCATCAGTACCAGGAACCAGTCAACCGGGTCGCCGCTGTACCACGCGATGAACGGCTCCAGCACGTAAGCGTAGGCCACCATCATGCTCACGACCAGGGTGACCTTCGCCATCTTGTCGAGATGGTCAGCTGTGATAATGTACTCGAGGTTGAAGACTTTCCTTACGATTATTAGTGCCGTCATAACCATTCCGAAACCGGAAAATATCGCTCCGGCAACGAAATACGGCGGGAAGATCGTAGTGTGCCATCCCGGGAGTATCGATACGGCAAAGTCAAGGCTGACGATGCTATGCACGGAGAGGACGAGCGGCGTCGCGAGGCCGGCGAGTATGACGTAGACTTTTTCGTAGTGCTGCCAGTGCTTGTTCGAAAACCTCCACCCCAGGCTGAGCACGGAGTAAATCATCTTCTTGAACTTGTTGGTCGTCCTGTCGCGCATTGTCGCGAGGTCGGGGATGAGCCCGATGTACCAGAACATCAGCGACACGGTGAAGTAGGTCGAGACCGCAAACACGTCCCAGATTAGAGGTGAGTTCCAGTTAATCCAGACTCCATGCTGTGTAGGGAGAGGGAAAACGAATGCCGCGTACCATGGCCTCCCCAGGTGTATCAGCGGGAAAAGCCCGGCGCACATGACCGCGAATATCGTCATAGCCTCGGCAAAACGGGCAATTGCCGTTCTCCACCTCTGCCTAAAGAGGAATAAAACCGCGGAGATTAATGTTCCGGCATGACCGATACCGATCCAGAAAACGAAGTTGGTTATGTCGAATGCCCAGCCGACGGGAATGTTGTTGCCCCACATTCCGATGCCATAATAGAAAGTATACCCGAGAGCTACCGCGCCTATCAGGAGCATCGTCAGGGTAACGCTCAGCGCCATGAAGTACTTCTTTGAAGGGAACTTCTCCATCGGCTTCGCGATCGATTCGTCGATCTTCGCGAGCGAGGGGTTCCCTTCTACAAGGGGCGGAGCTTTTGTATAGTCGATTACTTCTCCGTATGATACCTCGGACAAGGCTATTCTCCTATTGGTTAAATATTTCTGAGCTTAGCGAGATATGTGACGTTCGGTTTTATGTCGAGCTGCTCGAGGGCGTAGTACCCGAGGGGAGCTTCGCGCATCTTCGCGACCTCGGAACTCGGGTCGTTCGCATTCCCGAACGTAATCGCGTTAGCGGGACAAGCTTCCTGACACGCCGTCACCACGCCCGCTCCGTTGAATTCCTTCCCTTCCTGGATCGCGTCCTGCTTCGCTTGAACGAGGCGCTGCACGCAGAATGTGCATTTCTCCATTACACCGCGGCTGCGTACCGTTACCTCCGGGTTGCTGACCATCGGTGCCGGCTGTTCAAGATAATAGCTGTCCTCGTAGTGGTGCCGGAAGTTGAAGAAGTTGAACCTCCTCACTTTGTAAGGACAGTTGTTGGAGCAATACCGTGTCCCGATACACCTGTTGTAAACCATCATATTGAGTCCGTCCGGACTGTGCGTCGTCGCCGCGACCGGGCAAACGTTTTCGCACGGCGCATCGTCGCACTGCTGACACAGCATCGGCTGCAGGCTGATCTTCGGTTCTGCCGGCGTGCCCGAATAGTACCTGTCGATCCTGATCCACTGCATCTCGCGGCTCACCTTAACCTGGTCTTTGCCGACGACGGGGATGTTGTTCTCCACGTTGCAGGAAATAACGCAGGCGCTGCATCCCGTGCACTTGTTGAGATCTATCGACATTGCCCATTTTACGCCGTTGTATTCGTAGTTCTTGTAGATTGTCGTGGGCTTGTCTTCTTCACGTTCCTTCTGGATGAAATCAGGATGACTGGAGAACTCCTCGACCGTTCCCTCCCTGATGATGCCGCGATTGAACTGCATGTCCTTCACCAGTGTATTGTCGAGGGAGTGGTGTTCCATAGTCGCGATAATCTCGAAGCTCCCTTCCGTCCGGGAGACGGAGGCGTTCGGATAAATCCATTGGCTGAAGGGACCGTTCACGCTTTGAAGAACATTCGCGTTGAATCCGATATCTGTGCCGACCGTCCCCGCATGCGTCCTTCCGTACCCCAGCTCGACGGCGACAACTTTCTCAGCCATCCCAGGCTGGATAACCACCGGAAGCTTCAGCTTGTTTCCTTCAACCTCCACTTCGATCAAGTCGTTGTAATCGACGTTCAATCCCTTGGCCGTCGTCGGAGAGAGCGCCGCGTAATTGTCCCAGACCACCTTCGTGACGGGATGGGGGAGCTCCTGGAGCCAACCGTTGTTGGCAAACTCGCCGTCTCCGACGAAATAACTCTCGGCGAGGACGACGGCGTAGCCCTCAGTCTTAACAGATGCCGGGGCGGGCGTGAATGCGCCGGTCCTGAATGAATCGTACGATTCGGACTTCTCGTCAAAGCTGACGACACCGTCATGCAGAGCACTGAACCAAAACTCTTTGAAACCCACCGCGAGCTTCATGGAAGGATAAACTTCCTTCTCCCAGCGGTTCATCAGGTATTCGTGGTAAACGGTGTCGTGATACGCGCCCTCGTTCCCCGCTGCCCAGGTCAGCAATATGGCTTCCTTCTGACGGGTAGTATAGAGAGGGTAAATAACCGGCTGTTGCAGGCTGTAGAATCCGGTACGGGTCTTGAAGTCGTTCCAGGATTCCAGGTCGTGATTGATCGGCAGCACCCACTGACTCGCGGCAGACGATTCGCTCTCAGACTGGGTCATCGAGACTACGGTCGGTACCTTCTCGAGAGCGCTCGTGTATCCATAACCGGAAGGGAGATGGTACACCGGGTTTGAGTCGTAGTGGATTACCACACCGACCTTTCCGGAATTCATCCCTGAGACGAGTGTTTCCCAATCCTGTTTTGTCGAGTAAGGCAGCAGCTGCGACTTCGACTGGTCTTTCCTGTAAAGTGCCGTACTGCCGAGCACTTCATTAAGCAGATTGACGGCGATATGCACAGATTCAGGCAACCTGTCGCCGGCATGCACGATGGAAGCGGCCTTGTACTTCGCCATGTAAGAGACAATGCTCTCGAGTGAAGCCGGGTCAATTCCGCTGTCGGCGGCGAATTTCTTTATCGAATACCCTTCGAGCGCCGAAGTTACGTTCCTGTCGAGGGCAAATCTTGAGGTCTGCCGCGTCACGACAAACTCGCTCAAAAGAGACATGACCAGTTCATATTGCTGTTCGGGTCTGAGCCTGAGCCTCAAGTCGGCGTTCATGCCGGTTACCGTCATGCCGGATTCGAAGACGACCAGGCGGCTGAAATTCTTCAGGTCCTTGTTATTCCTGGTTGAGACATACATCCTTGTCTGTTCTATCGTATTCCCCTCGTTTCCGAGAAAATCCGATTCCAGAGCGAGGATCAATCTTGCCTTGTCCCAGCTGATGAGCGGGAAACTGCCGCTGCCGTAGGACTTTAACCATGCAGATTCTCTGGTAGCGTCGTTGAAGAGTTCATACGAATACATTTTTACAGTTTTGTATTTCGCGGCGACGTCATCCAAAACCTTCTTACCGGTCGGAGATGTCAGAGTCTTCATGATGACCGCGATCTCTTTGCCCGACGACGCGGCGGAGGCAAGAGCGCTGATGATCGCGCTGTCGGCAGCCTGCCACGACGCTGAACTGACGCCTTGTCCGTTACCCTTCATGGGTTCGCGAAGTCGTTCAGGATCGTAAAGATTGAGGATGGAGGCCTGTCCACGCGCGCACGCTTTCCCCTTGTTCACGGGATGTTCGTCGTTGCCGTTGATCTTGATCGGCCTTCCCTCTCTCGTTTTAACAAGGATCCCGCAAGTATGCTTGCATCCCGTGCAGGTCGACGCGTAATAGTTCGGGATACCCGGTATCACGCCGTCGGGTTCCTTGTTGTACGGTATGACCTCCCCTTTGCTCTGATAGGACGAGCATCCTGCCGCGGCGAAAGAAGCCGACGCGGTCAGAAGCGCGAGGAACTTCCTCCTGGACATATCGGTAAGATTCGACAATTGGAAGTCGTCCGTAACACCGGCCATGAATTCATGGGCCTTCGCCTCCAGCGAGGAAGGATCATTATAAAACTCTTTCAGGCTTTTCCAGTAATGCTGGCCCTTTGTCTCTTCGGGTTTCGCGGGGGGCAATTCCTTCCCGGGGTGTTTTTCTATGGAATCAGACATTTCTGCTCACCTTCTTCCCGCGTTTCACAGCCATACCGTTGATCGCGACACGCGCGTCCGGTTTGGCACTCTTTCTCTTTCCGCCTCTCCTGGAAATGAGATTTAAGGGGAGAATTTTGAAAGCCATGGTCCCAACGATGCCGATTCCTAACCAGCCTAGAATCTTTCTTCTCTCTATGCCGGGATCCGCGTTGGGGAGCGGCTTATCCCCTGAACTTGGTTCTGAATGTTTGCTTGTAATTTCTTTCACTTTCATTCTTCCACCGTTCCTGAATTCCAATATTTCTTACCTGTGACAGGCTACGCAGTAAGTTGGTCCCGGTTTGATATTCGGGATATAAGACAAACGTTCCCGTGCGTTCTTGTGGCAGTCCAGGCACGCCGACATCGTGAACGACGACACCTGCTTGACGACGTTCATGTCCTGAACGTTGCCGTGACAGCTCTGACACCTGATACCAGCGTTGACGTGGAAACTGTGGCTGAAATAAACATAGTCAGGAAGCCTGTGAACCCGTTTCCACGGTATCGGCTTGGCTTCATCGTAATACTTCGTCAACTTAATGATATAAGGAGAAGTCTTCTTAGCGATGGTGTGGCAATTCATGCATGTGCTCGCGGCCGGTATGACCGCGTAGCGGGACCGGTACACACCGATGTGGCAATAGGCACAATCGATCTTCATCAGACCGGCGTGAAGCTTATGGGAAAACGGTATCGGCTGAGTCGGTTGGTATCCTATACCCTCTCTTGTCGGACGGGACACGAAGTACGTCACCGTTAAAGAAGCCAGGGCGACAAAGATAAGTATAGGAACGCGAACCCTCAGCGTGTATTCCAGAAGGGTCCTGTTCATTGCGGTTCACTCACCAGAAGTGTGTTTGAATTTGCGGCGTGGGAAAATGCTTCGACGAACAAATTATGCGTGCACGAAGTCACAAGGTGGTACAGAACTACCAAAACTGCTCCAGTATGTTGAGAAATTCTATTATCCAATCACGATAGAGCCGTCGGCGGAAACATCACTGCCGTCAACGATCAATGGTGTTTGGATAAAAAAGTATTATATATGCTGTAAGGAGATTGAATAAATACTTTAGTGCTGCTCAACTATCGTCCTCTCTAAGAACCGACGAAAATATATCATTGCCATACGTACTTATCAATACCCAATTGGATAAAAAGTTCCCCGAATCGGAAAGTTTTCGATTTTTTTAGCGGAGGGTGACGATGACCTGATCTTTTTCGACTATGTCCCCGTCGCGGACAAGCACGTCGCCGACTTCAGCGTCTACCGGCGTCCTGATTTCGTTTTCCATCTTCATCGCTTCAAGGATCATCAGGTTAGTGCCGCGTTTGACCGTGTCCCCCTTCTTGACGAGAATTCTTACAACCAACCCCGGCATCGGCGCCTTAATCTCGGAATGCGTATGCTGCGATAAACTGTCTGGTTCCAGGCTTCTGAGCAGCAAATCGCGGTCGCTCAGCACTTCGAACTTCCGGGGAACGTCGCCCGAAAACAGCTGCACACCCCCGCCGCTTTCGGTGTAGACTATTTCTTCCACCGAGTTCCCGGTCTTTACAAGAAGCCTGCCTTCTTCCTCGCGCAAGATAGTGAACTCAATCCTCTTCCCGTCCGTGACGATTGCTCCCCCCTCAATCCTGAAGTTCAATGTCTTTCCGTCAAAGGAAATTGCCGGCATTACTCTTCGAACCTCCCGTCGAGCCAGGCGGACCTCTTAGCGCCCGCTCCGTCGGGGGGGGCCGTATTCGATCTCGCCCTGAGCCGCGACGCGGCTAATATGAACGCATTGTCCAACTCGGCGCCGCTCATTCCGTCCAACCCGGGCACATCGGTTTTCCAATACTCTCCAACGAAGTGCGTCGAGTATTTTCCGCTGCGGAACGAATCGCTTTTCAAGACGAACCTGCAAAAAGGTATTGTAGTCTTCACACCCACAATAACGTACTCGCCCAGCGCGCGGAGCATTTTGGCGATTGCCTCTCCGCGGGTAATGTCCCACACACTCAGCTTGGCTATCATCGGATCGTAGTAGACCGATATTTCACTTCCCTGCTCGACGCCCGAATCGACCCGAACTCCGTTGCCCGTCGGCTCGCGAAGGGTCCTCAGTGTCCCGGTATCGGGGAGGAAATTATTGTAAACATCCTCGGCATAAATCCGGCACTCGATCGAATGTCCTCTTCTTGTTATCTGTTCCTGTTTTAGAGACAGCTCCTCCCCTTCGGCAATCTTGATCTGCTCGCGCACTATGTCGAGCCCGGTCGTCAGCTCCGTCACGGGATGTTCGACCTGCAGTCTCGTATTCATCTCGAGGAAATAATACTTCCCTTCCGCGCCGAGGATGAATTCCACGGTGCCTGCATTCGTGTAACCACACGCCTTCGCGGCATTCACCGCGGCTTTTCCCATTTCTTCCCGGAGCGCAGGCGTCAGCGCGGCGGACGGAGTCTCCTCGACCACTTTCTGATGGCGACGCTGGATCGAACACTCGCGTTCAAAAAGATGGACGACGTTCCCGTGTTGATCTGCCAGAATCTGAAACTCGATATGCCTCGGACCCAACACATATTTCTCGATGAATATCCGTCCATCTCCGAAGGCGGACATTGCCTCCGATTGCGCTCCGCGAAGGGACGATTCCAGTTCGCTCTCTTCATTCACAAGTCTCATCCCTTTTCCTCCACCACCGGCAGCGGCTTTCACCAGGACGGGATAACCGATTCTGCGGGCGACTTCGGTCGCCTCTCTCAAGTCGGTAACGGGGTCCTTCGTGCCGGGTACGACAGGTACCCCTGATCCGCCGACAATTTTCCGCGCCTCCGTCTTGTCGCCCATCGACTTGATAGCGTCGGCGCCGGGCCCGATAAAAATGATCCCCGCCTTTTCCGACTCACGCGCGAATTCGGAGTTCTCCGACAGGAACCCATATCCGGGATGGATTGCGTCTGCACCGGACATCTTGGCGATCGATATAATTTTGCCGATGTCCAGGTATGTTTCGCGTGCCTCTTTCCCGACCAACGGATAACCTTCGTCCGCATAACGCGCGAAAGGCATTGTCACGTCGACATCCGAGTAGATCGCAGCCGTTGTTATTCCCATTTCCCGCAGGGTCCGCATTATCCTCAGCGCGATTTCTCCTCGGTTGGCAATAAGAACTTTCCTGATCTTCCTGCTCATTTCAATTTACCCTGGACCAAGATACTCGATGCATTCAGATTTTTCCTGTCTCCTAATCGGGCTTCAGCTCGACGATGGTAACGCCTTGTCCTCCCTCGCCCATCTCGCCGGAACGGAAAGAGCCAACGAACGGGTGGATTTTCAGAAGTTCTGCGACCGCGCGCCTAAGCGATCCCGTGCCCGTACCGTGAACTATTTCCACCTGCTTCAGCGCTCCGAGATAAGCATCATCGAGGAATTTCTCGACGGTAGCCTGTATTTCGTACGGCCTCATCCCCCGGATGTCGACTTTGGTCGATATTCCCGACTGGACTTCGACGGTCGATTCGCTCTTTCTTACCGTCCCTCGCGCGGTCTCCTTCAGCTCGCTCTCGTGCACGCGCATCTTCAGCCCGTTCACCTCGAGCAGTAGTTCACCCTTTTCGTTCGATCTCTCGACCACTTCTCCCGTGAGAAGCGTGCCCGTGATCAGTACTGTATCGCCAATCCCGAACTCCTTCTTCTCCCCGCCGGTCTCGGATTCCTTCAACTTCGAGACTTTTTCCTTCAACCCGTCAATCTGAACCCGCGCTTCTTTAATTGTCTCTTTCGAAGCTTTCGTCTCGCGGATCTCACGAACGAGGTTTTCGATCTTGCTGTTCAGGTCCCCAACAAGCGATTCGGAGTCCTCGATCGCTTTTTTCTTTATCTCAGCAGCCTCTTTCTTCGCGGAGTGAACTTTCCTTTCATAATCCTGGCGCATCGTTTCGGCAAGCTCCTGCTCCTTCTTTATCTCCGTCACTCTGTTGCGCAGTTCATTTTCGAGCTGCTCGACCCTCAGGAGAAGCTTCTCGAGCTTGTCTCTCCCTTCGCCGACATAAGTGCGGGCTCTGCTTACGATCGGCTCCCTCAAACCGGTTCGCTGGGCAATCTCAAAAGCGTAGCTCGAGCCCGGCCTGCCGAGTACGAGTTTGTATGTTGGTGTAAGTGTGTTCTGGTCGAATTCCATTGCCGCGTTAAGCATGCCCGAAGCGTCGCTGGCGAATACCTTCAGGCCCGAGTTGTGCGTCGTAACAAATGTCATGGCCTGGGCGTCCCGCAAATCCTCGAGCATCGCCGATGCAAGCGCGGCGCCCTCGGCAGGCTCCGTCTCCTCACCGAACTCGTCAACAAGAACCAGGCACTTCTCGTCCGCCCTTTCCAGAACGGCGACGAAATGCTTGATTCTGGATGTAAATGTGCTGAGGTCGTTCTCTATCGATTGCTCGTCTCCAATCTCCGTGAAAATATTCTCGTAGAGCGGCAGTTCGGTCCCTGGATCGGCGGTAAGAGGGATCGCCGCCAGGTTGCAGAGCACGAAGAGCCCAAGTGTCTTCAGAGTCACCGTCTTGCCACCCGAGTTCGGCCCGCTTATAACCACCACACGGGTTGAATCGTCGAGGAACATGTCTACGGGTGTGACTTTCTCCCTTCCGATCTTTATTGCGAGAAGCGGGTGACGAGCCTTCACAAGTCGGGGCACAACGACCGCGCCGACCTGCGGCACGATGGCGCCGAGCCTCATCGCGTAGGTAGCGCGTGCGTAGAGGCTGTCGAGATGAGAGATGACTTCGACATCCTGAACCAATTTCGGCACTACTTCTCTGATCCTGCCTGTAAGCTCGTGCAGTATCTTCTCTATCTCGCGTTGTTCTTCGAATTGCAGCGAGATAACCTCGTTATTCAGGTCAACAGCGGCAGAGGGCTCAATGAACACCGTTTGCCCCGTCGCGCTGGCCCCGTGAATCAGACCGGGAAGCTGACGTTTGAACTCCGCTTTCACAGGGAGAACAAGCCTTCCGTCCCGCTGCGTGAAGATATCGTCTTCGGAATATTCCTGGTCCGAATATGTTCGCGCGATCGTCATGATCTTTTTCCGGAGATTGCCCCTCGTACGGTTCAGACTCGTCCTGATCCTGCGGAGATCCTTACTCGCGTCGTCCCGGATGTTTCCTTCATCGTCGACCGCTCTGTTTATGTTGAATTCCAATATGGAATCTGGATAAAGTTGATATGCCAGGTCTGAAATATCATGAAGCTCCGCCTTCTGTTTGAGAAGGGATTTCCGCGCGGTCTCCACGACGTGTAAGAGTACGGCGATGGTATGAAGTTCCTTCCCCTGAAGGATGCTTCCCTCTTTAGAGGCGTGAGCGAGTGAGACACGGACGTCTTTCGCACCGCTCAAATCCGGGAAAATATTTCTGACCGCAAGTGAATGAGCCTGGTCAACGAGGAGGTATTCTTTCTCGAGCCCGGTCTTATCGGAAAAGAGAGGGATTACATCGATGTATTTTTCCCCAAGTTCCGTCTGGCAAAGCGTCTTAAGGTACGAGACCAACTTTGGAAACTCGAGCTTCTCGAACGACCTGACCAGTTCGGAATCGCGTTCAGTCATCACAAGTGCCTGTATTGATAGGTATCCAGCCCGTAGGGGATTCGTAATCCTCGTGAGTCCGGAGGCGGCTGGGTGAAGCTCCACCTTTTTTCGTCAGGCTTCTCCGTTCCACGGCGGCGGAGTTTACTTGGAGTCGGATGGCTTATCTTTTGGCAAATACTCAAAGAATTTGTCGAAGTACGAATTTGAAGGTTCTCTCGAAATGAAAGTCCTATAGACCATGGGAGCGAAATCCCTAAGCGGCTGGTAAAGGTACGACTTACCCAACGCCGGCCCTTCGCTCTGGAAGCCAAGTCTCGCGATGAACAAAAGGAGCAGACTCAGGAGAAGCGCCCCTTCGAGAAACCCTAACGCCGCTCCCCCCAGCTTGTCCCAGATCCGGAAGATGGAAATCTTCCTGAAAGCCCTCGATATGATTTTGGCCACAATGAAGAGTATTATGAAGATTGCCGCGACGCCCACTACACCGCTGACCACCTCGTTGAGACCGGTAAGGCCCGCCAGAAAAACCGCGATGTCCTTTCCGTATCGGGCGCAAATAACGATGCCGACCACGAGGGCGGCGAGCGAAAGGATTTTCGCGACAAGCCCTTTTGTGAATCCGCTTACTATGAATGCCGCAAGCACCACAGCCAGAATGACGTCGAAACCGCTCATGCTAATTTAACCTTAACTATTTCCTGGACAATTTTGCCATCGGCTTTTCCCCGCAAATCTTTCATCGCGGCGCCCATCAATTTGCCGAAATCTTTCTGCCCCTGGACGCCGAGCTTCGCCGCCAGCTCATCGACCAGCTTAACAATATCCTCGCGGCTCATCTGCTTCGGCAGGTATTCCTGGATTATCTCAAGCTCGCTCCGTTCCTTGTCGGCGAGATCCTTCCGGCCAGCTTTGTCGAACTCCTCGATTGACTCTTTTCTCATCTTCGCGGAGCTAAGAAGCACCTGCATCTCATCTTCATCTGTCATTCCTTCAGGCGTTACTCGCTTCTCAACTTCCTTCTCGAGGAGCTTTGCTTTCACCATCCTCAGTGTTTCGAGACGCAGCGTCTCCTTCTTGAGCATCGCGCTCTTGATATCGTTGTTAATCGTGTCTTTCAGGCTCATTATATTTTCCCTGGAAATTTAAGTACCGTACCGTTAAGTGAATCGCCGGTGCCGCAAAGGAACAGTAAAGCGGCAACGATCTCACTTATATTAACCCATTTCTTAGTATCAGCATTCGGCATCGACTTCCTGTTGTTCGGAGTATCGATGGTCGACGGCGCCACAGTGTAAACGGCTACGCCGGAATTCTTGTATTCTTCCGAAGCGGCCTTCGAGAGCGACAGGACCGCAGCCTTGGACGCCGCGTAAACGGAGTTGCCGGCGCCGGTTCCAAATACCTGCATCGATATGAAATTTACCACCCGTCCGAATTTCTGTTCGGACATAATCGGAAGGACAGCCGCCATTATGTTAAATGTCGGGACAAGGTCCATTGAAATCATCTTCTGCAGCTCTTCGGCGGTATGTTCATGAAGTTTCTTGCCGCCGAGCCACCCGCCCAGCGAATTGAGAAGGAAGTCGACTCCTCCGAACCTTCCCTTCACAGACGCAACTGCGTTCCGGGTCTGCGCGGCGTCCGCTAGGTCGGCTTGAACAGGCTGAAACGTGCCTGAGAATTTCTCAAACTCTTTCCGTAGCTCGGTGCCTCTCCCGGGGTTCCTATATACGAATGCGACATTAGCCCCAGCCTCGAGAAATCCGCGGGCAAGCTCACCTCCAACTGATCCCCCGGTCACGATTGCGACTTTACCGGACAGGTTTATCATATCTTGAATTTATTTTCATGAAGCCTAAAAAGCAATTTGTCGCGGGTTTTGGCGCCTTTCATCGATTAACAAGCGCCGCTTATGATAAACCCCAAACAAACCGCCAAATGATTTAATTGGAACACTAAAGAGCGGATTATCGGAAAACCAAACAATTGTTATTACCCCGCCGTTTAGTAAATTATACGGACACCACAACATTAGAGTAGTATTCAATCGCACCATTGAGTAGTAAATTTTCTCTCGGTCACACACCGTCCGCTTGGCAAAACAAGATCGTTTTCGCCAAACAATGTATAAATCCATCCAAACTTATGCTTCTACTATTTCTCACAACAAAAATAGGAAGGACTGCGCATGAACATAATTCGTGCACTTTCGACACCACTCATAGTGGTTTTTCTTCTGGTTATCACCATGAAAGCTGATAAAGCCATGGCCCAGGAGAAGAAGCTGACCGAGCAGGCTATCCCGCCGCTGGACCCGGCTAATATTGACACCTCAGTCAACCCTTGCCAGAATTTCTACCAATACGCCGACGGCGGTTGGCTCAAGAATAACCCGATTCCCGCCGCCTACAGCAGATGGGGGAGTTTTTCGGAACTGTATGACCGTAACCTCGATATCCTTCATGGGATTGCCGAGAAGGCCGCAGCTGATAGAAACGCAAAGAGAGGGAGCGACACCCAACTCGTAGGCGATTTTTTCTACAGCGGCATGGATACGGCAGCCACAGACAAAGAAGGGGTCAAACCCCTCGAGCCGTACTTCAAAGAGATCGATGCGATAAGGGATATCAACGCACTTGAAGAGGTCTCTGCAAAGCTTCAGCGACAGGGTGTAAACATTCTTTTTTATTTCACTTCCCAGCAGGACTTAAAGAACAGTGAAATGATGATAGCCAGCATTCATCAGTCGGGACTCAGCCTGCCCGACCGCGACTACTACACTAAGACGGACAAGCAGTCAAAGGAGATACTCAAGGATTACGACGGCTACATGAAAAAGATGTTCGCGCTGCTGGGGGACGACGACAAAACCGCGGCAGCCGAAGCCACAATGGTCTTGAACATCGAGAACAGGCTCGCCAAAGCTTCCATGACCCGGGTAGAGAGAAGGGACCCGAAGGCCACCTACAACATGATGACAGTTGCCAAGGTCAACGCGCTTACGCCTGATTTTTCCTGGAATTCATACATCAGGTATTTCAACCTGTCCGGGGTTAAGAAGATCAACGTCGCGCAACCCAAGTTCATAAGGGAAGTCGGCGTGATGTTGAAGCAAATCCCGCTGAAGGAATGGAAAGTCTACCTCCGCTGGCATCTGATCAACTCGATGGCACCATATCTCAGTAAGAACTTCGTGGACGAACATTTCAACTTCTACGGCACTGTCCTCACCGGCGCAAAAGAACTCCAGCCAAGATGGAAACGCGTGCTGCAGACCATCGACGGCTCGATCGGGTTCTCACTCGGCAAGTTGTACGTCGCCGGCCACTTCTCGCCGCAGGCAAAGGCCCGCGCGGAGCAAATGGTCCATAATCTTGAAGCAGCCTTCGCGCAGAGGATTAAGAAACTCGACTGGATGAGCGCAACCACAAAGAAACAGGCGCTCTTCAAATTGAAAGCAATCGTGAACAAGATCGGCTATCCCGACAAGTGGAAGAGCTACAAGGGGCTGGAGATCGATCGCAGCGCCTACGTATTGAATGTAATGCGCGCCAATGAATTCAATTTCAACTTCGAGATCGATAAGGTCGGAAAGCCGGTCGACCGCACCGAGTGGGGAATGACCCCGCCGACGGTGAACGCGTATTACGACCCATCGATGAACGAGATCGTCTTCCCTGCCGGCATACTGCAGCCGCCGTTTTTCAATCCCGACGCGGATGACGCCGTCAATTACGGCGGAATGGGAGCGGTCATCGGTCACGAGATGACACACGGCTTCGACGACCAGGGCAGCCAGTTCGACGCGAAAGGAAACCTGAAGGACTGGTGGACAAAACAGGATGCTGCCAACTTCAAAAAGAAGGCGGATGTCCTTGTCAACCAATTCGACTCTTACAGCGTACTGGATTCCCTGCACGTCAACGGGAAGCTCACCGAGGGCGAGAACATCGCCGACCTCGGCGGGGTCTCGATTTCGTTCCAGGCTTTCGAAAATAGTCTGAAGGGCAAGCCGCGTCCGCAGAAGATCGACGGGTTCACCCCGGAGCAGCGTTTCTTCCTCGCGTGGGCACAGATGTGGCGTGAGAACGACCGGCCTCAGGCATTGAGGCAGCGGTTGATCGTCGATCCCCACTCCCCGAACCAGTTCAGGTGCAACGGACCGTTATCCGACTTCCCGCCTTTCTATGAGGCGTTCGGATGCAGACCTGGAGATCCGATGTACAGAGCCGATAGCATTAGAGCGAAGATCTGGTAGAATTACTAGGTGTGACCGTCGCTTTTGAGGCGACGGTCACACTGTTTTAAAGAAAAACCTTCCCGCGCAATACTTCTTCCCGAGATTCCTCCACACCCAAACTGGCATTTGGTACCCCCTCACAAGTTTTCTCGACTCGTTTCACTCGCTCGAAATGACAGTCGACTATAATGTCATTCCGACCGATTCCGACTCGAAAGCATTCGAGTCGGAAGAGCGGAGGAATCTTCTACGAAGTACGTAGACACCAATATTGGCGAACACCCATGGAAACTTCCTGGACCCACTTCGTTCGCCCGATATGACTTGTAGGATATAACAATCACTCATCCTTTCCACATAAATCCTCATACAGGTCGCACCACCCCGGATTCACGCTCTCAATCAGCGCAATCTTTTTCTCCCGCCGCCATCGCTTTATTTGCTTCTCTCTTCGTATAGCTTCCCACACCTGATTCGTCTCTTCGTAATAGACCAGCTTGTCGACATTAAACCGTTTAGTGAATCCATCGAAGACTTTGTATTTGTGCTGGTAAACGCGCTTGCACAAATTGCTCGTCATACCCACATAGATGACTCTCGAATTACTTGCAAGCATGTAGGTGTAATACGTTATGTCGTTTACCATGCCTCCCCCACATAACATGTCCTCACAGCTCATATTAACGAATCCGGCAGATCATTCCGACCAAGTGAGTCATCCCGGCAAGCGGGAGGACGAACGAGCGGAAGAATCTTCTTTGAGATGCTGCCACACCACGATTCGCGAGCTCCCGCAGAAGATTTCTCGACTCGTTTCACTCGCTCGAAATGACAGTCGACTATAGCGTCATTCCAACCAAGTAAGTCATTCCACAAAGCAGCTGGACGGATGCGCGGAGGAATCTTCTTTGAGATACTGCCACAGCATAACTAGTGAACTTCCACAGAAGATTTCTCGACTCGTTTCACTCGCTCGAAATGACAGTAATTCACCATGTCATTCCGACCAAGCGAGTCATCCCGGGGGCTTAGCTTACAACTTCACCAACGACGAACGCGTTCTCGCGCTTCCTCTTTAGACTTGAGATGAGATCATCCGCCTCTGTTGCGGGCAATATTATTATCAGCCCGACTCCCATATTGAGCGCTTTTCTCGCGTCGTCGTCAGGCACGCCGCCCATCGATTGTATCATTCGGAAAATCGGCGGAACCTCCCAGTCCCCCCAGAACACCTTGAATTTCCGCGGCCCTCGTATCACCCTCACTGTATTCCCTTCTATCCCTCCGCCCGTGACATGCACCATCCCGTGCAAGTGAAATTTCTTCGCGGTAATCTGGATGACCTTCAGGTATGACCTGTGTGTTTTCAGCAGTGCCTCACCGACCGTCTCGCCGAGTTCCTCGACATACGTGTCGAGTTTGTATCCGGAGAGGAGCACTTTCCTTGCAAGAGAGTAGCCGTTGGTGTGTAATCCCGTCGACGCGACGCCGACCATGACATCGCCCTTCTTCACTTTTCTTCCGTCTATGACTTTCGCCTTGTCCACGACGCCGACAATTGTCCCGGCCAGATCGTAATCGTTCTCTGAGTAGACTCCGGGCATCTCCGCCGTCTCGCCTCCGATTAAAGCGAGTCCATTTAACTTACAGGCTACTGAGAGCCCCTTCACGACTTCTCCCGCTACATCCGCGTTCAGCTTCCCGCAAGCATAGTAGTCAAGGAAGAACAGCGGAACGGCCCCGCCGACGCCAATGTCGTTCACGCAATGATTAACCAGGTCCTGCCCTATGGTGTCGTGCTTCCCCATCTCGATCGCGACCTTTACCTTCGTTCCGACTCCGTCCACGCTTGAGACAAGTACAGGGTTTCGGTAGCCCGGAAATTTCCCGTTAAAAAATCCTCCGAAGAATCCGATCTCTGACAATACATTCTTGTTGAACGTTCCTTTTGCAAGCGGTTTTATCTTCTGTACGAGTCTCTCCGCTTCGTCTATATTGACGCCGCTCTGCTTGTACGTGATCATTAACTAAACTCCGGTGAAAATTAGTTTATTGCTATCAGACCGTCCGCCGCCACGAATTTCATCGCGTCGATAACGTTCTTTGCCGTCACGTCGTCGCGGATGACGACTCTCCCGATGCCGGTCGGAAGGATAAAACGCACCTTGCCGGCTTTTACTTTCTTGTCGTAGGACATCCGTCCCAGCGCATCTTCGAGGGGTACTTCCTCATTCCTTTGTGGTGCAATCTGTCTGACTATCTTCAGAAGCCGCTCGAAGCTCGACGGGCGCAGGAGCTTCATGTGCATCGCGATATGAGCTTCAGCTATCAATCCAATCAGCACGGCCTCGCCATGTTTGAACGTTTTGTAGTTTGTGGCTGCCTCTATAGCGTGCCCGACGGTGTGTCCAAGGTTCAGGTGCGCCCGCACTCCCGATTCTTTTGTATCCTTCTCGACATACTTCTTCTTCGTCTCCACGGACATTCTGACGATCTTCTGGAGAGATTTCGTGTCCCTGTTCAGAAGCTTGACGTGATTCTTTTCGAGGAAATCGAAGAATGACTCCCCGCTCAGGACAGCGTACTTGACGATCTCCCCCATGCCGCTTATGAGTTCCCCCTTCGGCAGAGTCTCGAGGAATTTTGTGTTCATTACAATCGCGTTGGGCTGGTGAAAGGCGCCTATCATGTTTTTTCCGACAGTGTGGTTCACCCCCACCTTTCCGCCGACGGAGCTGTCGACCATTGCAAGCAGAGTCGTGGGAACATGGACGTATTCAATTCCGCGTTGGAAGACCGAAGCCACGAAACCTGCGAGATCACCGGTTATCCCTCCTCCAATCGCAAAAAGCACGGAATCCCTGCGGATATCTCTTTCCAGGAAGAACGTAAGAAGCTCTTCCACTTTCCTCAGACATTTATTTTCCTCCGTGGCCTGGAAAAGCGTAACCACGGTGCCGTCGACGGCATTGACCTCATCGATCAAATTCTTGTATATGGCGGCCACATTGGAGTCCACAACCACGGCAGCCTTTTGTGCGGAGCGGAGTTCGGTCATAAGAGGGGAATCAGAATCGCTGATAAATATCGGGATCCTCGACGAATTCACTCTATAGCTCAAAGGCTTCATAGGATCTTTCCCTTCAGTTTTGAGGCAATTTCCTCGACGCTCTTCGAGACTGTTAATTCAGAGGTACTGACAATTATGCTTGCTTCCATGTAATCCGCTTCCCTCTCCCTGAGAAGCGACTCCACCCTTGCAGAGAGCTCGGCGTCATTTAACGGAGTTCCCTCGGGTGAAAGAAGCATCGGACGGTTTCGCTTTCTTCTCACGCGCTCAAAGATCTTTTTCGGGCTTGCCTTCAGGTAAACCAGCACGCCCTCCTTCTGTACAACTTTCCTGCTCTCCTCGTTCGTCAGAGTTCCGCCGCCGAGCCCGACGACTATCTTCCTGTCGCTACGGGAAAGCTCATTCAACACTTTCTTTTCAGTTCCACGGAAATGCAATTCGCCAAGACGTTCGAAAATATCGCGGATAGAAATGCCCTCTGCTTCTTCAATGAGGTCGTCGATATCGACGAATTCGTAACCGAGTCTTCGGGCAAGCTCCGGGCCGATCGTGCTCTTGCCGCTGCCCATGAACCCGGCAAGATATATGATGTGCTTTGGCTCAGTCATAATCCTCCACGGAGCCTGAATATAACTGTCTGAGCCTGACTTGCAAAATAGCTTTTGGTGTAGCCTGCACTACCTCAAATTCAAAGGCACCGGCCTGCGTCCTGGTTCCGACACGCGGTACCGAACCGCGAACTCTGATGAGGAGCGAAGACACAGTGTCGCCGAAATCATACTCGAAATCGAATGGTCCCACCTCGCCGGCAAGCCCCTCGATCCTGGCATTTCCTTTCACAAGGAAACTTTCGTCGGGGAGTCTCACGATCTGTGTCCCCTCTCTCGGCATCTCAGCGCTCGAGCCGAATATCTCTCTGACAACGTCCGAAAGAGTGACGATCCCGGAAAGCCCGCCGAATTCGTCGACGGCCACCGCGATGTGGACCCTGTTCGACTTATATGTCTCAAGCAGCTTTTCGAGAGACTGCGTCTCCGGGACGAAAACAGGGACCCGCATGAGTGAACCTGCAGTGAACTTCTTTCGACCGGACTTCCTGGTGAGCAGAGGGAGAAAATCCCTCGCATACAGCATCCCCACCACATTTTCATGCGCGCCCGAATAGACCGGCATCCTGGAATGCTCGCTTTTCCTGAACGTCTCGACTACTTCGTCAAACTTCGCGCCGTCTGATACCGATGTTATCTCCTCTCTCGTTGTCATCGTGTCCCTGACGTTCCTCTCTCCGAGAAAGGAGATCTTCCTCAGCAGCTGGGCCTCGTTCTCCTCAATGACGCCCGCGCTTCCGGCTATCTTGGACAAGGTTTCAAGCCCTTTGCTGTCGATCGTGAGCGCTTTCCTTTTCCTCTTCGCGGTAATACGCGAGAGAAATGAGTTCAAGGGGTAAACCAAGGGGCTCTCTACCGCAAGAAACAATAGAAGGATGGGAAGACTCAATTTGACGACGAGGGTGGCATTGCGCAAGCCTACTATCTTCGGAACCGCATCCGCGAAAAGGATCAGAACGACCGATACGACCACGACCTCCGCCGCAACCGCGATCGTCTTGCTGATCGACAGGGATGCAGCAACATCGACGGCGACAGAGGCACCCATCAGAGTGAAGAGGAAGACCGCTATGGCATTGGAGACAAGTATGGTGGAGAGAAGGAGCTGCGGCGATTTGAAAAGCCGCGACATTAGCTTGCCGCGGACAGGCTCGCCGGAACTCGTAATTGTGTAGAGAGCGACCTCGGCCGCGGAAAGCACAAACGCGAGAACCAGCAGAACTGCCAGGATGAGAACTTTTGTAACCACGCTGATTTAAAGATTGCAGAAAAAAATGAAAATTTCCACCGCCCAGCCGGCATATTTCAGGCGACAGGCCGGCTAATGGTTCGGAAACTAAACCCTTACGGCGCGAGCCTGAGTACCTCCCACCTGCCGTTCGTCAATGAGTAAGCGATCCGGTCGTGGAGTCTGTTGGGCCTTCCTTGCCAGAACTCGAATGTCCGCGGACGCAACCTGAGCCCTCCCCAGTTCTCCGGCCTCGGGACGGGACGTCCATCAAACTGCAATTGGAACTCGTCAAACCTTTTCTGGAGTTCATTGCGTCCGGAAATCACGCCACTCTGGTTCGACGCCCACGCCGCAATCTGGCTTTCTCTCGGCCTGGAAGCGAAATACCGATCGGAATCGACGGCATCAATTTTCTCGAGTTCTCCCTCGATCCTTATCTGCCTGTCCATCTCATGCCAGAAGAAAACAATACTCGCTTTCGGATTTGTAAGTGCTTCAGTCCCCTTCCGACTCGCGTAATTGGTGTAAAAGACCAAACCGTTCCGATCAAATTCCCGGAGCAACACAACACGCGCGGAGGGGATACCGTCTGGCGATGAGGTCGCGACCACCATAGCATGTGGATCCGGCACCTCAGCCTTGACGGCGAGCTCCAGCCATACCTCGAATTGTCTGAAGGGATCTCGATCTACGGATGTTTCATCGAGCTTCTCGCCCGAATATTCTTTTCGAAGTTGTCTTATGTATTCGCGAAGTTGCGTATGATTTCCGTTATTTCTTTCATGAAAAACGGTCTCAATCAGCCCGACTCCGCCCGAAAGAGACCGTCAAAACTTCTGTTCTTCAGTTCACTTTACTTCAGGTCTGTAGCGAGAGAGCCCCGTCATCCCTGATTCACCGGTGCTGATTTCCACTCCCTCATCTTGTGGCCTTTGATAGCATATAAAAATATCGCCAGGTAGCACGGCAGTAGAATCCAATACGAAATTTGAGGCGAGTACGAGTCTGAGAGAAGCCCGTACAGCGGAGGAATTGTCGCACCGCCGGCGATCGCCATGATGAGGATTGCCGATCCTGTCTCCGTGAATTTTCCTAAGCCATCCAGCGCGAGCGGCCATATAGTTGGCCAGACCATCGCGTTTGCAAACCCGAGGAGGGCAACGAATAGAACGGAATTGGGAATAGCGGAAACCCCGGCCCAGCCGAGCAAAAACCTCGAAAGACCATCATTCGCCGAGGAAGCGAATATGACGAAGAGACTGAATACAAATCCTAACATGGCAGAGGCTTTGAGCGCAGTCTCCTGTTTGATCACCCTCGGAATGGTCGCGATCCCGACTAAATAGCCGAGTACCATGAACGCCATTGTGTAAGAAGTGAGTTTTCCGAAAAAGGAGATCCCGAGTGACTTCCCGTACATCCCGATAGTATCCCCTGCCATTACCTCGACGCCGACGTAGAAGAACAGGGCGATCGCACCCAGAATCAATTGGGGAAATTGAAGAATGCTCTTCTTGCCTGTTGTACCACCGCTTCCCTCTTGTTCATCCCTGGTATTCAATTCAGGCAGAGGAGAAAACTTTATCATCGCGGCGAGAAAAAGGAGGATGATAGCCATTACTATGTACGGTACGATCAGCCTGTCGGCCAGATGGTTGAATGCAATCACCTTATCGGCCGGGCTCAACAATTTCAAATTAGCATCGCTGTACTTATCTATGCCTCCCAACATGAGAGCGGTAAAAATCAGGGGGCTGAGGATACCGGCGGCTTTGTTGGCCACCCCCATGAAGCCGATTCTCACTGCAGCGCTCTTCCTCGGCCCGATAACAACGACGTACGGGTTCGAAGCGGTTTGAAGAATCGTCAGACCCGCCCCCATCACAAAGAGTCCAAGGAGGAATATCGCGTATATCCTCGTATGTGCGGCGGGGATAAAAAGGAGGGCGCCGATCGCCATACCGATCAATCCGAGCATCATGCCGTTCTTGTACCCGGTTTTGAGCAAAACCGCGGACATTGGCAGTGCCATGAAAGTGTAAGAAATGTAAAACGCCAGCGATACCAGATATGCTTCCGCCTGGTTAAGCTCACAAGCGATCTTCAGAAACGGGATCAAGGAACCGTTCAACCAGGTAACGAAACCGAAAATGAAGA
Source organism: uncultured Bacteroidota bacterium (assembly GCA_963806435.1). Classification (GTDB taxonomy): domain Bacteria; phylum Bacteroidota; class Ignavibacteria; order Kryptoniales; family JAKASW01; genus JAKASW01. Next base: position 32,897 of record CAWEBD010000019.1, read on the forward strand.
ACAGCAACCCGATTATACTGATAGATACGAAATAACCCTTCTGCTGAGATTCAATATCACCCGATGGCACAACAGGTCCTTTCAGTTAGCTTGTTTCATTAAGGTAAAAGGAAATCTCTGGACTTTAGTTCCGAATTCAACTTGCTCCGGCCGACTGTCCATCAAATGTCTCAGGGTGGGAACGCAAGCGCGAGAGATACCTTCCATGAACACGTGAACAAGTTTTCACTTTTGGGGCGAAAAAACAAGAAGTTCCTGTGACCTCCCCCGTCCGACCCGGGCTCTCCAACCCACCGTGCCTCAGCAGAGTCACCCCGCCACCAACTCGTCGAATCTGTACCCGAACCGCGCGGCCGACTTCTCGAGGGCGGAGGCGTCTTTGACCAACAAGTCGATTCGTTCGTCGACTTCATGCACCGGTAAGGCCGGGAATGCGGAGGCGAGCTCGACACTCATGCCCGCGACAAAGTACCTCAGTAAGTCGGTAAATCTCTCTCTATTGAAATACCGAACGCCGTCGTAATTGTGAACCCCCAGAAAAGATTGGACAGATTCACTCTGCAACAAATCGATGAACGGACGGATAGGATCATCAACGGGCAAGCCCGTACCGGGGGGAATCGCAAGAAGTTCGCAGGCAACGCGCATCTCATAATCGGCGCCTTGGAGGTCAACGCCCAACTCCGCAAAGCAATTCCTGACCTGAACACGGAGTCGCAATTCGTCAGAAAGTTTATCTCCGCTCATCGGTTTAGAATCCAGACCCAAACTAACTTCTCGCAGGAACAACCAAAGGAACATAATCCTCCATCCGGAAAGGGACTTATCATCTGTCTTGGGCAGTACTTTGGAGATAAAATTCTCCCCAAGTTTTGACTTGTAGTGAAGATGAATCGACAACAGATGCTCGTAGCGAGAAGTGTTCGGTAAGGCGGCATGGACCTTCGGCAGAGGAGCATGCCGGTATTTTGCCACGGCAGAGATAAGCTTTTCAACTTTCTCCTCATATGCCCGAGCCCTATCCGGCCTTATTCTCCCCTTCTGGAGCCCCTCTCTCAGATATCTCAAGCTGCCGGCGTTGATCGCTTCGTAGAAGGCGGAGTGAACGTCCCTAAGCTTCAGGTTGTAAAGCTCCTCCTCCATCGACGAAACTCCCCGCCCGTCAAGCAAGCTGCAGAGTTCGTCGTAGGGCAGATCCTTCGTGGACTGAACCTCTCTAAAACCAACGAACACATTGTACTTATATGCACCTAGCTCGATATATAGGCCATCTTTCCTGATTGATTTTGAAGCCCTTATGTATTCGGCACCGGTGACCATGTCCCTGAAGATACAGTAGTCGTTTCGCCCTGCGGGCAGAAATAAGCCGTCAGCTAGTGTACGCTGCACGAGTCTGCCGCCGGGGCCGCGGAATGCAACCGAGGTCTTGACCCAACCCGCCGCATGTGAATACCGGTTGTTGTAAACGACCAGATTCCTCTCTTCGCCGACGCCATTGCTGTACGCGAACACGTCTTCGTTAACAGTACCGTTGGCGGTGAAGAAATCATACAGGAGAAAATTATCGACGTCGCTGAAGATATGGCGCATCCTCAGGAGCGGAAAAATCTCACGGTCATGCCGGGCGATCATTCCCTCATCCGGGCGCTCATCACGATAAGCCCTCTTGAATTCCATCCCATACTTTTCTGTCAACCCCTCGATCTGGCCGTGACCAAACATGGGAAGACCGGGCATAGTGGACATGAGCATGCAGACGCCAAAGTACTTGTCGTCCTTACCGAACTGGGCTATAGCCGTATCTTCATCCGGATTATTGAGAAAATTCACGAAGCGTCTGAGTATCTGGGGGTTATACTCAAGTATATTCTTTATTACCTGGCGGTAGTTGGAGTTCTCTTCCCTCTTCAGCATGTTCATGAACGCGCTGTTATAGACGCGGTGCATCCCCAGCGTCCTGACGAAATAGCCTTCCATCAACCAGAATGCCTCCGCGAGCAGAAGCGTGTCCGGCGCTTCTTTCTGAACCCTGTCGACGACTTCCCTCCAGAATTCGAGCGGCATGACTTGATCAAATTGCTCTTTGCTCATCGAGAAGTTTGAACGAGAAGGTATGGCGCCGCCCGTTCCCGGCTCCGGGAACCATAGTCGCTGGTAATGCTTCTTGCTGAGCACCATTGCCGCGTCGAACCTGATTATAGGGAACATCCTGGCAACGTGCAGAATGGCCTGTATTACCGCCTCCCTGACCTCCGGCTTCGTGAAATCCAGCTGCGCAGTGTCATTCCACGGCATATGCGTCCCGTCGTTTCCGTGGTAAATATATCCTACATCGCCGGTCCACCTATCCAGCCGCTTGAACACGACCGCGGCGTCTCTCTTACTCCAATAGCCATCTTCGATGAAAACCCCGACCCTCTCGTCGCTACTGAGATCTGGACCGGTGAATGAGTAGTTCGGATATGGGGGATACCCGGCATTCAGGAACCAATCCGGATGGTTGATTAGCCAACTTGAATCGATACCCATGTGATTAGGCACCATATCGCTGGCGAGCCGGATCCCGTAGCGTGACGCACGATCCCTGAGATTCCTGTAGGCATCTTCACCGCCGAGATCCTCCGCGATGTCGTAAGAATTGAGGGAATACGCCGACGCTATCGCATCCCGATTCCCGTTCAAGTGCTTGATTTTTTGCGAGGCCTTACTGCGTACCCAAATGCCAATAAGCCAGAGTCCCGTGAATCCTCGCCTCGACAGGATTTCCAGTTCCTCATCGGGAATGTGATCAAGCCGTGTGATTAATCGCTGATACTTCCGACTCAGCTGGTCAAGCCAGACGAAGGCGTTCTTTGCTACAAGGACAAGTTTCGGCATCCAGCTGAGATCGGGGGTAAAGTTTTCAGGTTCAAGTTCCGTCCCCACCCCGCCAAACCTCAGCACCGGCTGCGGGCCCTTCTCCCCGAAGCCCTCGAATCCCGCCTGCCTGACATTCGGCATTCTCGACTTATCTGCCTGAGCTTGCGCGAGCATCAGGAAATACTTCCCCTCCTCCTTGATGAAATCGATCGCACCCAGAAGCCGCATGAGATAAGGCGATTGCCCGATTATCTTCTCCCAATTTTTCACTATGAACTGAAGCTGATCGGTAATCGAATCCGGATGGGCTTCTATCGGTGCGAGGAGCATCTTGATGAGCGGCGAATCTGCGGGGCCATATCTCGGTTGTGTATCGAAGAATTCGTCGGTCTGGGAAAGGATTTGCGGGTAAGATGTTTTCTTTCGAATCACCGAGTCGTCGATGAGTTCAGAAATGCTGGAGAACGCAGGATTCCTGTTCTCCAACCAAAGCAACATGAGTTCCTTTACAACGATGTGTCTTCTCGCAATTCCTGCGTCCTCTTTCGCGATGAAGTCGCGCGCGGACTCTTCCTGACGGTACACCGAGGTCGGCGGAAACGACTCGACAAACGCCAGCTGCGAACCGAGCAGCTCCTTCTCTCCGACGTTTTTCTTCAGCCATTCTTCCAGCTTCGCGAACGCATCAGGATTTTTCTGGTTGACATATGAGTCGATCACGAAGTGGAGCACTTCATGGAAAAGCCCCATCGCGTTTATCTCGCTCGCGGATATCTGAACTGCTAAAGGTGCAGACGCATGCGAAGCTGCACGGGCGCGTTTCCGCTTCTCGTTTATCTTCGATGCGAAGAGCTGCGCCGCCCGTGAATTGGAAAATATCACGTCTCCCGTTATGGAGAAAAACGTTTCCTCAAAATCATATTTGTCACGCGACTTGCGCGAGATGTGAAATTCGTATGTTGGAATCGCGCCCGATGAGCGCACGGGTATTTGCTCGGTAGTCATCAACTTCATTTTGAATCTATTTAAACGCGCCCAAAGATGCCAATTACAGGTCGATCCCTTAGGTTAAATTCCTCCCTGTCGTCTCAAACGGAGTGAATACGGCACAACCGGACGGGCAGAATAATTCGTTGAGCCCGCTTCTTGACTTTGATGGCACACTTGTCTAATTTCATTCGAATTTCAAACAAATTACCCAGGAGGGAATCCTAATGAAACGTCTACTGCACGGGGCAACTTATCTGTTGGTGGCATCGCTTTTCGCGACCAACCTCCTTCTAACCGGATGCGGGACCAGCCAGGAAGCAACGCAGGCTTCGGCAAGCGCCGATTCCCTGAGCGTCGAAAATCAGAAACTGCAGGCTGAGAACTCACAGTTCAAGAAGACGAATGCACAACTGGATCAGGACAAGAAAGCCCTGAATGCAAAAGTTGCGGATCTCACTTCGAAACTGGGGCAGAGCAGCCAGCAATGGCAGGATCTTCAGGACCTGCAAGCACGGGTAAATCAACTTGATTCAGAACTCACGATTCAGAAGCAGATCAATAGAGACCTCAGCGCAAAGAGTGCTGACATGGCAATGGAGTCCATGGGATCCGGCACGAGCACAGTTACCACCCGCGCGGAATTCCAGCAGAAATACGATGCTGCCCTTAAGTCATTCAGGGGACGCAGCTACAAAGATGCTCTCGCGAATTTCCAGGACCTCAGCATGAGCAAAGCCAATCCCCCCATGGTCGGCAACGCATTCTACTGGATGGGAGAGTGCTACTACGCGATGCGGAAATATTCAGACGCTGTCAAGGCGTTTCAGAGCGTGCTAACCTTCCCGAAGAGTTACAAGGAAGGAGCCGCATACATAATGCTGGGGATGTCGTATGTGCGATTAGGCGACAAGGACCAGGCCAAGACGACGTGGGAGACTCTCGTACAGAAAGACCCCAAGTCACAGTACGCTGCCAAGGCTAAAGAGTACCTTAGCCAGCTGTAACAGAAGCAGCTTCATCGGGTTTTAGCAAACCGCTGTTTGGCTACAGGCCGGCAGCGGTTTTTATTTTGTCCGCCAGTTCCGTCTCCCCGGCTTCCCCATTTGTCCCGATCACGAAGAACCCGTCCCCGTTCTTCAACGCATAGTTCAAAAGTATTCTTAGCGGAACAAAGTCTCCGGCAATTACCCGCGATTCATTCGAGAGGAAATTCAAACCCGGCTCAAGCTCATTCTCACCCGCGACTACCGGACCGAAAACCAGCCCTCTGGCGACGCGGTACAGCTCCACGCCGTGATCCCGCGACCAGCCACAGACGAAATTCGCTCTACCGATGGGACCGTTGAGAAACCTGAGTCGTGATGACGTTTTCTCGAGCACTTCGATGAGATCTCTGGCTACGGCGGCGTCTTCGAACTCGAGCTTTTTGGAGAGCTCGTCCAACCTCATTCGCAACTCCCCTGTCAGCTTTTCGAATGAGCCGGTTAGGAACTCCTCGACCGCCTCGACCTCCTGATTGTACACCTCAGCGCTGACATTCCCCCGGCACGGCGCGGCACACCTGTCGATATAGAAATAGAGGCAAGGATCGAAGGGTTCGGCGAAGTCCTTCTCGCATTTAACAAGCTTGAAATACTTATCCGCCGCGTACAGGACCTGCTCAGCGATGAACGAGCTCTCGAAAGGCCCATAGTACCGCCCCTCGTCCCCAAGCTCATATACCAAATCGAGGCGTTCGAATTTTTGTTCGGTGGATAATTTTATGAACGGGAACCGTCTCGAATTGACCAGTTGCGAGTTGAACCGGGGTTGGTGACGCCTGATAAGCTGAAGCTCTCTGAGGAAGGCGTTTAACTCGGACGCTGTCGCTTCCCATTCGAGCCTCCGCGCCTGGGCGAGCATCTTTCTCACCTTCTCCGCGTCCCTGGCATTTTCGGTAAGATAGGAAGCCATCCTCAGCTTAAGGTTTTTTGCCTTCCCGACATAGATTATCTCGTCTTCCGAATTGTACACTTGATACACTCCGGGCGCGTTGGGAGCTGCCGTCATGGCGCGTTTGAAAACATTCTGGTTGCGGTGCCGGTCTATCTGATGGGGAATATTCTGAAAGCGAAGTAATTCTTCCAGGCTGACCACTTCGTGCCGTTCCCTGATCAGCTCGAGAAGTTCAATCAGCAAATGGGCCGTCGCCCTTGCATCGCCATAGGCACGATGCCGCCCGCTGATTTTTATACCGAGATAGTGGCAAACCTGGTCCAGTGCCTTCCTCGGGAGCTGTGGAAACACTCTCGAGCTCAGCTTACGCGTACAGAGTTGCGGCATTTCAAAGTCGAATCCCGCCCTGCTCATGTCGTTCTTGACGAATGAATAATCGAATTGCGAATTATGCGCTACGAATACGGTTCCTTCCAGGAACTGGCTGATTTGCAGCGCCGCATCTTTGAATTGAGGGGCCCCGTACACCATCTCGTTGCTGATCCCCGTCATGTTTCTTATAAAATTCGGAATATGCCTCCCGGGGTTTAACAACGTCACAAACTGGTCGACGATCTTCCCCTTATATACTTTGTACCCGGCAAATTCAATCATCCGCTCGTCAGCCGCCATCGCACCGGTCGTTTCCACGTCCACCACGGTAAATATGGTGTCGTTGAAGTCACCAAAATGATTTGAATCTATCTCGTACATCGCCTACCGCGCTTCCTCCAGCAGGCCGCGTAACCCAACTGCCACCCGGTCACCCACGGCCTCAACAATGTTGTCAGGAACACCGTCGTAATGCTTTGATTTAATACGCATATCACACATCTCATTGACATAATCTATAACAATAAATTTCCCTTCGGCCGTAAGTGCGATCTCCGTGGAGAAGAAGTCGAGCTTGCAAACCTGGTAGATTCGCGACACGATCCTCTCAATTTCCTCAAGTTTGTACGCGCTGATCTCCTTTTCAGTGGCCTCAAAATAGATGTGGGTCTGGTCGTCCCACCAGCACGTCAGTATCTTGCCGAACACATAAAAAGGCCTGAACCAGGCTCTCCTCCCGTCGAGAATTGCCGGTTCGACCCTGCTCTGCAGCAAATACTTATCGTTCTTGTGGTGCTGCCTGGTTTCTATCACCTCCTGCAGCCCTTCAGCGCCCGTTACAACTCCGACTCCGCCGCCAGTAGTGTTGGCGGGCTTGATGATAAACGGGCGCCCGAGTTTCGCCAGTTCTCCAATGCTTAGTCTTACTTCCTTCTGAGCGCTGTACGGGGAGATTATGATAGTGTAAGGGACGAATATGCCCGCAGTGATGAATTCCAGATGCATCGATGCCTTGTCCGAAGCGTGGAGGATTCCTGCGGGGTCGTTAACCACGTAGCTTCCGCGGCTAATCAGGTTGCTCACGATTGCCGCGCATGTTTCGTCGGCGTCCGAAGCACGGTCGATAACCGCCCTGAAGTAAATCTCCTCCCGTTCCACTCTTTCGAGGAGGGCTGGAAATTCGCCGGCACGGAGGACGCGGCCCGAAATGTTCTGCAACTTCATCCTGTCCGACACGATCGCGACAAAATCGTCGTCGTATTCCCATTCATAAAATATCACGCAGTCAGTTGTTTCCATCGTCGTTGACAATTTAACAAGGTTTTATATCACTTGGTCAATCCGCTGTCTCATCTCCCATAGTTTTAACGGCTGCATCTCCGCTCATATTCCGTGAATCGGGATGTTTGGGTTCCAATTATTTGGATTGAATATCGCGACGCGTGCACATAAATTCTGGATTCAGATGAAGAAGGTATCATACACAGTTCCGAACGAAGTTCTGGACAAGATCATAATCCGGGGCGCACGCCAGCACAATCTAAAATCCATAGATCTGGACCTGCCGCGCAACAAATTCATTGTCATAACCGGTTTGAGCGGAAGCGGCAAATCTTCGCTCGCCTTCGACACCATTTACGCGGAAGGACAGCGCCGATATCTCGAGACCATGATGGCCTACGCTCGCCAGTTCCTTCAGATACTCGAGCGACCGGACGTCGACCTTATCGAAGGGCTGAGTCCTTCGGTGGCTATAGAGCAGAAAACCATAAGTACTAATCCCCATTCCAGCGTGGGTACGGTCACTGAAATTTATGACTACGTCAGGCTGCTTTTCGCGAAAGTCGGGACTCAGTTCTGTGTCAACTGCAACATACCGGTTCAGCAGCAGACACCTGACCAGATTGTCCGGACCATCCTCACCGATTTCAACAACCGAAACGTCCTCCTCCTCGCCCCGCTGGTCATCGGAAGGAAAGGACACTATAGGGAGCTGTTCCGCGAGCTGATGGCGGAGGGTTTTGTCCAGGTCAGGGTCGACGGTACGCTTCGGGATCTCCAGGATGGAATGGAAGTATCGCGTTACGGCACTCACAATATTGCGCTTGTTGTCGACAAATTGAAGGTCCAGAAGAAATCGGCATCGAGACTCCGCGAATCACTGAAGATGGGACTCGAAAGGGGCTCGGGCACTATAATTCTCCACGACCACGATCTGAAGAAAGACACTTTCTTCAGCAGGCTGCGTTCTTGCCCAAAGTGCGGGACCAGTTATCCGGACCTCGCTCCAAACTCGTTTTCGTTCAACTCAAAGTTCGGGATGTGCAGGACCTGTGGAGGAACGGGGCTCAGCAGAGACATCACGCCGGAGGCGATTGTTGTAGACCCGAGACTCTCGATCACCGATGGGGCGCTCCTATTCCCGAAACGAGACGACTTCTTCCTGGTCAGTCTTCTCAACAGCCTGCTCGAGCCTCATGGGGTCAACACTAATACCCCCTTCGAGCAGTTGGACGCGACGGTACGAGACCTTCTATTTTTCGGCAAGAACCAGAAGGATTCTAAAAAGGGAATTAAATTCGCGGGCGTCTCCATTTCCAATTTGAAGACAAAATTTGAGGGCCTTGTCCCGATGCTCCGCGGCCTTGACTTCGAAGTCTATTTCGGCAAAGACTCGGCAGACATAGAAGCACATCTGCCGCTCGTCGAGTGCGGAAGCTGCGGCGGGACCAGGCTAAGGCCTGAAAGCAGATTCGCCCGCGTCGTCGATTCGGGCGGACACGAAGTAGAGATCGGGTCGGTTGTCAGTGACTCCATAGACAAAGTAAGCGCACTTTTCGAGGAGCTGAAACTTCCCAGGCGAAACCAGGAGATAGCGCAGCCGATTCTGCACGAGATAAGGACGAGATTGAAATTCCTCCTCAACGTGGGACTGGACTACCTGACATTGAACCGGCCGTCCGGCACACTGTCGGGAGGAGAATCGCAGCGGATCAGACTTGCCACGCAGATAGGATCCCAGCTCACCGGAGTATTATACGTAATCGACGAACCTTCGATCGGACTTCACCAACGAGACAATATAAGGCTGATAAATTCCCTCAAGGCGCTTCGTGACCTCGGCAACACAGTAATAGTGGTGGAACACGACCGCGAGACAATGGAGACCGCCGACTACATAGTCGACCTCGGCCCCGGCGCGGGAGAGCACGGCGGTCGCGTCGTCAAAGCGGGAACGCTCAAGGAACTCCTGACCGAGAAAAAGGATTCCCTAACCGCGGCATACCTGCGCGATGAAAGGGAAATCCCCGTTCGGCCGAAGGACAAGCTCCGGAAGTCGAACGGCTCCGTGCTGACCCTGCAAGGCGCATCCGGGAACAATCTGAAAGATATCGACGTGAAATTCCCGCTGGGACTTTTTATCTGTATAACCGGCGTCAGCGGTTCGGGAAAATCAAGCCTCATCAACGATACCCTCTACAGGATTCTCGGAAAACGCTTCTACAGGCTCTCCGACCAGCCCCTTCCCTACAAGTCGATCAACGGCATCGAGCTAATCGACAAGGTCGTCGACGTCGACCAATCACCGATAGGACGTACTCCCCGCTCAAATCCTTCGACCTATGTGGGCGTGTTCACGGCGATACGCGATCTGTTTTCGCAGCTGCCCGAATCTAAAATGAGGGGATACAAACCGGGAAGGTTCTCATTCAACGTACAGGAAGGGCGCTGTCCCGCTTGCGAGGGAGACGGCATGCGGAAGATCGAGATGAGCTTTCTACCGGATGTCTACGTGAAATGCGAAGTCTGCAACGGAAAAAGATACAGCGCCGCCACGCTCGACGTGAGGTACAAAGGTAAAACGATAGCTGATGTCCTCGATATGACCGTCGAGGACGCGCTTGCCCTGTTCGAAGATATTCCTGCCATAAACCGGAGGCTCCGGACGATGAACGAAGTCGGACTCGGTTATTTGCGCCTGGGCCAGTCGTCTACTACGCTATCGGGCGGGGAGGCGCAGCGCGTCAAGCTGGCCACGGAACTTTCGAAAGTCGCCACCGGAAAGACGCTCTATATTCTTGACGAGCCTACCACCGGGCTTCATTTCGAAGACATCAGGATACTCCTGGACCTCCTGCAGCGGCTCGTTGACAAAGGGAATACTGTATTGATCGTCGAGCATAACCTCGATGTGATAAAGTGCGCCGATTGGATAATCGATCTCGGACCAGAGGGCGGCGACGGTGGCGGCAAAATTGTCGCTCAAGGTCCGCCTGAGGCGATTATGAAGTCGAAAGACTCTTACACTGCCCGCTACCTTTCTGATTACTTGCGAAATGGTACGAATGGATCTGCCCGGTGAGATAGCTTCGGAGCTGGAGCAGGCCAGGAAGGCCGAGGCGGAAGGAAACGACGGCAAGGCGCGCGTTTGCGCGAGAAGGGCAGTCGGAAGAGCCTTTATGCTTTCCAACTACTCAGCCGGGTTTCCCCCGTCGTTCAGCGCCACTCAGAGTCTGAAAGCCGTGATCGAATTGAAGGACTTACCGGAGGCGGTCAGGGGTGCAGCAACGAGGCTGTCGACGAGCGTTGCTGAAAATAGCGGCCTTTCGATCTCCATGAAGCCTGTCGAAGATGCCGTCATTATCATACACCAACTCCTCGGAAAATAATCCCGGATATTGGTTTTGCCTTTAAGGGGTTGAACTTCAACGGACACGTCGCCGGCGGGCGGCGTCTCAGTGTACGCTTACTTTCCGTTCTTTCGTTGTGCTTGCTTCGAGGAATCGCTGGTCCAGCTTCGCACGTACCTTCTCCAGAGGCATCGCCACCCCTGTCCAGAGTTCGAACGATTTCGCCGCCTGGTGGTACAGCATTTCAAGACCGCTGACGATGATCGCGTTCTTTCTTCTCGCGTTCTTCAGGAAGAGAGTATGCACCGGGTTGTAGACTAAATCAAAGAATATCTTCCCCTCGAGGTCCGCCGAGTCATCGAGCATGATGCTCTCCCCGACGGTTGGAAACATTCCGACCGCTGTCGCATTAACCACGAGTTTACTTTTCATGATGGCTTCAGCCTCGTTAAGGTCGTGAAGCTCATCAACTTTGATGTTCCTGTAGTTCTGCGAATCCGCGAAAAACTTTTTCAGGAGTTCCGCGCGCGAGGTATCCCTGTTGATAACAAAAATCTGTTCCGGTCGGAAAAAGGATATCAGTGCGTAGACAACGGCCCTCGCTCCTCCTCCCGCTCCGAATACGGTGACTGCCTGATTGGAGATCTGCTCTCTGAACGGCTTCAACGCTTCCACGACACCGTCGACGTCGGTGTTGTGTCCGACAAGCATCTCGTTGTCGACGTGTATAGTGTTCACAGCACCCACGAGTCTCGCGTCCGCGGAAACCTCGTCGAGGAATTCGATGACGGCCTCTTTGTGCGGAACTGTCACATTGCAGCCGGCGATCCCGAGTGCGGACAACCCCTTCAGGGCATCCCGCAAATTTTTTGGAAGGACGTCAAAGGCGGCGTACTCGTAGTTCTGATGCGTGAACTTGAAAGCCGCTTCATGAATCACTGGTGACCAGCTGTGCATAATCGGGTGCCCGATTATGCCGACTAGCTTAGCGTGGGTCTTTATATTTCTTCTCATTCACCAACCATTCGTAAACAGGAAATACAAACTTGATTAATATCTCAGGATTGGAGTGTTGAATTTGCCCGAAATCCTGAAAGAACGTGCTTATCTTGTGGGGCTCCAGCTCGAGCGATTTCTTGGCGCTTTCGATGGCGTCCTCAAACGACCCGGTCTGCAAACAACACTTGCTCTTCTGGTAGTATGCCTCGCTCCAGTCGGGTGAAATGCTGATTACCCTGTTGTAAGCCAGAAGTGCCTGTTGGTGCTCTTCGCATTCACTTAGCGCGTCTCCGAGATCCAGCCACGCGTCGACGTTCTCCGGCTGGATTTCAATTACCTTGCGGTAGCTGGCGACCGACGCCTGGAAAAGCTCGAGTGTAAATTCCACATCCCCCCGCGCGTGCCATATGTCCGGATCTGAGCCGTTCAAGTCCGCCGCCTTCGCGAAATCACCGAGAGCCTTCCTGTACATGCTCATCGCGTCGTAGCAGACCGCCCGGCCGAAGAGCGATTCGACATGGTTCGGATCGGACTTGAGCGCCTCGGTGTAGCACCTGACCGCGTCACGGTATTCCCCGAGTTCCTCATATGCGGTAGCCATATTGTGCCACGTCGCGACATCCTTCGGCTCATACTTCAGAGTCACCTTGTAGCTTTCGATGGCCTCTCGAAGCTTCCCCATGCTGAGGAGCGCATTGCTCCGGTTATACCAGGCGGCACTAAACTTTTCATCGATCGCTATCGCCATCTCGTAGCTCTCTACCGCAGTCTGGTATTTACCCAGCGCGTTCAGGGAAATACCCCGGTTATACCACGCACGGTAATTGTAGGGATCGAACTCTATGACTTTATCGTAACACTTCAACGATTTGTCGGGCTGATCGAGGTAGTCATGGCAATAGGCGAGCTCAAACCATGCATCCTTATCGGCTGGATCAAGTTCCGTCAAGTAGCGGAAGACCTTTGATGCCTCTTCGTACCGCGCGAGTTTCTCAAGCACGACTCCCTGGTTCATCAGGGCCTCGTAACTTCCGGGATCTACATCGAGTGCACGCTCGATACTGTCGAGTGCCTCTTCGAATCTATCCAGCATCTGGAGACAGCTCGCACGCCCAATCAGGGCGTCAACTTCGATTGGATTGAATTCCAGCGCCTTCGAGTAGTCGTCCAGGGCCTCTTCGAACTTCCCGAGCGCCTCATTGATCTCTCCCCTCCTGAACCAGTTTTCCGAGCTAACCGGCATCACCGCGATCAGTTTATTCGCGAAGAAGAGGGCATCTTCGTACTTGTCCTGGCTCATAAAATAGTCGATTATTTCTTCGAGCGCCGCAATGCTCGAAAAGGTAGGCTCTTCCCTCCGAAGGCGCTTTATTTCCTCGTTAATATTGCGCTTTTCGAATTCGTCGTATTCTTCGTCGTCGAAGGTGAAATCGAAATCATCATTACTCATGTAAGCCTCTAAACACGTCATCAAGATATTCCTGCCAAAAGTAAAAATCAAGAATAGCCTCTTTGCCCACCGACTTTCGTGACTCTCTTCCCGCGCGTCAACAAAGGTGCCAATTGACGAATCCCGAAAATACCCATTGAAACGAGAGCTTTTCCGCTGGGATGATAGCCGTCTCGTTATTGCAAGTAATCCGCCCTGTTCTCCTGCCATCCGACGCCGAGCGAATAAGGAGGAATCCTGCTTCGAATACACGTAAGCCAACGGCTCATAACCCTCGACATGAAATAAGATATCGCTATTTATCGGATCTTTTTCGTTAGTGTCTGTGGCCCGTGCCTGCTATTCAGGAATCTATCCCAGCCACTTCCCTCATCTATGTTGGATACGCTTCAACGCGCAAAGGCATCTGCGGCAAAACCCTGCTCGTGAATGGAATCGTCTTGTGATTGTCCTACCCGTTCGAAATTGCCTGTAAGGGAGGCAGACTGCGCTCCTTCGGAGCTTCGTCTGCTAGAGGATTCTGCGCCGGAGGCGCATGAGCCTATGGCTCAGAACCCTCGATACCGCCTAAGACATCGCCATTTCTACGCACGTGTTCATCGAGCCATTTGCGGCCGACGCCGGTTTTCAGATATCTTTCCCGGTTTCTTGCCTCACTCAAAGTTGCATACCATTCTGCATGAATGAGACCCCATGGAACACCCCCGCTTGTGAATCGAGTTCTCTTGTCATTGTGTTCCCTGAGCCGCTCTTCCGGTGTCCTGACAGTAGAGCCTACATACCGCTTTTGAAGCTTGTCACTCCAGAGGACGTATGTCCAGCACATCTCTCTTGCTGATCCGTTCTGTGTCGCGGAGAGGGAGGGATTCGAACCCTCGATACCCCGAAGGGTATTCCGGTTTTCGAGACCGGCCGATTCAACCACTCTCGCACCTCTCCAATACCAAACTCCTGCACTTGCGGAGAGGGTGGGATTCGAACCCACGTACCGCTTTTGGCGGTAACTCACTTTCCAGGCGAGCCGATTCAACCACTCTCGCACCTCTCCGAAGGATTTCGCGCTAAATTCTGATACAAATGCGCGAGCGTGTAAATTTAACACTTTCGCGGGAGGCCTCCAAGAAAAACCTTGCAGAACAGGGCCGCTTTGGGTAATCCCGTTCCTTGAAGATAAAGCTGGCAGCGGCTATCTTGACACCCATGAGAGGAGCCGTTGCAATATTCAGCAAAGATCTTTACAGCGAGCTACGGACGCGTTACGCTCTCAATTCGCTGATAATGTTTGTTGTGGTAACGCTCTCCATAATCCTCTTTTCGACGGCCGGCGAGACTGTCTCACCCGCCCTGTCGGCAGGAATTCTCTGGGTCATAATTTTCTTTGCCGCGATGAGCGGTCTCTCACGGTGTTTCGTTAGCGAAGAGGAGAGAGGGACCTCGATGACCCTGCAGCTCTGGGTCACGCCGTCCTCAGTTCTTATCGGGAAACTCCTCTTCAATTCAATGCTGATATACATTCTGAACATCCTCATAATAATTGCCTACATGCTGACGATGCCGTCGTTCGTGGTCAAGACACCGATGATTTTTTTCATTACAATCCTCATCGGCAGCTTCGGGCTTTCGTCCGCATCAACCTTCATTGCCGCGATCATTTCCAAGGCTAATTCGAAAGGAACTCTCTATCCCGTCCTTTCGTTCCCTATACTGTTGCCACTTCTTATGAGTGTTATCGATGCTACAAGACTATCGGTTGACGGGGCTGCAATCGGGGAGGCAATCGGCGATTTCAGGATAATTTTTTCTTACGGCGTCGTGGTCACCACTGTAGCCGTTGTTTTGTTCGAATTTGTCTGGAGGGATTAGGTGAAAAGCTGGATGAAAATAGGAATCGGCATCTGGATCGCCGCGGTTGTCGCGATCGGAATTGCGATGCCGATAGGTTACATCCCGGGATTGGGCGCGAAGGCCCGCATAATATTTTTCCACGTGCCGATGTCGTGGCTCGCCGTGCTCGCTTTCTTCATGTCGATGTGGTACGGGATTGCCTACCTCAGGAAGAAGGACATGAAGCTGGACATCAAATCGGCGACTGCCGCCGAACTCGGCTTCATCTTCAGCATCCTGGCAACCATAACCGGCTCCATATGGGCTAAGTTCAACTGGGGAAGCTTCTGGAACTGGGACCCCAGAGAGACGTCCATCTTCGTTCTCCTGCTTATTTACGGAGCTTACTTCTCTCTCCGCAGCGCGCTGGAAATTGAAGAGAGACGCGCGACGCTTTCGGCTGTTTACTCGATCGTCGCATTCGTGACAGTTCCTTTCTTTGTCTTCATCATGCCACGCATGATGACGGGACTGCATCCCGGCGAGGGTTCACCCGCGCCGATAGTCAATCCGAACGGCAAAATGTATATGGACGCCAACATGCGCTACGTCTTCTATGCTTCCCTGCTTGGATTTAGTTTTCTGTATGTCTGGCTGTTCCAGCTGAGGTCAAAGATCGGCATACTGTCATACAATAATCACACGGAGATTGAATAAATGGGCTCCCTCTACAATTTTCTGAATGACCACTCCCTGTACGTTGTCCTTATAATAGTTTTAGTCATCTGGGCGGGAATTTTTATCTATTTGTATCGTTTAGATAAGAAGGTGACCAAGTTGTATGTGAAGAATGATGATGAAAAGGAGAATATGAAATGAAAGCAAAATATATAGTCGCGGGGGTGGTCGTGGTCGCCTTCGTGGTGTTCGGCGCGATCTCGTTCATGCAAAATAATATCGCCTACGTCTCGGCAAAAGCCGCGGAGCAGACAACTCGCACGGTCCAGGTGAAGGGATCGTGGGTTAAAGACATGAAGACTTTCTACGATCCGAACACGAACACGTTTCACTTCTATATGATGGACGATCAAAAGACAATCCTTCCGGTCGTGCTCGCCGGCGCCAAGCCGAACAACTTCGAAATAGCCAACGACGTGGTGGCGAAAGGCCGCTACAAGAACGGCGCTTTCCAGGCGAGTGAAGTCCTGACCAAATGCCCTTCGAAATACCAATCAAAAACGGGTCCACAGGCTTCGACACAACAGGCGTCAAGCAGTTACAACTAAAGAGGGTACATAATGCTAGGCCGCGCGTTAATCTATGTGGCATTCGGCGGAATGCTGACTGCCGCATTTGCATATACATATAATTTTTTCAGCGGCGACGAGAAATACCTCAAGGTAGCCAGGATCGGTTTTCATACCGGTGCTGTCTCCATAATTCTCACCGCCGGTTATTTCATGAACCTTGTTCTGACCCACCAGTTCCAGTACACGTATGTATGGAGCTACAGCTCATATTCACTCCATCCCCCGCTCCTCATCTCGGCATTCTACGTCGGGCAGGAAGGAAGCTTCATGCTGTGGACCATGTATACCGCGATTATTGGTCTCATCCTGATGGTTTACTCCAGGAAGCACCACTACGAGGCTTCGGTTATGGGAATTTTTTCCGCGATAGCCGCCTTCCTCGTTCTGATGGCGATGGCTAAGAATCCGTTCGAGCACGTGTGGCAAACATGGCCGCAGACGGTTCACAAGGGCTTCATGCCGGATGACGGCAGAGGACTTAATCCGCTTCTGGAAAACCTCTGGATAGTAATTCATCCGCCCATCCTGTTTCTCGGCTTCGCCTCGACCGCCGTTCCGTTCGCACACGCTTTCTCGGGGCTGCTCAGGAAGGACCACGACAGCTGGACCAAAGTCGCCGTGCCGTGGACGCTATTCACATCTGCCGTGCTCGGATTCGGCATCACGCTCGGCGGGTTCTGGGCCTATGAGACGTTAGGCTGGGGAGGCTTCTGGGGATGGGACCCGGTCGAAAATTCCTCTTTCATTCCCTGGCTCTTCGCAGTGGCCTCAATACACACACTGCTCGTTCAACGCCGGACCGGCGGGTTCAAGCGTGCAAATTTCATAATGGGGATGATGCCCTTCCTGCTCGTGCTTTACAGCACCTTCCTGACCCGCAGCGGAGTTCTCGGCGATACCTCCGTGCACAGCTTCGTCACACCGGGAATGTGGGTGTATATCCTCCTCGTCGTATTCATTGCTTTCTTCTCGATACTGGGCTTCGGACTGTATTTCATCCGCGTCAGAAACATTCCAAGAGAAAAGATCAATTACACGCTCACCTCGAGGGAATTTGCCCTTTTCCTTGGCGCATCCGCGCTCGTCGTCATAGCGGGATTCACGTTGATCGGGACAAGCGCCCCGCTTATTACAAATATTCTCAAGGGTAAATCGAGCGCCATAGATACGAGCTACTACGTCAAGACTAATCTTCCCCTCGCGATATTCATGGCGGCGATGATCGGACTCGGCCAGCTCTTCTGGTGGAAGAAATCGAATTCTCAGACGCTTCTCAGGACTATCCAGCTCCCGTTCGCGGCTTCAACGATCGTCACCGCGATAGTGATCCTTGCCGGAATGCGCAATATCGGAATGATCCTCTTCTTCATGGCAAGCTCGTTCGCTTTCTTCGTGAATCTGGAGATAGCCTACAAGATCGCCAAAGGGAATCCCAAGTTCCTCGGCGCTTCCCTGTCGCATATCGGTGTCGCGATTCTCTTCGTCGGAATTATCGCTTCGACGCACTACGACAAACATGTCACTTTAGCCCTTCCCCAGAATCAGCCCGCCCAGGCATTCGGTTATGAACTTACATACGTCGGGCCGCAGCAGCTCGACAACGAGAAGACCGCGTACAACGTAGTCGTGCAGAGCGGAAAGAGCAAGTTTAACGCGCCGCTGATCATGTACGCCAGCTCGTACAACGACGGCGCCATCATGAGACATCCGTACATTTTCAGCCTTGTCAACTATGACGCCTTTACCCATCCACGCCTCCTGGCTTTTATCGCCGGCAACATGCTGACACGAGACCTTTACCTCTCGCCCCAGTCTCTCGAGGAGGAGGGCAGCAGCGCCCTGCAGGCATCGCAGTACGGTATCACTATCCCACTGACCGTACACGAACCTGCCACGGTTGGCAAATACACTTTCACCTTCGATGGCTTCCAGGTTCCGGAAAACGAGCGACAGGCGATGATAGACGGTAAGGCGTTTCAGCTCGGCTCGATTATCCAATTGAAAGGGCCCGACGGCAAGACTGAAACGATCATGCCGTCCAATAAGATAGTCCCGAGCGGGGGATCGGAACTCCATACCATCAAGACGAAATCCGGCGATGAGTTTACGGTAACTGACGTGCACGTCGACGACAAGACCAAGCAGGCTTCCATCGATCTTGCCTATATGCCCGCTAAAAATTCTCCTGATATTTCTCTCCTTAAGCAGGCGCAGGCACAGCCTCAAAACGAGAAGCAGGTTCTGGTGATCGAAGCGACTATAAAGCCCTTCATAAACCTCGTTTGGGGCGGAGTGATTATCATGGTCATCGGCTTCATAGTGACCTGGAGAAGAAGGCGCGAAGATCTCCTCAGAGAATCGATTTAGATTTCCAAATCTTATCATCCCTGGTAAGAAAAAAGCCCCGGCCTAAGCCGGGGCTTTCTATTCATGGGCGATCCTGGATCCGGAGTCAGTTCGAAGAGACGAACTTGTATCCTGCTTGCTCGATCTTCTCTTTTGCTTTGACCAGATCAAGCTCTTCCTTAAATTGGACCTCGACGGTCTTCTTCGCGTGGTCCGCTTTTGCAGACTTCACTCCGTCAAGCTCCATCATGGCTTTCTCGATTGTCATCTCGCAATGATGACAGGTCATCCCGTCAACCGTCAGTGTCTTTTTCTTAGATCCCAGATTGAACACGTTAGTCTCCTTGAAATTCTTTCCTACTTTGTGTAATGGTTACGATTTAATCTTAATTCTCTTCAACCTCAACGAATTGCTCACCACGCTTACCGAGCTGAGCGCCATCGCCACGGAGGCGATCATCGGATTGAGCTGCCAGCCCGTAAGCGGGTACAGAGCTCCCGCCGCGAGAGGTATCAAAATCACGTTGTAGAAGAACGCCCAGAAGAGGTTTTGCTTTATCACTCTCAGCGTCCGCTTCGAAAGGTTGATCGACATGGGCACCAGGTTCAGGTCGTTCCTGACGAGCATAATGTCGGCTGCTTCAATGGCTATATCGGTACCGGACGCCATCGCTATGCCCAGATCTGCCTGCGCCAGCGCCGGCGCGTCATTGATACCGTCGCCGACGAAAGCCACAACCTCACCCGATTCCTGAAGCTCCTTGATTGCCTTATATTTTCCGTCAGGAAGTACATTCGCAAAATACCCGTCAACTCCGATCGCCTCGGCTATGTGCCTGGCCGAAGCCTCGCTGTCGCCGGTTAAAAGCCTTACTTTCAAACCGAGTTTCCTGACGGCTTTCATCGTCTCCGCGGCGCCTTCCCTCAGATAATCGCTGACAAGAATAGCGCCAAGAATCTTTGGGCCGCGGGAAACAAAAAGGACCGTCGCACCTAGCTCTGCCGCTCGCCTTTCCACTTTTTCGGACGCCAGTCTCGCGCCCTCTCCGTCAACATGTTCCCCGATAAATTCCAGTTTGCCAACCCGAACGACACCGGCGTTCTCTGAATTCGTGATATTGATCTCGACACCTTTGCCTGCGTAGCTCTTGAACCCTGAGCTGATATTCGGTCCCACCACGAGTCCCCGGTGCTTCGCCTCGTCGACGACGGCCCTGGCGATGGGATGCTCGGAATTAACTTCTGCAAGCGCGACCAGCCCCAGGAGGTCGTTCTCGTTCACGCCGTCAAGGACGATCGTCTCGACAACCCTCATTTGGCCTGCCGTCACAGTGCCGGTCTTGTCGAAGACTACGCTCGTAATTTTGCGCGCCTCCTCCAGGGCGTCGCTGCCCCGCACAAGAATCCCCATCTCAGCGCCGCGACCGGTCCCCACCATTATCGCCGTCGGCGTGGCAAGCCCGAGCGCGCAGGGACAGGCAATAATCAGAACGGCAACAAATGCCATCAGTGAATGCACCAGGACGGGCGAAGGTCCGAAGACAGCCCAGATCGCAGCTGAGGCCAGCGCGGCGAGGATAACGACCGGGACAAAAACGGATGCTACTTTGTCAGCCAGTCTTTGAACAGGCGGCTTGGACGTCTGTGCTTCCTCGACCAGCCTGGCTATACGGGTTATGAAACTGTCTTTCCCTATCTTCTCAGCCTTTACCGTGATGACGCCGTCCTGGCAGACCGTTCCGCCCAACACATTGCTCCCCACGGTCCTCTCGGCGGGTATGCTCTCTCCGGTCAGCATCGACTCGTCGACCATGGAAAACCCGTTGATTACTTTGCCGTCGACCGGGATTCTTTCTCCGGGCTTTACCCTGAGAATGTCCCCGACCTGGATTGCGGTCAGCGGAACTTCTACCTCATCGCCATTGACCACGAGACGCGCAACCGCCGGCTGGAGAGCCATCAGTTTCCTTACAGCCTCCGACGACTTCCACTTCGCCTTTGCCTCGAGGATCTTTCCGAGGAGAATCAGCACGATTATTACAGCGCTCGTGTCGAAATAAACCTGAACGCTTTTCCCTGTTGCGACGAATATCGCCGGCCATATCGTAGCCACGGCACTGTAGATGAACGCTGAAGAGGTGCCGACCGCCACAAGCGTGTTCATGTCAGCCGTTCCATGCTTCAGCGAGTTCCAGAAGCCGCTGAAGAACTGCCCGCCGACATACCCCAGGATTGGGATTGTCAGGAGCATCATCGCGAAATTTCGAATCCCCGCCGGCACCAGCCGGGCGAAGGGAAATATTTCGGGCATACTTCCGATTAGAATGGGAATTGCGAGGAATGCCCCGACAGCGAACTTGCGCCAGAGTTTTTTGTACTCCCGCTCCCTGGCCTCGGACTCGGCCTTCACCGCATCCACTTCGTCGGCCGTGTCGATAATCTTGTACCCAGCCGCTTCTACAGCTGACTTTAGAAGCTCGAGGTTGACCATATCGGGCTCAATCTCCACGGTGGCAGACTCCGTCGCAAGGTTGACAACTGCCTGATCAACCCCATCCACTTTCTTCAGCGCGTTTTCAACCCTCAGCACACAGCTCGCGCAAGTCATTCCCTGCACGGGGAGAGTCAGCTTTATTCTGCTCTTCCTGGTTCCATCAACAATTTCAGAATCACTTTCCATTACTACTACTCAACTCCTTACTCAGCACAACCTTGACGTCGCCCAGCTCAGCCTCGCTGGTGTCGTTGGTTGCCAGCACGACGATTTTCTCGCTCCTATATCGTTCGATGAGGGAGAAGACCATATCGGTTCCGGCCACGTCCAGATTCGCGGTTGGCTCGTCCAATACCAGGACGTCAGGATCGTGAATCAGGGCAGCAGCGTATTTGAGGCGCTGCTTCATTCCAGACGAGAATCCGCGAACCTCATCGTTCCTCCTATTAAACAATCCTACCAGCTGAAGAATTTCCATTGCCTGGTTTTCTGCTGTTTTGGGGAGTTTTCTCGCGCGTATCTCAATCCGGAGATTCTCAAGCGCGGTAAATTCGCCGTAGAGTTCCAGATAGGGTGAGACAAAACCGACGTGCCTGTGAATGTTATCCCTGTCAATTCTCGCTTCCCCATTCGCGAAAACGACCTCCCCTGAGGTGGGAGTGAGCACACCACAAATTATCTTTGAAGCTGTGGATTTTCCGCTACCGTTCGGCCCGGTTATCGACAGGACCTCTCCCGATTTCACCTCAAAGGAGAGATCCCTGAAAACGACTCGGCGGTTGAAAACCTTCTTCAGGTTCTTCGCTGTTAAAATCATCAATTCCTCACGACGGCAATCTTGCCGATCACACTTTTTGAACCATCAGTTATCACGTAAATATAAACACCAGTAGCGACATCTCTTCCGGATTTATCCTTACCATCCCAAACAAAATAGTTTCCTCTGAGATATCGAGTGATGTGGCTATCACCCTGAAGCTCATTAACCAGATTGCCTGAAACGCCATATATTGAAAGGCTTGCACCGTTTGTCTGCGTAAAAGGATACGGAACCTTCAGCTGTTGGACCGAGGGATTGAATGGCTGCGGGAACGCCACGTTTGTCGCTGCCACAAGTGTCGCCCCGGAGATCAATGGTACGAGCGACCAATCTGAATAGTCAGGCACAATGAAATATAGACAGTTCCCGCCCGAAAGCTCCTTGACACAATTTGAACTGCCGCTGGAAATTCCCACCGAAAAGGAGAAGTTGGTGGTATCGTAGGCGGCGGCCGCCGTGAAATTGTTATTGGATACGACGATGCCTACAGTATCAGGGCTGACATCCACCTGGAAGAAGTGCTGCGTCAGCCGGAGCGCTTCACCTGAGAATGCAACGCCGCTATTTGACAGCGACCCTGATCCGTCGATAACCGCCAACGGGTAGTTTGGCGCCTGGGGATATGTCGAGACGCCGAACTGGCTCGCAAGCTGGGAACGAGATCCGGTAAAATAATTCCATTCGGAGAAAAGCTGGAACGCAGAAGACGCGGTCGTGCCGAGTGACTTGAAGGCGTCTTCGATCGCCGGTATAGCCGGTTCCTTTGCCATGTTCTTCCAGATAGACTTCATCACCCCGGACCCGTATTCGTTCTGTACGAAGATTCCAAACACGCATCTCTCGTAACCCGCGTAGTCCGCCGGATCGTACTCGTTAAACGGCTGCCGGTTCAGATTATCGAAGAACCCCGAAAGGTATTGGTAATAGTCCCTCACACCAGGGTAAACAACCTGCTCCATCCAGGTTGACGTTAATTCATAGAACCATAGATCGTCCTGCCAGAGGCCGTAGTTTCCAACCTGAATCCCATGATTGAACTCATGCGCCAGGGTAACTTCCATCGCCGGGATGCCTTGCGTGTATGTTGAATGAAATTCGTTCCTGATTACCGTCCACGTTGCATACGTGGCGTTTACGCGGTTGATAATAGGGAGTGAGCCATCCCAGTCGGTATATCCATACTCACCCGTCGGAAGCCACTCGATGTAAATATCGTACTCGTCACCTCCGCCCGCTCCGCTGTCGGCGGCAGGAGGTGGAAATCCGAGCGAATCGACTTCAATCTCGTAAACATGGTCGCAAATGTTCGCGACGCTGTCCGCGAAGGCAAACGCACTCTGAGCGACCGGCTGCTGGTTGGAATTGTAGAGAACAGGTTCGTTGACACCCGAAGTATCAAAGTGAATCCTGAAGTGTCCCGATGGGCTGACGATGTTCGTATCGTTGGAGGGCCTGGTTTGCAGAACCGACTTGATGCTTCGGTCGGCACCCGGAAGCCCGAAGTAGTGAGCGATAATGTGGAAACCGCATTTATTGTAGTTGTTCCGGTTATAGGACTCAAACAGCCGCCTCATCTCTCTGCTCCGTTCAAGGTTCGCCGCGGCAGTGACTCCCGAGAATGCCAACAGCAACAAGACGGCGGCCCTAAAAGTTGTGAATCGAGACATACGCTTCGGAGCGGTTGAGAAAATAAACGGTTCTCATGGAGGGAGACACTACTATGTCAGCAGGCTCGTCGTTCATGCGCCAGGCTCTGACAAACCGCAAACGCTCGTCTTTCAGCGAATACAGGAAAACAGACTTGTCTGTGCGGTTCAGATAGGACATGTAGAAAGTTGAATCACGGGAAACAACCTTCACCGTGGAGAAGTTGGATGAATCGAAAGGCATGCTGCAAAGGGGATAGAGCGACATACCGCCTACGGGACCCAGCCCGACAGAGTACAGAGTAAGCGAATCGTTCCCTTGAGTTGCAAGGAGAGGGTTGACAGAGTCGGAAACGTTCAGTAATCTCGCATCCGAAGCACGCAGAAGTAATAGCGTTGTTCGATCAGACTTGAGGCCCGTGCACGCGAGCTGAAGGCTGTCGGGAGACAGTCTCCAGAGTCTCAGGAAAGAGAGCGTCGGCAATATTGCCACGGATGAGGAGACATACCTCTGCGTGTCCCCAACCGAATAGTCATGCTCCAGGAATTCCGTTCCCCCCTTTATGGCTGTGAAAACGGAGATGCCGACCGAGCTATCCGGGCGATTCCTGTACGCGGCGGCGATCGAGGCGGAGTCACCTTCAGCCTCACCGTTCACGGCAAAAGGTAGAGAAGCCGTCTCCGCGTTGATTTCGGTGATTCCCTTACCACCTTGCAATTCATACAGGCTCAGCATATCGATGTTCGAGTAAGAAACCAGGAGATACGGTAACTTGTCGGACAGAAGTCGCGTGATTGCCGGTAATCCCTGGGCTTGCCAGTCCACTGAGGAACGCACGTCCATCGGGCTACTTCCCGCGGACAATTTCGCGGTAAACTGTCCTTTCGCGTTGCCTGTAACGAGAATATTGGAACTATCACTCCCGAAGATGGCGGCGAAATCGGGTTGCGAACAGACGGGCACAAGTATATCGGGGGACTTCCCAAAAAAAACGGCGCTCTTGAAAACCTTTACAAATTTTTCCTTCGGACTCGACGCTACAAGATCGGCTCTAATCCGGTTTGAGAAATAGAAAGGAGTTATCTCATCGTACGTCTCACCGGCTCCCACCACTCCTGAGTACTGGAACCGTCGTGAGAGCGGGTCATACGAGAAAATCATGATGTCCTGTGTCTCGAGGCTCAGGGCGGCAATATCCATCGTTCCGTCGCCCGTAAAATCGGCTATTGCAAATTTCGAGACTGGAGCCGCAGTCTTGATCGTCTGGCGGAGGAAGAATCTACCGAAGCCATCGCCTCCGAAAATATCAATCTCGGGAAGACGTGTATACCCGACCACAATATCGGGATAGCCGCTTCCGCTTAGATCAGCGACGGAGAGAGCCGAAGGCTCGGCTTTCAACGGGAATGAAACGGGCTGTGCAAACGTCCCGTCCCCCCTTCCGTAGAAGATCAGCAATTTGCGGTTCACCCAGTCAAGCGCTGCTAGGTCGGGTACAAGATCGCCGTTGAAATCGGTGAAGGCGATGTCGCTGAAGGGGACATTTCCGAGAGGGCCCTGGATGGGCTGAACCTGCTTGAAGTGTCCGCCACCCGTGTTCTTTTCGACGGAGATGCCAAGAGAAAATTTCCCATATGCGACCAGATCGAGACTTCCGGACGCGTCGGGGTGTACATGGCTCTTCGTCGCGAGTTCGCGGTTCCTGCGGTCGAGGCGGCGCGTATTTGTCGCCTTGAACATCCGGGAGCCGTGTCTGCGACTGAACAGTCTTCGCCGCGACGGTCGTATTGGGGAGACGGAACGGGCGATCGCTCGTCACGAGCGGCGCGAACGTCTGGTCGGGCGTCGTCAAGAGTCATTCTTGGTGGCGATCGTGAAGGCCGTTCTTGCTTTACCCACGCGGGTGGAGGAGAACGACAACGGCCATCAGGTGCTCTCGGTCGGCGCCGTCGTGATCGGGGGTGTTGAGTACACTCTCGAAAGTGAGTTCTTCGACAGCTTTGGCCACGCCGTCCAGGGGTCGTACGAAGTCGTTCGTGGCAACGGTCGTATCGTTGCTACGAATGTGGACGGTATCTGGTGTCAGACGTACGGGTACCGGACGGTGCACATGGGGCATTGTGACGTGCGGTGCCCCGTCGTTCTCGCTGAGGATGCGCAGGGTTGGTAAGTTTTCATGGCCATTTGGGAGCGGCCTACAATTGCTCCCCTCCATTTCTCAGCTCTGGAATTTTTTCGAGAGTTGAGACAGTGGATAGTCGCTATGAGGCTGTGGAGTTAGTTTGACGGAATCAGATCGGAGCAGCAGTGCGAAAGATTTGAAAAAATCTCTCTCCTCAACATTGTTCTTCGGTTTGCATAACTTCAGCCAGCTAACTCTCAGCCTCATGGCGACTAAAGTGTTGTAGCTATTGCAGACACGGTTGCTTGAATATGCTATAATAAAGATATAGGGTAAAAGATAGGCCGAAGGTCCTGAGCGGAGTCGAAGGGGTTTTCGGGCGATTTCTCATTCAACGACCTTGTGGATCCGTCTGCGAGGCACGAGAAAGAATTAACTTAAAAGAAATCTACGATTTCTTTTAGAACTTAGAGAAATCACCCGAGCACCTTGTCATTTGCCCATGGCACAAGCCACGGGACACCATTTTTTCAGGAGGACGGGTTATGTTGAAGCAAATGGCGTTGATGGTCGTGGGCGTTTTCACGGCAGCGTTTGGCGTGGGGCTGGTGTTCGGAATTTTCACCCAGCCAACCGTGTTGTCGGTTTCCGTGCTCAGCGTGCTCATCGTCGTCGGTGTTGTCGTCGAGTACTTCCTGGTGCGGTCGCCCCGGTGGGCGTGCGAGTATTGTGGGAAGCGAGCGCGCGCCACCCGCGTTCGGCACATCCATGGAGGATGCTTCGACGACACTCCATTCTGGGTGTGCCCCAGTTGCGGGCACAACAATTTGGAGATCGCGGAGTAATCGTCACGGGCCTATTATGGAACAGGCCACAAGCGACGTGTGTCGCAAGTTCCTATCACGGGAGGTCATGCTATTGCCTGATCTCCCTCTACTTTCTAAAATATAATTCATTTGTATTTTGAAAAGTGGAGATAAGCTAAGGGTTTTCGGGCGATTTCTTTTAGAACTTAGAGAAATCACCCGAGCACCTTGTAAGCGACAATGCGCACCCGCGTGTAGCATGTTCGCCTCGATGGCATCGCCCGACCCTTGCGGTCATCGCGCCATCCAGGAGGACAGGAAGAATCTTCGCCAGACTATGGCGATGCTGCTGGCTTGCCAGTAGACCACGGGTTGCGCCAAGAGGGGAGCACTGCATAGAGGGCATTTTGTCCTTTAGCAGAGCTCCCCTCACTTTTTTTATACAAATACGTTTTCTAACCAATAGCTTGGACCCACTCGAGTGGTGTTATAAAATTAATTCCGAGGTGCAATCGTTCGTTGTTGTAGTATGGCATGTAAATATTGATTGCTTTCTGAAATGATTTCGGATTCTGATTGACTTTGTTTAAGCACTCTTCCTGTAATGTGCGGTTAAATCTTTCAATGTGTCCGTTGTCGTTGCTCTTTCTGACACGGATGTGGCGGTGAGCAATTCCGAGCTTTCCCAAATGTTCCGTAAACCATGCAGAGAATTCAGAACCGTGGTCTGATTGTATCATTTTAAAATTAAATCCCGAATGTTGCAACGCCTCTTTCACAAAATTCAAACTTCTTTTTGCGCTGATTCTCAAACTCACTTTCGCATATGCCCAACGGGAAGCAATATCAATCAGTGTGTAAACGTAGAATCTTTTATCTCCGATTACAAAGTGTATCGTATCTATCTGAACCAAATCCCCAGCTAAAACAGCCTCCGGACGGACTTCTGAAAAGTGCCAGCGCTTCCACGGACTGCGGCGTCTAATCAATCCTTGTCGTTTCAATGTTCGTTTTACGGACGACAAACTAATCACAATTCCTTGATTCAACAATTCTCGGTGAACCACTCTCCGCGCAACGGTTTCGCTTTAATCTTTGTTTAACAATTGCAGATATTTTTTCTTCGCTTAATTGCACAGGATGATGTTTGGGCCGGGACGACAATGTTGGAATTGGAACTCGACCGTGATGCAAATCTCTTTTCAACCACTTACTTATCGTGCTTGAACCAAAACCAAAGGCACCTACTTTTCTCGTACTCCACCCGTGTAGCACGAGATTCACTGCCTTCATTCTT
>CAWEBD010000020.1:0-5062 GCA_963806435.1 uncultured Bacteroidota bacterium
TTTTAACGATCTCGTGCAAGATTTCATAGGAAAAAATCGAATGATGCTCCCGTTGCATTGAACGAAATTTCCCGGTTCGCTATAGTGGGCGCATGGAAAACTTCGAAAATATGTCGCGTGAGGAGCTACTGATGGCCCTCAGGATGTTCGCGAAGAACTGGCTCGCTCACGACGGAAGCTGGTTTCTCGCGGCCGAAGAGAAGTACGGTATGGAGGCGGCCATCGAGCTCGATACTAAGTCCTGGGAACGCTTCGCCGTCGCGGAGGCAAAACGCATCAAGTCTGAATTCGGCCTGCCTGAAAACGGTGGGCTAAAGGCTCTCGAGAAAGCGCTCAGGTTCAGGATGTATTCCGTCATCAACGAGCAGGCAATCGAATACCCGGACGAAAACACGCTCATTTTCAGGATGGTTGAGTGCCGGGTACAATCGACGAGGAAGCGGAAGAATCTTCCGCTGTTTTCATGCAAGCCGGTTGGCATAGTGGAGTTTAGTCAGTTCGCAAAAACGATCGACCCGAGGATAGAGACCTCCGTGATCTCCTGCCCGCCGGATCCAGCCGCCGACTTCTACTGCGGCTGGATGTTCAAAATGAACGCGGACAGAGAGTAGGCCCAGAGCCCTTCCTTACTCCTTATTGTCGGGTCTCCTGGTCCCCGGTCCTCCACGACCGCGTGAACCACTGCCGCTGTATCGGGGGTTGCGCCGCCTCTGGTTAGACCTCTGCGGCACGGGAAACTTCGGCTCAGGAAGAGGCGTGAGAAGATCGTCGTCCGGATAAGTTGACGGGATATCCTCGCCGAGATATTTCTTGATGGCCGGAAGAAAATACGCATCCGTCTCGGTCGCGAAGCTTATGGAAGTACCGAGCGCGCCGGCTCTGCCGGTCCTGCCGATGCGGTGCACGTAATCTTCGGGATTCTCGGGGAGCGTAAAATTCACTACGTGGCTTATTCCTTCCACGTGAAGTCCGCGAGCGGCTACGTCGGTGGCGACAAGCACGTTTATGCTCCCGGCCCGGAAATTCTCGAGCCGTTTAATGCGCCTCACTTGTTCGACGTCTCCTGAAAGGAGTGAACAATTTATCCCGTATGCGGAGAGATGGTCCTTTAAATCTCTCGCGGTATCTTTTCTGTTCGTGAAGACCAGGACCCGGTCGAGGCCGCGTTTCGTCATCAGGTTGTATAGGACCTTGAATTTCTCGATGTCCGTTGTGAGATAGAAAACCTGTTTGATTGTTTTTACGACAAGTCTCTCCGGTTCGATTTCGACGATATTAGGTTCGGTTGTCCATTTCGAAGCGAGCCTGTTGACTTCCGGTGTCAGAGTCGCGCTGAAAAGCATCGTCTGCCTCGACGTCTTTGGCGGTGTGCTTTCGATAATCCGCCGGACATCGGGAATGAAACCCATGTCGAGCATCCGGTCCGCCTCGTCGATGACCAGAATTTCCACTTTGTCCAGGTGAATGTTCCCCTGCTTCTTGAAATCGAGAAGTCTGCCGGGGGTTGCGACGACGATGTCGACTCTTTCTCCAGCGAGCGTATTCTTCTGCTCCTGGTATTCCATTCCGCCGAGTACCGCCAGCACCTTCAGGTCCGTGTATTTCGTGAGCTCATCGGCGTCATTCTTTATCTGTATCGCGAGCTCTCTCGTCGGAGCGAGTATCAGTGCGCGCGGCGCCTTGCGGTTCGGCTCTTTCGGCGGGTTGTCTAGAAACCGGGTGATGATCGCGATGAGAAATGCGGCGGTCTTACCTGTCCCGGTCTGCGCGCGGCCCGCGGAGTCGAGCCCTTCGAGCGCCTTCGGAAGTATTCCGGCCTGGATCGGCGTGCAATATTTGAACCCTTTGTCGAATATCGCGTGCATCACCTCGGGTCGCAGGGGGAAGTCGTGGAATCTTGTCTTCCCTTCCTCCGGCGGAACGACGTACTTCGAAACGTCCCACGCCTCACGCTCGCGCGGCGGCTCCTTTGGTTTCTCAGTAGGCCGCCGTGTTTCGCCGCGCGGCTTCCTGTCCGATCTCGGGTTCCTGTCCGGTCTCGGGTTCCTGCCGGGCTCCGGCCTGCCGGTTCCCTGGTCTCTTCTCTGGCCGCCTTGCCCATGCGGTCTCGCGCTTTCCTGGTTTCTCGGCTGGTTTCCATCTCTTTTCCGGAGTTCATGCCGGTGATCCGGGCGTTGGTCGCTTCTCTGCGGCTGCTGTCCCCGGTTTTCGGTCTGCTTCGGAGCTTTATCTTCGGCCTTCTTTACTTCGGGCTTAGCCTCTTTGCTGCCGAATATCTTTTTCAAAATGTTTTTTAACAACTTATTTCACCATTTCCTTTGTTGCACTACGTTAAATTTTCGCGCCTGCTCCGCGAGAGCGGCAGCCTGCCCGGCCGCGCTACTCTACTATAACCGCTTCCCTGTCCAGTTTGATTCCGAATTTGTCCCCGACCGCATCTTCGATCTCAGACGCGAGGGTAAGCAGTTCTTTTGTTGTCCCGGAATAATTCACCAAAGCAAGCGCATGATTGGTTGAAATTCCGACGCCGCCTCTTCGTTGTCCCTTCCGGAAGCCCGCGTGTTCCACAAGCCAGGCGGCAGGAACCTTGGTCCCGTCAGCGCTCTTGTAGGAAGGCGCCGACTCGATCCCGTATCGCTTCAGCCTGGCCATAAATTCTTCGTGCTGTTTGTCCGACAGGACAGGGTTGACGAAGAACGAGCCGACCGAACGGGAATTGGGGTCCGCCGGATCTGTCACCATCGACTTCTTCCTGCGAAGTTCCAGTACGGCTTCTCTCACGATGCCCAGTCTACGTTCCGTGGCTTCACCGTGGCGCGGCGGCATCCTGGACTCGACATACTCCTTCAGCTCGGCGTATTTCAATGTCGGCTCACCCGAGCGGATCAGCCTGTAACTGACCTCCACTATCACGAAGCGGTTCCTGTCTTCGAATTTGAACCTGCTCCGTCGGTAGCCAAACCGGCAATCAGCGGCGCTGAACTCGACAATCTCAAGAGAAGTCCTGTCGAGAGCTTTCACCGAGACGATCGTGTCCTTCACCTCCTGCCCATATGCACCGACGTTCTGAATTGGAGTCGCACCGACCAAACCGGGAATTCCGGAGAGACATTCTATACCGGCAAGATCTTTCTCAACTGAGAGTTCCACCACATTGTCCCATGTCTCGCCCGCCTTGGCGGTGGCAATGGTTGAATCCCCATCTTCACTGAAACGGATGCCCCTTAAATCGACCTTCAGCACAAGGCCGCGGAAGCCGTGATCAGGGAAGACTATGTTGCTTCCCCCGCCCAGTATAAGAACGGGAATTCCAGTAGTCTGGAAGAAACTAACCGCGGAAAGTATCTCATCAAGAGTGCGGCAAATGATGAAATACTGCGCGTTGCCTCCCAGGTGAATTGTGGTGAATTCGGCCAGTGGCATCTCCGCCCTGAATTCAGCCAGCTTATCGGGTGTTACTCTCATCCATTACAAGATAACCAATGCCGACCAATTATTTCGACATGAAAAGCCGCCAATACAGGGCAGATAGAGGCAATTGCCGAAAGCTGAGCTGGTTGGGGGGCCGGGTCAGGCATTGACATCATGGGAAATGGGCTCTATGTTCCACAAGGATAAAAATCGATAGGGAACGGGATGGACAAGAAACTAGGGCTTATCATCTCAGCAGTTCTTTTCCTCACTTCGAAGGTGAGTTACGGACAGGGCGAAACCGCGGTACCATTTTTAATGATACCGACTTCAGTTCAAGCCAACGGTATGGGAGGAGTCGCGGCATCGCTGATTACGGACGACGCGATTTCGAACCTCTCCAATCCCGCCCAGCTCGGAATATTTGGCTTGAATAATTCTCTCAGCCTTAGCACCTATTCGCCGAAGACCGATTGGCTGCCGAGTATTACAAGCGGACTGAGCCTCGACGCGACCGCATTGAGCGCGGGGTTGAGGCTTAACAGATACCTGAATTTGCCCATGCCTATCAGCGTCGGTGTTGGCTTCTCGCAGGTCTATTTCGATCTCGGGAATTTCACAAGCATTTTGCCGGACGGTACGATAGTCGGGACATTCCACGCGAATGAAAAAGCGGATTTGCTCAGCCTCGGAGTCGGCATCGATTATGTAGTGAAGCTCGGACTCGGCTACAGTTACAAATGGATTGATTCGGAGCTCACACCTTTCGGAACAGGGCAGCTGGCTGGCTCGGGATCAGCAAAAGTCCCGGCTTATGATTTCGGCGCGATATTGCAGGTCCCCGTGGTCGACATAGTTTCACATTTTAAAAAGGCCCCGGTTACGTTCAGCGACAAAGTCTCGCCTCTCTTTAATTTGACTTTCGGTTACGCCGAAAGAAATGTAGGCGGCGGTGTAAGTTACGGCATTCAGACCCAGTCCGATCCGCTCCCGAGGCAGGGAGTGCTCGGATGGAATTTCGAAGTCGGGCTGAAGTCGGAAGTGAACCACCGCCCGTGGAAGCTTTTCAGCTTCACGTGGGCACGAGAAGCGGAGGACGTCCTTGTGTCGGCAAGAACAATCAAGACCGTCGTGGCGCCGGGCGACACCGCCTACACGAACCAGTTCGCTTACAAAGGCGGGCTCGGGAACATTCGTCCCGTCGACAACCTGGTCCTTGGCCGAACTTACGGAGAGATCGCTCTTCAGAAGGGGTGGCAGATCCAGATTGCCGAGTGCCTCTATTTCCGAGAAGGCTCGAACACCGATGTAGGTGGATTACTCTACCAGACTCACGGAGAAAGCATCAAGCTCAATGGTTTCCTCAAGCTCTTTGCTTCGCTCGGAATGTGGAACCCTCACCACGGGTGGGGAGCATACCTCATCAACCATGTCGACTTGCAGTACAGCACATGCACTTACACGAGCACCCAGAACAGCGCAGTGAATGGGACGAAGTTCAGCTCGATAAATATAGTGTTCAAATAGGTGCATCATTGGAGGCTGTTATGCGAAAACTTTTCCTGCTAGCCTGCCTGATTGCGATTGCAGTTCCGTTAAACTCGGCTCACGGCCAGTGGTTCAACTCGGCGCCGCTGATGACCACTCCGGT
>CAWEBD010000021.1:0-40803 GCA_963806435.1 uncultured Bacteroidota bacterium
GGATAGAAGCCGAAGTCCGTCACCGTCGGACCGAAAATCGCAACCGTCGGGACGTTGAACGCCGAAGCAACATGGATCGGTGCCGAATCGTTGGCAACGAGAAGCGAGGCGCGCCTTATCATCTCCGCTGATGACATAAACGGCAACTCTCCGATAGCGGATACCACATTCCCGCCGATAATCGTGAAACGACCGGCAAGTCCGGCATCTTTCTTTCCACCGATTAGAACCACCTTTGTGAATCTTCCCGAGAGACCCCGGACAACCTGCGCCATCATCTCAAGGGGATACTGTTTCGTTTTCCACACCGTTCCCGGCGCCACAACCGCGTAAGGTGGCTCGACGCCGTGCTCAGCGAGGAACCGCGCCGCTTCATCCCGGTTCCCGCTGGCCGGGAAAATCTTCGGCTCCTCCCGGCCCGCGTCAATGCCGAGGGGCCTGAGGAGCGAGAGATTTCGCTCCACCTCATGCATGCCGAATTTCCATGGCATAACGTGAGTGAAACTCCTCTTCGACGCAGACCTGTCAAACCCGACCCGTATTTTCGCCCGGGTTCCGCTCGCGAGAAGAGCGCTCCTTAGCGACCTGTGCGGGCAGATGACGTAGTCGTAGACTCTTTTCCTCAACCCCGCCCGCAAATCGAGGAAAGCGGATACGGAATTGTGCTTGCCGTGCTTGTCGTAGACGATAACCTGCGAAATATCCGGATGCGACTTCAGGATTTCGGACGTCTCGGGGATCGCGAGGAAATCAACCTGCGACTCTTCGATCGATTTCTTTAGAACCTGGACGAGCGGAAGTGCGAGTATGACGTCGCCGAGGAACGCGGTCTGGATTACGAGACCTCGCATCAAGAGCGTGTCTCCTCAATGGCCTTCTGATATTCCGGAGTATGCTTGAACCTCCTGTGGAACCACAACCAGTCGGTTGGATGCTTTCGTATAACCTCTTCGAGCATCGCGACATGCCGTTGGGTTAGCTCCCTGACGCTCTCCTCGGATTCGTCCTTAAGGTCCGAATACTCAATCCTCCTGAGATCGACCAGGTAAGTCCCGTTTTCCCTTCTTATAAGAAATCCCGCTAGCATCTCCGCACGGGTCCTGAGCGCGAAGGAGGACGGTCCCTGGAACGTCGGAACGTCAATGCCGAAAAATCTTGCCGGGGCACTCTCCTTAGCCGCACTCTGGTCCGCGAGGAGAGCGACGATGCCGTTCGATTTCAGCCAGGTCAGCGCCGCGCGGATGGAGTTCGCCATGGGGACGGTTGAATTGCCCAGATGACTCCTGTAATTGTCGGCGAGTCTGTCGACGGCCTTGTTGTGAAAAGGGTGCACTATTATCTGTATCTTGCCGGGAAAAGACGCGCCGATCGCA
The DNA here is from genome assembly GCA_963806435.1 of uncultured Bacteroidota bacterium. Lineage (GTDB taxonomy): Bacteria > Bacteroidota > Ignavibacteria > Kryptoniales > JAKASW01 > JAKASW01. The sequence goes on from CAWEBD010000021.1 coordinate 1,374, forward strand.
AGAGCGATTAATTCCCAGTTCGAGAAGTGGCCGCTCATCATGACCAAACCTTTCCCCTTGCTGAAGCCGGATTCTATGAGCGCGCGGGAGTCCGCCGTGAAATCCACGAAGTCCCTCAGGTTATCAGGAGTGAATTTGGGGAAATAGAGAAACTCGAATAGCACGGTGGCGATGTTCACGTAGGCGCCTTCGAGTAAATTCTCCAGCTCGGCGTTTCCCTTTTCCGGGAAGCACAACTTCAGGTTGGTGAGCGCCACCTTGGTGCGAATCCTCATATGCCTGTATGCGAATCGCCCGACCGAGGCAGCCATCTTCTGGACTTTTCGCAGCGGGAAGAGGCGGATGAACAGTCCGGTCATTCTCAGGAGGCCCGACTGCAGATGGTCGGATATACTCAAAAGAGTTTCCTCCCTTCTTCTTCGGGGCGAGGGTGTTCCACGTATTGTCCGAACCGACGGGTCATATAATTATTATACAACTACTTTCCTATAAAACCGAACACAATTCAAGGCTTAACCGCCGAAATGGGAGAGGAGAGAACGATCGGATTCAACTGGATTGGGCTCACAGGCAAAGGAAATCCTAAACTCTAAATCCGAAATCCTAAACAAATTCAAAACGATAAGAACAAAATCAATGAGTCACCTGCTTTTGTCATTAACCGTTTTGAGTCTTGAACTTTGTTTAGAGTTTAGATTCTAGACTTTCGAATTCCCTAATCCGGACGCGTGAATGCCTGAGGAGATTAGTCCCACAACGATGGTCGTCAGCGAGCCGATCATCGTGTACCATGTCCAGGCTATCGGCGTGAAGAAGAAAACATAAATCAGCACAAGCAGTCCCGCTGTGAAGCCGGCGATGGCGTCGGGTTGCCGGGTCTTCTTGAAAAGTACGCCGAGCAGAAAAGTCCCGAGCAGTCCGCCGTATGTCACCGATGCTATGGAAAGCGCGATCTCGATGACCGATTCGTTCGAATGTATGAATATGAACGCCGTTGCCACGAGAATGACTGTCCAGATCGCGCTGAACAGCTTTGACAACTTAAGGTCTTTCTCCTCGCTGTTGTTCCTGCCGAAATAAGGTTTATACAGGTCGACAAGAGTCGACGAGGCGAGCGAGTTTATCGACCCGCTGAGCGATCCCATCGCGCTCGCGAAGAGTCCGGCGACGATAATCCCGCTGATTCCGCTCGGGAGCTGCTCGACGATGAACTTCGGGAAAATCTGGTCTCCGTCCGTGAACGGGGTGGCTTTGTAGAAAGCGTAAAGCGCGACGCCTATCAGGAGGAAAAAGAGGAACTGGAGGGCAACGAAGAATCCGCTCGCGATAACCGCCTTCTGGCTGCTCCTCAATGAGTTCGTCGCCAGGAGGCGCTGGACGATAAGCTGGTCGGTGCCGTGTGAAGCCATTGAGAGGAACGCTCCGCCGAGAACGCTTGCCGCGAAAGTATATTTCACCGTGAAGAAATGGAGAAAGCCGCCGCTGAACCCAAAATGGATGAACTGAAACTTCGCCTGAGCCGACGCCATCGCCTCGACCGTACCCCACCCGTGGGGAAGATGCGACAACATTATATACAGAGCCAGCGACGCGCCGCCGATATAGACAAACATCTGCACGACATCCGTCCAGATAACGGCCCTGATGCCGCCGGTGTAAGTATAGACAAAAGTGAATACGGTTATGATGATTATCGCAATCGCATAAACGTACGTGTTCGAGTACCCGCTGAAAATCTGGTAGCCTTTGAAGATGATTGCGAGAGGGATTGCGGTCGTGAAGAGCCTGACTCCCGTTGCGAGCGTTCTCGTCACGAGGAATACAACCGATGCATAATTCCTTGTCTTGTCACCGAAACGCGTTTTCAAAAACTCGTATGCCGTCACCAGTTCGCCGCGATAATACGACGGTAGGAAGAGGAAGGCAATCGCGATCCTTCCGACGATATAGCCTATCGCGATCTGCAGAAAATTCAGGTTAGTCAGGTATGCCAGCCCCGGGATGGAAATGAAAGTTATCGCGCTGGTCTCCGTGGCGACGACGGCGAACGAGACCACAAGCCACGGCAAATTTCTTCCCCCGACAAAATAGTCCGCGGCGTTCTTCTGTTTCCCGCCGATCATCACACCGAACGCGGTAACCCCCACGAGGTACACGAACACGATTATGTAATCGACAGCCGTGAAACCCAAATCAGCTCCTGATGGTGCTTATCGTTCTTTTCAGCTTACCCCCTCCAGGGCGGCGTGAATCGTGAAAACCTTTTCGAGCTGTGTGATCCTGAAAAGGTTGCGGACATCGGGGTTTGGAACCACGAGGTGGATCTCCCCCTTCAATTCGCGCATCATCCTCTCCGCGACGAGCAGGGCACTCAGGCCGGATGAATCGCACGACTTCACGGAACTCATATCCACAACGAGCTTTTTAATCGGAGCTCTGCAGATAACCAGGAACTCCGCCTTGAGCTGCGGAGACACCTGGGTGTCCAGTTTCTCGAAGTTCAGCCTGAGGAGAGTGCGCCCTTTGAGACTCTCGGTTTCGAATGCTTTCTTCTTCATTTTTCCTTGAACATTTTTATTGTGTTGGTTAGGCTCTCGTAGGCCTTTTTCATATCGCCATTTCGCGGGATTGTTATCTGGAGGTCATAAAAATGGTCGCCGTTTGTTTTTGAAAACCCGGCGCAAACCTTCGCATCGGATTTCCGGCAGAGATAAGACATGAATACGTCGTCGGAGAAATTCAGATCGAAAGCTATGTCGTATTTGTCATGCTTGAGACGGGACACGATCTCGTGCGACGGGAGTTTAAGCCAGCTCTCATCGTCCCTGGAAACCACTATCAACTCGCTCCTGTAGGTCGCGAGTTCGCGCATGTTCTCGGCAACCAGCAGGACGACTCGCCGGAAATAGCGCATCAGGGATTCCACGACCGATTTCGCAAGATAGAACTCCATGCTCATACGGGGCATCAGGAAAATCGCCGTCTCTGACGACTTGATTGCATCGTTAAAAGTTATTGCCTTCTTAATGTGCCTCGAGCGGTTAGCCGCGTACCTGACAGCCAGTCTGGTTCTGATGCCTATCATCTTTTCTTTTCAATGAGTTTCAAAAAATCATCTTCATCTAATATAGCTATTTTGAGCTTCTGAGCCTTGTCATATTTTGAGCCGGGATTTTCCCCAGCCACTACGTAATCGGTATTCTTGCTCACCGATCCGGTGACATTACCGCCGGCCTTCCTTATTAGCTCAGAGGCTTCGTCCCGCGAAAGCGAGGGAAGCGCGCCGGTGAGTACGAAAGTCTTGCCGTCCAGCGAATTCTTCAGCCCTTCCTTCTTTGGAACTCCGGCAGGCCGAATACCAAGTCGGTGGAGACGCTGAAGGATGTTTTTCCCATTCGTCGACGAAAAGAAATCGAGCACTGAGGATGCCGCAACGGGACCGACTTCCCTGAGCTCGTTCAAGCCACCATTGTTATTCAGTCGATCGTCGATTCTGGAAATCTCACGTTTGAGTTCATCATTCCTCTTCTCGCGGGCTTTTCTATCTTCCCCGGTCTTCGGAGGATTCTTTTTGGACATAGGGGAAATATTCTTTCGCTCCGCCTCCAGCGTGCCTTTCTCACTAATGTCGCGGAGGAGGGCCGATGTAGCCAATTCGTCAATCGATTCGTGTGCATGAGAAAGTTGCCTCGCGGTCTCTTCGCCTACATCAGGTATCGCAAGCGCGTGAATCCATCGATCCAGCGGCAATGTGCGGGCCCGCTCCAAAGCCTCAATCACTTTGGTTGCGTTCTTCTCCCCGAAAACCCTCGGCTCATCGTCGGTGCCCAAATTGAGCTTCGCAAGCTTTTCAACCGTGAGATCAAACAAATCGAGCGGCTCGTTCACGAGTCCGCGTTCGACCAGTTTCTCCGCCACGATACCGCCAAGCGATTCAATATCCAGGGCCTTGCGATAGGCAAAATACTCTACGCGCCGGGTCTTCTGAGCGGGACATCCCGCCACGTTCTCGCAACGCCATGCGACCTCTTTTTCTTTTCCGTTGGATATTTTCTCCTGTACAATCTTAGCGCCACAGGCCGGGCACCTGCCGTTCACATATTCGAAGAGGTTGAATTCTTTCGTCCCCCTGGGCCGCTTCGACTTTACAACTTCCACGACTTCGGGAATCACCATCCCGGCTTTGCGTATGACGACGGTGTCGCCGATTCTTATGTCCTTGCGTCGTATTTCATCCTCATTGTGGAGAGTGGCGCGGGAAATTGTCGAGCCTTGCAGGAAAACCGGCTCCAATTCAGCCACCGGCGTCAGAACTCCGGTCCGTCCGACCTGAACCGTAATTCCTTTGAGCAGCGTTTCGGCGGGAGTGATCCATGGTACCGGTTTGTGAACGATTGCGTATCCCGGGGCCCGGGTCTTGGCGGGAATGCGTTGCCGATCCGCCATCCGGTTGACCTTCAGGACAATCCCGTCGATGTCATACGGCAACTCAGTGCGCAAATCCCGCTGTTCGTCGTAACCGCGTACAACATCGTCGCGATAATGCCTGAGCACTTCATCGATGTTCTTGCAGAGCCACCACTTTCGCTGTGTCGGTAGCCCGAATTCCTTCAGTGATTGAAGCATTTCCGCATGTGTCGCGAAACTTATACCTTCACATGCTCCGACGCCGTAAAACACCGCGCTGATCGGCCGCCGGGCGACGAGGCGCGGATCAAGCTGCTTAAGGGTTCCCGCTGTAGCATTCCGGGCATTGGGAAAGGGCTTCTCACCTGACGATTCCAGCTTGGCGTTCAACGCGTCAAAGTCTTTGCTCGCCATATAGGCTTCCCCGCGGACTTCCAGAAGCGGTGGCGGCGATTTCAGTTTCAGCTCGAGCGGAATCGCTCTGACTGTCCGGATATTTGCCGTGATGTCGTCGCCATTTTGTCCATCGCCCCGGGTAACCGCGAGAGTCAGCTTGCCGTCACGGTATTGGACACCAATCGAGACTCCGTCGACCTTGGGCTCAAGCACGTACTCGACCCTGTCGGTCCCGAGATGCTTTCTTATGGTCGCATCAAAATCGAGCAGCTTCCGAAGAGTATTCTCGTCCTGCAGCCTGTGGCGTTTATCACGATCCGGTTCTTCTTCTTTGGTCGGACTATCGGCCGCATCAATCTTCTCCAGCGATAACATCGGCTGGATGTGCTTGACTCGTTTGAAACCTTTTGTTGGCTCGCCGCCGACGCGCTGTGTGGGAGAATCGGGGGTTATTAAATCGGGATGCTGCGTTTCCAGGTCGATGAGTTTCCTCATCAACTTGTCGTACTCGAAATCGCTTATGGATGGATCGGCAAGGACGTAGTAGCGGTAATCGTGTTCGCGAATTTCCCCGCGAAGCTTTTCAATTTCAGAACTAATACCTTTTACCACCCCGGAAGAAGCGGCGCTCTTCACTTCTTGATCGTGCCGTCTTTCAAAATGGTAACGTTGCGAATCACGACGCCGGACTTTCCAAGCGGCGGATACTCGTGCCCATTCAACGAAACAGTAAGCCCACCCGCATTGCCGATCGTCATGCTGAATTTCTTCCTCCCCCAGAAAGTGAGCTTGGTCCCGGGCTTCATGAGGAGGTCGTAAGTCCTCCCCTCGTCGATGACGAGGTTCACCCAGACCGTGTCGGTAGCGTCCAGGACAAGGCTTGAGCTGTCAGGCTTCGCAACCGGCTTCGTCGCAGCGGAGTATGCCGAATCGAATTTCCTCTCGTTCACAACCTGTGTATTGTCGTAACCGGAATCATCGGTGGGAACCGGCGGTTTCTTGTTGGGGGAAAACGCGAGGTACGATAGAATTGCCAGGATCGCGACGCCTGCTACGCCCAAGGCAATTTTCTGCCTGCCGGTAAGATTCAGAGGCTTGCCCGTGCTCTTCTCGCCCGCTTCGGTTTCCTTCTGCTCGTTTACCACCTTCACAGACTCCAGATACAGGTCAAAACGCCTGATTGTATCGTCCGGATCGAGCCCGATCGCCTTGGCGTAATCCCTTATGAACGCTCTGATGTAGGTTTCGGGAAGAATCTCGAAATTCCCAGCCTCAAGGGCCTCAAGGAATTTGACGCTGATTCTCGTCTGTACGGCCACGTCAGAGAGCCGTATCTTCCTCTCCTCGCGCTGTTTTCTTAATTGGTCGGAAAAATTCTCCATGCTACGCTGTGATTAATGTAACATTTTGAATCTAATTAACTTAAACAACTATAACAACCTTTGAGAATGGAAGATTCTGGAGGTTCGGGCCACAATTCGGATTAATTCGAAGTTGACACTTGACAATGAATTGCCATGGACCGATATTACGTAGACTTATGTCTACTAAACGAGGGCAATCATATGAACGATCTAACTGAGCGTCAAACGAAGGTTTTCAGGTTCATCGAAAGCCACCACCAACGGTACGGGTACCCGCCGACTATCCGGGAGATTGCCGATCATATCGGAGCCAAATGGAGCCATGGAATTGAAAGGCATTTGCAGGCCCTGGAAAAGAAGGGCTACATAAAAAGGGAGGCCGTGAAGAGCCGTGGTATACGACTAAGCCAGACCGGCACCGGAGCAGCCGTGCCCATCATCGGGCGCATAACTGCAGGCAAGCCTATCCTTGCGGTTGAAAACGTCGGAGAGTCGCTTGTCCTCGACCCCGCTTTCGTTCGCGGCGGCGAGACCAACTTCCTTCTCATGGTTGAAGGATCCAGCATGAAGAACGCCGGCATACTCGACGGCGACCTCGTCCTTGTCAGGCAGCAATCCACCGCCGAGCAGGGAGAAATAGTCGCCGCGCTCATCGACGACGAAGTGGCAACAGTGAAGAGATTCAGACAGGACGGAGACCGCGTCGTCCTCGAACCGGATAACCCGGACTTTCAACCTATCGTCTCGGACTCGTCTTCGGTCAAGATAATCGGCAAGGTTATGGCAGTTCTGAGATTACTCGACAACCAGCTCACGGTCAAGAAACTGAGATGACGATAGAATATTGGAATGCTGGAATAATGCAATAATGGGTTGGGTTGGTAATGGACAGCGATAAGTACCCGACGATCCTGCACATCGACATAGATGCATTTTTCGCGTCCGTGGAGGAAGCGCTCGTCCCCGCCTTGCGCGGGAAGCCGGTTATCGTCGGCGGTCTGCCAAACGACCGCGGGGTCGTCTCCTGTCCGAATTACGAGGCGCGCAAGCTCGGTGTAAGAACGGCAATGCCGCTTTCGAAAGCGTACGCGCTTGCACCGAACGCCGTCTTCATGAGAGGGAGCTATCGCGCTTACGAGAAATATTCAAGGCGGTTCATGGAAATACTACAAGACTTCTCACCTGCCGTCAGGGCGGTGAGCCTTGATGAGGCATTCCTCGACGCGAACGGTTGTCTCCATTTCTGGAATTACGACCCGCACGCCATTGCCCTCGCGATCAAGCGCGCTGTCCGGGATGAGCTGAATATCAGCGTGTCGATCGGCATAGCCTCGAACAGAGTCTGTGCGAAAGTCGCTTCTGATCATTCGAAGAAAGTCGCCAGGGAGAAGATGGACAGGAAGAAACAAACCGGCCCACCGGACGGCCTTCTCGTCGTCCCGCTCGGAACCGAAAGAGAGTTTCTCGCTCCCCTTCCCGTTTCGGTCATCCCGGGAATTGGGAAACGAACCGCGGAGACGCTACAGAGTTTGGGAATAGCGACGGTCGACAGACTCGCGAAAACCGATATTGGCACGCTGCAGAAGATATTCGGAACCGTCGGTTTGTACCTTCACGAGGCGGCCAACGGCAAAGGAGGACGTGAAGTCGATGATGGCGACCGGCAAGCGAAGTCAATCTCCCGGAGCACGACATTCTCTGAAGATTCGAACGACGAGGAGTTCATCTCATCCGTATTCTTCTATCTCTCGGAAAAAATCGCGAGAGAGCTGCGTGAGAACGGGGAGGCGGCATCGACCATGACCGTGAAGATGCGCTATTCAGACGGGGCGCCTTTGCTGGGCTACAGAAACCAAAACGCGAGTTCCGATCGCAGGTTCGTCACTTATCAGAAAAGCTATACGCTGGATGATGCCACGGATTCGGAATTCGAGATCGCGTCGGCGGGATTCGCTCTCTTCAAGAACCTGTGGCTGCGAGGAATGAAGGTCCGGCTAATTGGCATCGGGGTATCGAACATCCGAAAGGGATGCCTCCAACCCGACTTATTTTCAGCCGACAGGACAAAGCGGGCGTCCCTGCTGAACGGTGTCGACAAAATACGGGGAAAGTTCGGCTATCATTCGGTCTATTTCGGAGTCGTCGAACAGCTGGATAACAGATATGAAGAGGGCCTGCACGGGTTCGATCTTCACTCTTCGGTTCGCCACGCGGGATAAATGTATTCTTGCTACGGTACGGGCTACTTCGAACGGGATGATACCGATTCAAGATTTTCTTTACCCGCAAAAGGCTCATTTTCTCCCTAACACGCAAAGCTCGCAAAGGAAAAGAATAGTGAAATCAATTCTTCGCGGCTTTGCGATATCAAAACAGCCCACTATCCTTGCTTCCCCTTGATTGATTCCGCCATAATCGAAATATTTCATCCGATGAAACTTCGAAGCTCACTCAAATACCCCGTTCCGCCGCTGCTCCTTCTTTGGATCCTCATGACCTCGTTTCAGATCCCTCCATCGCTCGTGATGCAATTCAGCTTCGGTAATTTTCACAACCCGAGGGGCATCAGCGTCGATCCCTCCGGCACCGTTTACGTGGCCGACACGGGAGACGACCTCCTCCTGCGGTTCAACCCATCCGGCGACTCGACCGGCGAGGTAGGCGGATACGGCTCGGGGGACTTCCAGTTCGATATGCCTTACGACGTGTGCGCGACGAACGGCGTCGAAATCTACGTAGCGGATTACAACAACAACAGGATCCAGCGATTCGACCGCACGCTCGCGAATGTCGCTACACTTTCGACCGATCAGTCCAACGACGACTCGAAGCGATTTGGATATCCATCCGGTGTGGCGGTTTCCAGGATGGGGGACTTATTTATCTGCGATGACGAGAACGTCAGGGTCATGAAAGTAAACACGTTTTCAACCGTAGAGCGCACGTTCGGCAGCTACGGCGAAGGGGCGGGGACACTGGCCATGCCACGCCAGGTGGCTATCGGGCCGAACGACGAGGTGTTCGTTTCGGACAAGGGGCGCGTCGCCATGTACGACAATTTCGGAAATTATGTCGGCTCGATCGGCGCGGGCATTCTGCATGATCCGACCGGCATCGGAATCGGTGGGGATAAACTGGGAGTTTGCGATTCAGACACGCTGTTCTTCTTCGGGTTGGACGGAAGCCTGATCGCGAAATTCTCTACGACCGACATCTTCGGTACGAAGATAAGCCACTTCAACGATGTTTCCTTCCGGGGCGACAGAGTCTATATTCTGACCGACAGAAGAGTCGTGGTGGCCAGGTCAAACTTCTGACTTCTTCAGCACTTCCGGGTTCACGATCGCTCTCGGCCTTTCACCCCTCAGCACCGCTATGGCGTTCATCGCCGCAAGCTCGGCCATCTTTGCGCGGGTCTCGAACGTCGCACTCCCCAGGTGGGGCGCCAAAACGACATTATCCAACTTGAGGAATTCCGGATTCACTTTCGGCTCGTTGACGTAGACATCCAGCCCGGCACCGGCAATTCTCCTGCTCTTCAGCGCCCGGATGAGCGCCGGCTCGTCCACTACTTCGCCACGGGCAGTGTTGACGAGGATGGCGGTCGGCTTCATTACCATGAACTCCCTCTTCCCGATGAGTCCGCGAGTATCTTCGTTCAACGGAACATTGAGGCTCACAAAATCGGATTCCTTCAGCAACTCATCCTGTGTAACCCGCACAGCGCCAAGCGCATCCATGTCGGGATTTTGCCTGTGGGAGTGATAAAGGATCTTCATGCTAAATCCCTTTGCCCGTAACGCTACTGCAGTCCCTATTCTTCCGGCTCCGATGATCCCGATCGTCTTTCCGGACACCTCGTAGCCGAGCATCATCATGGGAGTCCATCCCTTGAATTTCCCCGCCCGGACAAGTCTGTCCCCCTCGGCAATTCTCCGCGCCGCGGTTAACAGGAGACCGAAGGCCATGTCTGCCGTAGCTTCGGTCAGTACACCCGGCGTGTTTGTCACGGCTATACCCTTCGCGGTTGCAGCTCCGACATCGACGTTATTATACCCCACTGCGAAATCCGAGATGACCTTCACTGTTTCGAGTTTCGAGATAAACCCGGCGTCGAAACGGTTTCCGAGCATGGCAATTACGCCGAACGCGCCGTCGAGCCTCTCAAGCAGCTCCGGCTGCGTGAGGTCACGCTCCTCCCTGTTCAGATCAATTGTGAAATGTTCCTTCAGGAGTGCAATCCCGTTTTCCGGCACTTTTCTGGTTACAAGGATTCTCGGGCGCTTGTAAGGACGGCTCATACTCTCTTAGGGCTGTATTAGACCGGGAAATTGAAACGGATCGCGGAAAAAAGAATTGCGCGCATCCTGAAACGTCATCTCACGATGCTGCCGCTGTCGATATCCGACACCGTTGTCAGTATAGACAACTTACCGTCTTCAGACGAGGCGGCCAGGAGCATGCCGTTGGATTCAAGTCCCATCAGCTTGGCGGGTGCCAGGTTTGCAACTACAATTACATTCTTCCCGACAAGGTCTTCCGGTTTATAATGTTTCGAAATCCCGGCGATGATCTGCCTCTTCTCCTCTCCGATCAGCACCTCGATGCGGAGGAGTTTCTCGGACTTGGGAACTTTCTCGCAACTGACTATTTTCGCGACGCGGAGATCAACTTTGCGAAAATCGTCGATGGAAATCTGCGTTTTTATCGGCGCGACAGCCGGCTTTGCGGCTTGCTCGGCAGGGACATCCCCGCTCGCTGTTTTCTTTACTTGCTCTTCGATGGCGGAATCCTCGATCTTCGTGAAAAGTATTTTGAGTTGCCCGATCACCTTCCCCGCTTCGACCTTCATCCCGGCGGCGGAGTCCCAACCTGCGGTCGCGGCGGTTCCTTCGAGCCCCAGCATCTGCCATATTTCTTCGGCGGCAAAGGGAATAACGGGAGACAGAATAATAGCCAGCGATCGTGCCACCTGCGCGCATATATTGACCGTGGTCGCGCACTGCTCCGGGTTCTGGTTACGGGACTTCCACGGCTCGGAGTCGTTGAAGTACTTGTTTGCGGCCCGTGCCAGCGACATCGCTTCCACAACTCCGTCTCGAAACTTGAAAGCGCTAAAGAGACTCCCAACTTTCTTCGGGCTCCCTTCCATCAGGCCGACGGCCCACTTGTCGAGTTCGCCAAGCTTGCCGCGAGCGGGGACCTTGCCGTCGTAGTATCTCTGAATGAATTGGAGCGTGCGGTTAATGAAATTTCCGAGCGTATCGGCGAGCTCGTTATTGACGCGTGCCTGAAAATCTTTCCAATAGAAGTCGGAGTCTCTCGATTCCGGGAGGTTCAGCGCGAGCGCGTAGCGGAGAGTATCGGGCGGGAAAACTGCGATAAAATCTTTGAGATCGATCCCCCAGCCGCGGCTTTTCGAAAATTTCTTTCCCTCGAAGTTGAGGAATTCATTGGCCGGCACCGCATCCGGAAGCACGTAACGCGATTTTCCGCCTTCGTTCCAGGCCATCAGCATCGCCGGGAAAATCAGCGTGTGAAAAACTATGTTATCCTTGCCGATGAATGCGATATACCGGGTACCCCCGTCCCCCTGTCCGGGGTCTTCGACCAGCCAGTATTTCTTCCAGAGATTCGGCTCACCTCTCTTCTGCGAGAGCTCCTTAGTCGCAGAGATATAGCCGAGGACTGCCTCAAACCAGACGTACAGGACCTTGTTCTCATAGCCCTGCAGCGGAACCGGGATCCCCCAGTGAAGATCGCGGGTAACCGCCCGGTCCTGGAGGCCTTCCTTCAGCCAGCTGTCGACGTAACTCCGGACGTTGTCCTTCCATTTCTTCGAGTCGACATATTCCTCGAGTTTCTTCTGGAACCGGCCCAGCGGGAAATACCAGTGTTTTGTCTCGCGAACCACAGGGGTCGTGCCGCAAATCTTACACTTCGGGTCGATGAGCTGGGTCTGTTCGAGCCATGTTCCGCACTTCTCGCATTGGTCGCCGCGAGCTTCGGGGTTTCCGCAAACCGGGCAGGTGCCCTCAACATACCGGTCCGCCAGGAACATCCTGTCCTTCTCGCAGTAAAGCTGCTTCTCGGTCTTTTCCAGAAGGAGTTTCTGACGGTAGAATTCCAGGAAGAATTCCTGTCCGGTCTGGTGATGGACGGGGAGGCTGGTCCGGGAATAGTTATCGAAGCTCATCCCGAATTTTGCGAAGCTCTCCTTGTTCATCGTGTGATAGCGATCCACGATTTGCTGGGGAGTTACCCCTTCCTTTTCGGCGGTGATGGTAATCGGGACGCCGTGTTCGTCAGAACCGCAGATGAAGATTACATCTTCGCCTTTCAGCCGGAGATAGCGGACATATATATCGGCCGGCAGGTAGGCGCCGGCGAGGTGGCCGAGATGTATCGGGCCGTTCGCATATGGAAGTGCTGCTGTAACAAGTGTGCGCGAGAATTTTGACTGCAATGATTCACCGTTGATAGTTTTGTGCCTTATCTTTCGCGGCTCGGTTCTGGTACTCTCTTATCTCGTCCAGGCTCAGGGGCTCCACGGCGTTCGTCTTCTGATACCTGAGATAAATACGTTCGTTGAAAATGTCGACCTTCTCGATCAGGCCTTCCCCTTTCGCCGTCACGATTGTCGAGTTCAGCGAGGGGAACTGCTTCAGAGTATCGAGGTAGTTCTGCATTTCGAAAAGGATACAGCACTTCAGCCGGCCGCACGCTCCCGCGAGCCTCGACGGGTTCAACGACAGGTTCTGGAAACGCGCGTGGTCGAGGTTGACTCTTTTGATTTGTGACATCCAGGTCGTGCAGCAAACTTCCCGGCCGCATATCCCGAGACCGCCGACCTTCTTAGCCTCGTCACGGGCGCCGATCTGCCTCAGCTCGATCCTCGTCCTGTACACGCTGGCAAGATCGCGCACCAGTGCCCTGAAGTCCACTCTGGTCTCCGCGGTGAAGTAAAATGTCAGCCTCGAATGGTCGAACTGGTATTCGACCGCCGCGAGCTTCATGTTAAGCTTATGCTTCTCGCACTTCTCGATGAAGATCACTTCGGCTTTGTCTTCGACCCGCCGGTTCTCCTCGTACTGGTTGATCTCCTGTTCGTTTGCCACCCGAAGTATTTTCCGCATCGGCTGACCGACAAGCCCTCTCGATCGCCTTTTCTCTCTCACAACCTCTCCGGATGCGATTACCTCTCCGAGGTCCATTCCCCTTTCAGCTTCGACCAGCACACGTGATCCGCAATGAAGCTGAACTCCCGATTCGTTTGTATAGAAAGCCGATCTGTTCGCCTTAAACTCAACCTCAGCTATATCGAGGTGCGCCTCGGCATTATCGAGCCCCGCGCCGACGGGCTGAGAGCCGGTCGCACAGTTGGCACACCCGCCGCATGGTCCGGTGTACTCTGCCAGCGTGGCAGACTCAAGTTCCTCAACCGATATTTCAAAGTCTCTATCTTCAAGCCCTTCCAAACCCTCAAAATCGCCAAAATCATCAGACATTTTGAGCCTCTTTTTTCTTGTTCAGCAACCCGCTCAGGTTCAGTAACAAATTTACGAAAAGGAGGCCTAAATTCACATTGCCGTACAATAGCTTCATCGAATCATCGACACTGTTGGCCGCTTCGATCAAATGCGCCGTGTCGAAACTTTGGACCATCTTTTCAAGCGTGTCCTTCTGGTCCTGGTTTATGATTTCGTTCGGTGAACCGAAATGCATAACCGCGGCGTCCCGCAGCCATATCTGAAGCATCTTGAAGAGGGTCTCTACCCTCGGGATGTCCTTCGACTCCAGGGCTCGCTTCGCCCGGGCAGATATCTGCGAGTAATTGCGGACAGCCACGTCGCGCAGAATATCAAGCGCCTCATTTCGGATCTCCATGGTATCGGTCTCCAGAAGTTCGACGGCCTTACTGAAGGAGCCGGCCGCCAGACGTGCCTTCAGCTTGGCATCGGCCGCCGGGACGGCGTGTCGTGCGACAAGCGTCCCCGCAATCTCTCCCTCAGAGAGGAGGTCAAAACGGAGCGACTGGCACCTCGACACAATTGTGGGAAGGAGCGCGCTGCGCCTGCTTGTCGTCAGGATGAAAACGGTACCGGGGTTAGGTTCCTCGAGGACTTTCAGAAGCGCGTTGGCGGATTCGTTCCCGACTTCCTCGGCCTGCATGACGATCACGACGCGCCTTCCATGCTGGTACAGCGACAGCGAATCCTCGTGGATTACTTCCCTAATGCTGCTGATTTTAATGACCTGGGCTTTGGGAATCGAAATGCGATGATACGGGTCCGTGGCTTTCAGGGAGATCTCCTCCCTGATCTTCTTCATCGTCTTCTCGTCGAGCTTGTCCAGAGGGCCGTCATCTTTCGTTTCGCTGTCGCCCCGGGGAAGCGGAAACACAAGGCGGATATTAGGATGCTGCAGCGCGTTAGCCTGCCTGCAGGAAGGGCATGTCTCGCATGGCTCTGTCCCTCCCTTCTCACAGTTGAGCGTCTTCGCGAGTTCTATCGCCATCGCGTCTTTGCCGACACCCTCCGGCCCCTCGAAGAGAAATGCTCCCGGTATTCTGCCCGAAGACAGAATCTGTCCGAGAAGGGTCTTGACCCTTTCCTGTCCGATCACACGATTCCAGCTCATCAGAACGCCTGCAATATTCCGAAATGAACGACCATCTCCCGCAGCAGCTCTTTTCCGGATTTCTGGTAAATGAACTGCTGTCCCGTGGGAGCGCCGGGATCGTACAGTCTGAATCCGAAATCGACTCTGAGCGGGCCGAAGAAAGTATTGTATCTGAGACCGAACCCGGTCGCGGCCGCGATGGTCTTCAACGTGATTTGCCTGTAGGTGTTCCAGAGGTTTCCAGCGTCGACGAAGTAGACGCCCCCGACGTCACCTGATATATGGAACCTGTCCTCTAAGTTGGTTTCAAGAAGCGTGTTGCCGCCGTACTCCGGTGATGTTACGTTGCCCAGTTCACGCGTACGCCAGCCTCGCACGCTACCGGAACCTCCCGCGAAGAACCTATAGTTAAGAGGAATCGGTCCGTTAAGGTTTTCCTGGTAAGTGCCGTATTCCTGGGCATAGCCGAACTTCAATTTCATCGCAAAGACATTCGTCGCATCCTCATTCATGGAGAAGAACCATTTCCCGAGGAGCGTGATCTTCCAGTATTGCGCGTAAGGGAAGTCGGAATGTTTGAACAGGGAGTGGATAATGTTCGGCAGGACGCCGCCCTCTTCAATTGTCATCAGGTTGAAGAATCCGCTTGTCGGGGAGAATACATCGTTTGTCTTGTCTCTTTGAAGAGTGAAAGAGAGGATCGAGTTGAACTGCGGGATCTCCAGACCCGGCGGGAGGGGGATTGCCTGCAGCGAGTCAACTTTCGCACGCTCAACATCCCAGTCGAGATAAGCTGTAGTGTAATCCGCAAGGCGGTCACTTACACGAATCTTGTTTCGCATAACGATCTGGACGTAAGGCATCTGCTTGTCGACCAGGAAGGAGAGTCCCCAGGTCAGGCTCGTCGCGTTGGAAAAGAAGTACGGCTGTGTCAGTTGAGCTGTTGCGTCGATTCTTCCGACGGTCACGGTATCGCTCAGCACCTTGGAGCTGAACGTGACCAGCTGGAAGGATTGAAGGAGGAGGCTCGTGTTTATGCTCAGCAACCGAGCGTCTCCCAGAAAATTGCGGTGAAGATAACCGAGACCTCCCCCGAAGTTGAACGCGTTGTTTTCATCGTCCATCAGAAGTTCAGGCGTGATTTCGTGCGTTGATCGTGGCCTCAGCGAGATAACGCCGGGAAGCGAATCGACTTTAGGAGGTGTCTCCGGAGTCGTTATCCTGGCGAATTCGAACATATTAAGAGTATATAACCTCTGCTCGCTCTGCGCTTTCTTTGTAACACTGTAAATATCCCCCGGCTTAAAGAGCATCTCGCGCAGGACGATGTGCTTCTCGAAGGGAATCTTGCCGCTGTCCACGGGTAAAACCGAAATCTGTCCCCAGCGGTATTGCTCGCCTGAGTACAGGTAGAAGTCAATCGTTGTCGGCACCGTGTCGGTCGGGGTACTGAAAGTCACCACTGCGCTGTCCTTTCTGGCATACGCGTAGCCGTCATTCTGGAGAAGACCGACGACACGCTGGACTTCCGCGTCAACCTGCTTGGCGGAGTATCTTTCACCGACGGCAATCAGCGGTTTTTCCCGGAGAAGCTCCTGGAAATCCTTTGTCGTGTCGGCCACACCGATGTAATGCACCGCGGTCACGTATGCCGGAGGGCCTTCCACTATCTTGACCGTTATGTCCACACTCCTGTCCCCGGTATTGTATTTAAGCGAACTGTCCACCTGCGCGTAGATAAACCCGTTGTCGAGGTAAAACTGTTTTATCCTCTGGAGGTCAGCTCTGAGGACGAGCGGATCGAGATACTGAGCGGAGTCACCGATGACATGCCCCAGTGAATATGTAAATCTCCAAAATGCCGCGGGCGACTCTTTGGTGAGCATGATCGCCCGAAGGGTGCTGCTTTTGAACGTCTTATTACCCGCGAACGAGATGGAACGGATCATGAGATCATCCTGCGCGCTGGCGGCCGTGACTATCAGAAAAAGCAGCAGCAGGATACGGAATGGTTTCATCGGATATGACTAAAGATACAAAAAAGCCCGGCTGAATTCGAGAATCCAACCGGGCTCAGGTGAAAAATATGTAGGTCTAATACTCGCTTTCGTCTTCGTAAAAGAAATCTTCGTCACTCGGATAATCGGGCCAAATTTCCTCAATACTCTCGTAAGGTTCATCGGTATCTTCCAGCTCACGAAGATTCTCAATAACTTCGATCGGTGCCCCGCTTCTCACGGCATAATCAATAAGCTCTTCCTTCGTCGCAGGCCAGGGAGCATCTTCGAGGTAAGTAGCGAGTTCCGGCGTCCATATCATATCAGTTACCTCCTTTCTTTCCACGGCGCATAACGCCTTGCATCTTCATCTTTGAAACAAATTCATTTACTTGCAAGTTCGCTGTAAAATCCAGCTTCGTTGTACTCGCGCCCGTTAAAGAAATATGCAGTGGGGTTAACATGAACACCATTCTTTATGACTTCATAATGCAGATGAGGTCCAGTCGAGAGACCCGTGTCTCCACTGAGAGCGATAACCTGCCCCCGTTTCACTTTTTGTCCTTCTCTAACAAGCGCCTTTTCCAGGTGGCCGTAGACGGTAGAAAAGCCGAACCCGTGATCGATCTCCACCACGTTGCCGTATCCTCCGCGCTGGCCCACGTAGCTGACGACTCCGTCGCCGGTCGCATGGACGTGGGTACCGACATCCGCGACGAGATCGATTCCCTCATGCATCAGGCGCATATGCAGGATGGGATGGAATCTCATTCCGAAACCGTCCGAGATAATTCCACCCCGGATCGGATCGATGGCCGGAATATGGGCGAACAATTGTTGATTACTCTTGTACTTGTGAAGAATGTCTGCGTAGCTGTCTTCCTGAAGCGAGGCCACTCTGCCGAGAGCGTCTAATGTCCTGGTGGCGTTTGCGATCAGGTTGTTTGCATCAGCCGATACTCCGTAGTCCGTATTTTCCGCAACGCCGCCGACAGCGACCATTCGCGTTTCGGCCGGTATCGCCGGCAAGTTCACCGAGGTCCTCAGCTGGTTGTCGCTGCTGCCAAGAGACTTCATCGTAAGTTGAAAAGAATCGAGCCTCCGGTTCAACGAGGCCAGTTGGGCTTTCAAGACGGAATTCTCTCTTGCCATACTATCTGCTCTTAAGCTCTTGAGTCCGAATAAATCGACTCCTAAATAGCCCGACAACATCGTCACGAAGGACGATATGAGCACCAAGGAGACTATCATCAGCGACAGCCTGCCTCCCCCGATTGCCTTGAAGCTCAAATCGGATTTTGAGTAATAGTATAGTTTTCGCATCAGTACATCCTTCCTTTGGAAATGCAGGGTTGCCTAGCAGCAAACCGCAGCTACAAGGCAAAAAGGCCGTTTTCGAGCGGGGTTGCCTACTGCGTAAACGACCTGTGGAAGTTAAAAAGGGTTGGAATCTTTGTCAAGAAGAATCTGAACTGACTTCAAAAAAATCAAGAAAGGTACTTATGCATCACATTTCGTACTACTTCAAAACATGGATGGGAATAGTGCTACGGCAACACTTACCAATAGCCCATCCAGAATACCTACTGCGGCCGACAGTAATACAGCACCAAGCCACTTGCGATCAACGATTTCACTAATAATGAGAAGGCCTATGACTCCGCCAAATCCGCCGGAGACTCCACCGATCATAATTCTCTCTAAACCGGCCTGATCGGCATGTATAAAGTGACTTGCCGACGTAGCGATAATGGCGATTACTGTCGCACCTATCAAACTGCCGAACAATAAGTCACGCCGCTCTCTAGTCATGAACAATTTTTTTGTATTCTCTACCGGTGTTACTAGCACTGAAGTCCTTGGGTTTCCTCAATAATACGGCCCGAGCAATCTTGGAGCTGCTCACCCACACTGTCGTAAAAAAAACGAGGCACTCCCGGGCAGGAGTGCCTGTTTTCCGCAGCGGGAAGAAGAATCTTTACTTGGGGTTTGACCGCTAAATTAGGAGGCTGCATTAGGGCATGCGAGTCGTGCTTCGCGATTTGTGGCAGCGTGGGATAACTAAGCGGCAAGACCTTCTTCCCATGTCAGGGGGCTGTTTGCGGGTATGCAACTCTTAATAAACTCTTCTTTGATCAGCGCGCATCCGGCCGCCCTGCGATCTTCAAACTTTTTTAAGGAACAAATTCTCTTGTGCAACTAAGTTATAGTGTTTCCAAAAGCGTGCCAGAAAAAAACTCCGTAAAACAAGCGTTTTCGCGGTCGGGGCCGCCGCGAGAGTCGCGAAGCGCAAAGAACGGTCGCAAAACGCGAAAATGATGGATGCTAATCTCCGAATTGTCCGAATTTATGGAATCCTCCACTCGCAGAACTTATATTTTCACATGCGTTGGCTAATCGATGGTTATAATGTTATCCTCTCGGATGAGAAACTTGCAAAGATGCTCCGCAATGAAAATGAGGCCGGACGCGGCGAGCTGATATTTGAGATTGCCAATTCGGGACGCTTTAAGCGGGATGAGGTGACCGTTTTCTTCGACGGGAGGTTCGGCGCGTCTTCATCCAGGGAGGCGCCGACGCTGGTCGTTCGCTTCACGGCTCGCGGCGAAACCGCCGATGACGCCATTAAGCGCGAAATTGGTAAGTCGTCGAGGAGGCGCTCACTATTCGTGGTTTCGAACGACCACTCCATCGTCGGCTATGCCAGAGAGTGCGGGGCCAATGCTGTCAGCAGCGCCGATTTCCTTGCAAAAGTCCGGAACAGAGGACCCTCGAATGTACGCGCGGGAAATACCGCGTCAGAGAAACCGGAATCGACCGGAACGCCTGATCCGGAATTGCTAAAATTATTTACGGGAAAAAAGATATGAGAAACCAGCTGATTTATGTTTTTGCCACACTCCTCATGATCTCGTGCAGGATACCTTACGCGAAAGCGCAACTCGCAGTCATGGAAGGAAATCAAGTTAGCTTCGGGAAGATTTACCAGACAGGCGAGATGGTTCACAAGGTACTAACGCTGAAGAACGCCGGAAGCGACAGCATAACGATAAAGAGGGTTAGCACAAGCTGCGGTTGTACTGCCGCCCTGGTATCGGACAGCGTACTTGCTCCCGGCCAGGAGACGGAAGTAAAAATACAGTTCAACCCAACCGGTTACATCGGCGAAGTGACCAAATACGTTTACATATCGAATTCAGACCCGAAGAACCAGTTGATGACAGTGAAATTGACGGGGTATGTCGCTTACGCGCTGCAGCCTACTCCGGGATATGTGCTGTTCAACAACGCGCGCGTGGGAAAGCTGGACAGCGCGGAGGTAACCTTGTCGAACACGACAAACGAAGTCATGAGCATCACGGGAGTAACCGTTCCAACGAAGGATATAACATATAGACTGAGCAAGAAGGTACTAAAGCCGGGCGAATTCGCGAATCTTGATCTTTACATCAACCCAACGAACTCACGCGATGTCGACGGCTACATCGTGGTTCGGACAACCAGCGACAAACAGCCACAGCTTCAGATAAGGGTTTTTGCGGGATTGATCGGGGGATAAGTCAGGCTGTCGCCTGTTTTCGCTTCGTCAGGAAAAGTGGGTCGGCTCCGGACGTGACGACATCTTTCGTTATAATGCACTTGGCGATGTCAGACATCGAGGGTAGGTTGTACATGATATCGAGCATCTTCTCTTCCAGGATAGACCGCAAACCGCGCGCGCCAGTTCCCCGTTCGATCGCCTTCTGAACTATCGCCATCAGGGCATCTTCCTCGAAGTCAAGTTCGACATCCTCAAGCTTGAAGAGTTTCTTGTATTGCTTCACGAGCGAATTTTTCGGGACGGTCAGTATATCCTTCATGGCGTCGTTGCTGAGAGTGTGAAGCGTCGCGACGACCGGCAAACGGCCGATGAATTCAGGTATCAACCCGAATTTCAGAAGGTCGTCCGGCTGGACAAGCGGGAGGAGTTCGTTGACCTCATCGTCTTTCACCGAATGGATCTCGGCGCCGAAGCCCATCGGGTTCTTGCTTACACGCCGAGCTATTGTTTTTTCGAGCCCTTCGAAGGCACCTCCGCAAATGAAGAGGATATTCCTCGTGTTCACGTTGATAAGAGGCTGTTCGGGGTGCTTCCTTCCGCCGCGCGGAGGAACTCCCGCAATCGTCCCTTCCAGTATCTTGAGCAACGCTTGTTGGACACCTTCGCCGGATACGTCGCGCGTGATCGACGGAGTATCGCTCTTTCGCGCGATCTTGTCTATTTCGTCGACATACACTATCCCTCTTTCGGCGCGAGCCACATCGTAGTCGGTGTTCTGCAGGAGATGAACGAGGATGGTCTCCACGTCGTCGCCGACGTAGCCCGCCTCGGTCAAAGTCGTCGCGTCTGCAATCGCAAAGGGAACGTTTAGTATTCTTGCGAGGGTCTGCGCCAGGAGGGTCTTGCCGGTCCCGGTTGGTCCGATCAACAGGATATTGCTCTTTTCGATCTCGGTATCGTCTTCCGAACTGATACCAGGAGGGAGGGATATTCGTTTGTAATGGTTGTAAACCGCGACCGAAAGAATCTTCTTGCGCGTGCTCCTGTCCTATGACATACTCATCCAGCGCACTTTTAATTTCTACGGGCGTCAGGGGAGCTTTTTCTGAAAATCCCTCGGCGTGCTGCTTGTAGGCAGGTATGTTACTGCGCAGTATCTCAACCGAGTGTTCGACGCAGATATCGCAGATATAAACGTCGCCCGGGCCAGCGACGAGGCTCTTAACCTCTTTCGCCTCGCGCCCGCAGAAGGAGCATCGCATTTCCTCTTGGTGTTGTTTCGTCATTAATTATTAATATTCTTTTTCAATGCCTTTTTGTCGTTGACTTTTCACATCCGCGATCACGGTCGGAACCGCGATGGCAAATAGGACAATAAAAACGAGCATAACAAGCAGAAGCAAGCTGCTCATATGTTTTTTTATAACTCCGGATTAGTTTCACTTCTTTTTACCTTCTCTTTTGACGAGGACATTGTCAATCAAGCCATACTTGACAGCCTCTTCGGCGGACATAAAATAATCCCTGTCCGTGTCTTTTTCAATTTGTTCAATAGGCTTGCCCGAGTGGTGGGAGAGGATATCGTTGAGGCGGTGTTTGGTCTTGATGACCTCCTCGGCCTGGATGCTGATATCGGCGGCAGTACCCTGGAAGCCGCCCCACGGCTGGTGAATCATTATCCGCGCGTTGGGAAGGGAGGTTCTCTTCCCGGCCGCCCCGCCGGCCAGCAACACAGCGCCCATGCTCGCCGCCAGCCCGACGCACGTCGTGGCAATTTCCGGCCGGACGTATTGCATAGTATCGTAGATCGCCAGGCCCGCCGACACGCTCCCGCCGGGGCTGTTGATGTACAGATTAATGTCCTTGTTGGGCTCTTCACTCTCTAGAAAGAGGAGCTGGGCAATAACGAGACTGGCGACGGTATCGTCTATCGCGGTTCCGATGAAGATAATCCTCTCCTTCAGAAGCCTCGAGAAGATATCGTACGCTCTCTCTCCGCGGCCGGTCTGCTCGATTACGTAAGGAATTGTCAGCTGGTTATAGATTTCCATGCGTCCAAGATTAGTTGGTGTGCCGGTGATAAGGCTATCATTTGGATTTGAGATTGCCATTTTGTCAGTCCTCATGTTCGTGAGTCGGTGTTCTTTCGATGACTTTTATTTCCGATTTGTCGACGATGAAATTGAACATCTCGTTAAACAGAAGCTTGTTCTTGACGTCGCTTGAATTCTTGTAAAAATCCAGGAGCTTCGACCGGTCGAGCCTGTATTTCGTCGCTTCGTCGTCCGCGGTTCGCTCGAGGACGGCGTCGTCGAGTTTCAGGTTCTCCTTTTGGATGATCGAAGCCGCCAGCAGGTTCCACTTGACCGCCCTGGTGCCCGCTTCCCGGTAGCGCTCCTTGACGAAGCTCTCGTCCACTTCCTGTTTGTTGGACTGCTTTTTCAGTTCCTCGATCAGATCGTTCAGATAGTCCTCTACCATACTCTCGGGGACTTCGAATTCATTCTTTTTCAGGAGCTCTTCGGCAATTTTGTCGCGGAGTTCCTCTTCCGCCTTCTCCTCGTAGTAGTGTTCCAGCTCCCTTTCGATGTCCTTCTTGAGGCCATCGAGGCTCTCCATTTTACCACCGGACACTTTCTTCGCGAACTCGTCGGATAATTCGGGCATTACGAACTTCTCGATTTTCTTCACGGACACCTTGAAGGGTTTCTTTCCGGAAGCCTGGCCCGCTTTGTCAAATGTCTCCAGTTCGAGGTTGGATTGATCCCCAACTTTCGATTTCAGCAATCTCTCGCGTATTTCGCTCAGCTCGGGCGCCTTGCTCCTGAGATCAACCTTGTAGTTCTCGCGTCTCTGACCTATCAGCGGCACACCCTGTTCGTCGATAACCTGCAGGTCGACTGTCACGACAGCTTTATCGTCCTCGAGAGAGTCGGTCTCCTGCAATTCTGAATTCGCCTCGCGGATATGCATGAGTTCATGCTCGATCGTTTCAGGAAGGATCTGGTACATGGCGCGCTCCAGCTTCATCCCTTCATAGCCCTGCGGATCTATTGAGGGAACCACCTCATAGGTCAGGAAGAAATGAAGAGGATCGCCCGGCTTCCGTGTGTCGAAATTATAATCGACGACGCCTGCAACCTTCGTGCTTTCCTTTTCAAATATGTCTTTGACTATCTCGTTCACTATGTCGGGTATCGACTCCGATTCGATTTCGTCGCCGTATCTCTTCTTAACAATTTCTATCGGGGTCTTCCCTTTTCTGAAACCGGGTATCGCAGCATTTTTCTGAAATTCTGAATACGCCGAATCGAACTTATCCTTAACCGGGTTATCCTCAACCGTTGCAGTCACCTCGAGTTGTTTTTTCAGTCCACCGAGGTCTGTAATCTTATAATCCACTTTCTTTCCTTTCCCGAATGGGTTCTTCGGATTTTACAAATTCTTTCCTGCGTGACGGGTCTTCGGCTTCCGGCAGTATCACGGGAAAATTGGCTCAGAGGAGCGACCATCCCAAAAACCGGGAAAGCCTCTTCAGCGGGGCTTCACGAGACCCCACCCGGCGGCTTACTGAGCTACATATCTCTCACATTCTTGTGGGTAGAGGGGGACTCGAACCCCCATCCCGTTAGGGACTAGCTCCTAAGGCTAGCGCGTCTGCCAATTTCGCCATCTACCCGCTAAACGGGCCGTATTAGCTCACCGCTCTCGCAGGCTTGTAAATATAACTCCTGCACGCCAATTCTTCAAAAATGCGGGAAATAGCCCATAATGGGCCACTTCCGCTGGGAATTGTTGACATCCTGCGGTGGCGCAGCCACCCGTAATAGCAGGTGGCGGTTGATACGGTCGGAAGCAAAAACGCAGGCTGGTTTCGCGGTTGCGACCAACTTGGACAACGGGCCAGGCATGCCGCTGGAGGTCAGCGGCCCTGTGTTTTGGCTTTTTTTGCCACAAAACCAGCGAATAGAGAGGTATTGGCTCGGAGTAAATCTCTGTAGCAGAACACTTAAGAATCGTGACCACAGCAGCACAGCAACTGTCTGAGGAACGACGGAAAGAACCACCTGCGTGGCAGTAATTCAGGCAAATCCCCCGACAATTTATTAACTTGAACTTGTCATGGGAAAAGATCCTATCAAGCTGACAGGAAAGATACTCGTTGTCGACGATGAGAAAGCCATAACGGATTTGTTCTCCCAGATTCTGGGGGACATGGAGTATGAAGTCAGGGCGGTAGATGACGGAGAAGAGGCTCTGAAGATTATCGACGCATACAAGCCGGATGTGGTAGTGTCGGATGTTCATATGCCGAGAATCGACGGGGACGAACTCTACAAGCGTGTCATCGAAAGGCAGCCGTCGTACACGAACAGATTTATATTTCTTACCGGCAGCAACGTCGACGCCAAGCTTCAACATTTTCTTGCCACGTCGGGTTGCGAAGTCCTCTCCAAACCGTTCGACATTCTTGAGCTCTCGGAGATAATCAAAAAGAAAATCGGAAAGTCAAAGTCATAGCGGCATTATCCAACCGGCTCTCAAGTACCGGCCTGCGATTTGATTTCACTCGGGCATTGAGTATTTTCATCAAAGAGGTATAGTGGATATCAAATTTACACCGGTCTCTTCGATAGGCGAGTTCGGACTGGTAGACAAATTCGCATCTCTCGCGGCGCGTTTCTCGAATCCAAACGTCGTAAACACAATCGGTGACGATGCGGCGGTGCTCAGAACCACGGCCGGAATGCTTTCCGTGATAACAACCGACCTCCTCATTCAGAACGTTCACTTCGACGCTTCATATACATCGATGAAACATCTCGGACGGAAGGCTGCTGCCGTGAACCTGAGCGACATAGCAGCCATGTCCGCGCTTCCAACCGCTGCCTTCGTGTCGCTGGGGATTCACTCTAACCTGAGCGTGGAGATGGCCGAGGAGTTTTACGACGCGCTCACCGCGGAGTTCGGCAGGTTTGGCTGCGCCGTTGCCGGCGGTGACACCTCCGCGTCACCCGTCGGATTTATCGTCAGCATAACTGTGACAGGAGAGGTAGAACCGGATCGTCTCCCGATGCGCGGCGGCGCCAGGGACGGCGATGTCGTCTGCGTGACCGGCGATCTCGGACGCTCGCACGCGGGTCTAAGGGTACTCCAGAGAGAGAAGAACAGGTACGTTGAAGCCGGCCAGCCGGCAGATTTCTCGCCCGACTTCGAAGGATACGATACCGCCCTTCAGAAACACCTGATGCCGGAGGCACGTGTGAAACTATCCCGAGAAATCACCGATAAGATCCGGGTGCATTCCATGATCGACGTGAGCGACGGACTCGTATCGGATATGCTCCACATCTGCAAGTCGAGCCGTGTATCAGCGGCACTGGACGAGGAGTTTATCCCGCTGGATCCGATTACGAGGCGGACGGCCAAGGAATTTAATGAGGACCCGCTGACCTACGCACTCTACGGCGGCGAAGACTACGAACTCCTTTTCACGATCGCGGAGAACGACTTTCAGAAACTATATTCTCTTGAGGGGGAGATCAGGCCCATAGGCAGGATCACTACGGGCGAGCCGCTGGTAACGATAAAACGTCTCGGCGGTGCTACCGAAAGCCACAACGACTTCCCCTCCTACCAGCATTTCGCCAGGAAAAACCGCCTCTAAACAGCGTTATTTTGCGCGATTGAGTCTACCAGGGCGGGGTTGTCCGAGATGACTCCATCGACTTCCATCCCGATCATCTTCTCTATTCTGCGAGGCCCGTTTACGGTATAGACAAAAACACTGAGACCGAGGTCGTGGAATCGCCTGACGACGGTCCTGTTTAGGAAGTGATGGTTCAGGACGACCGCCTGCGCACCGTACATAAGCGGGAAGGATCGCGGAGTCGGATTAAGGTTGTGCCTGTAGAGGGGAGCAAAACGGAGGTGTGGTTTGCTGAAGTGGATCAGGCGGAGAGCCTCCAGATTGAACGATGAGAACATCAGCTCTTCACTCATGTGATGGCGTTCGACTGCTCTGATACATTTCTCCACAAGTGCGCCGACGCCGTCATGCCTGCGGGGCTTCATTTCAATATTGAGCCTGACCTTCCCCTTCGCCATTTCCAGTACCTCGTCGAGAATCGGAACCTTCTCGCCACTGAATCTCTCGTTGAACCACATACCAGCGTCCAGCGATCTTATGCGGGCCGCCGTCAGCTTGCTGACGAGGCCGGTTCCGTTGGTGGTTCTTCCAAGTCTGTAATCGTGGAAGACGATGACCTGGCCGTCGCCGGTAAGCATGACATCCATTTCGAGCATGTTCGCCCCGGCTCTGACGGCTTTTTCAAAAGCAATCAGCGTGTTCTCGGGAGCCGCCGCAGAGAAACCGCGGTGTGCGACGTTGTAGAATTGTACCCCATCTTCGAAAAGCGAATGAACCAAATTAGCTTATAGGCCACGGCTCATGGCCACCAATTTCCAGCCATGAGCTATGACCTGCTATCATTATTTCAACATAAGACTGTTTGCCGCCTTCTCGAACGTTTGTTCGAAATCCGCATTGTACTTTTTCTGGCTCGCTTCGTTCCAGGTCAAGATCACCCTGATCCAATTATTGTCCTTTACCACGAAGTAAACGCGTCTCTGGATTCCTTTCACTGGGGAATAGGAAATCATGTACCCGTCAAGGCCGGCCAGCTGAATCTTCTCGCTCTTGGCCTTGGGATAATTACCCTTATTCTGATCGAACACTTTGTCGACGGTCAGCTTCTTCGCGTCAAGAACATCGACCTGTATGGTGCAATCCTGGAAATAACCCTTGATTGACACAGACTCCTTGATATCGCCCGACGCGCCTTTCGTAGTGGCGGTAAAATTGTCAGGATATTGTATGGACAGGTAATCGTTCTGGAACGTTTTCGAGGTCGTCGAAGGTATCAGATCTTCCGGAAGCTGCTGTCGAACTACAGCCTTCGGAATGATCCTGTAGGTGGTCTGCACGGTGTCGAATACAGGACTGTAACGCTTGAACTCATTATTGAATCCCTGACACTCATAACCATACTCCACGCTGTCGGCAACGGTGAGGACCGCGTACCCGAAAATGGTGTTCTTGCTGTCGATCCTCAATGCGTATGGTATCTTGACGGCAGTGTCGCCCCCGAGCGTGGTCCGGACATCCGGGTCAATCTGCGCCTGCTGTTGCCTCAAGTTGTCCTTGAATTGCTCAACTACATCCTGAAGCCTCTGGCCACCAACATTTTGAGCATAAATATAGATTCTGACCCCAGGCTTAGAACTCGAAGTCGGATCCGCGAATTTGTTCCAGGCATCCTGCGTGTTATAGATGTTCAGCTTACCCGGTTCACTCGATTGCTGCCAACTCGAAGGTATATCAACAGTGAAAAGGTTCAGCCCGTCTCGGTAATTCTGCAGCGGAGGGACCTGAACCGGCGTGTTCTTCTGGCACGCTGCAAATGTGACCGCCAGGACAGTAACGATCAAAAACTTTTTAACAATTCTAGAATACATTGTAGCGCTCCTCTATTTGGTATGCCTGTCATTTTATCCCGAAGGCCCAGGGGCTCAATTGGTGCATCCTTCGGATGCGGAAATATATCAAACACTCGCAGAAATAACAATATTCAAAGTGCCCCAGATCGTCTGTCGACCGAACAAGCTTCGACATCGCTGTAGCCATCGGTGCCCGTTAATACCGCCGAAGCGCGGATCAATTTATCTTATGATTTTTCCGATTCTTTGGATTAGATTTCAAGCAGTCGAACAAAAGCCAAAGGGGCCAAAATGAAAACTACAATAGCACGTGTATCTTCAACAGCTTTGATCGCAGCCTTGATGCTGGTTGCGGGCTGTTCGTCTTATCAAGCCACGAAATCAAGTCGGCATGTCTACTTCAACCCCGATACCGTCACGGCGGGAAAATTTGACAACGGAAAGATGTGGACATTTGATTACCCCCCAACCGATTATTTCAAGGAGGAATACAACTTCTCACCGGATTCCGCCTGGTTTGCAAAGACGAGACTGTCGGCGTTGCGCCTGCCGGGCTGCTCGGCGTCTTTCATTTCGGAAGATGGGCTGGTTTTGACCAATCACCACTGTGCAAGATACGCGCTCGACAAAGTCAACCGCCCGGGAGAAGATCTTCCCGATAGCGGTTTCTACGCAACAACTCTCACAGACGAGAGAAAAGTCGAAGGCATGTATGCCGATCAACTAGTGTTCATGAAGGACGTCACGCCGGAGGTTCAGGAGGCATTTGAGACCGGCACCACCGACGAGCAAAAAGTGACAAATGGAAACGCGGAGATGCATCGACTCCAGAAGGAATACTGGGCAAAATTCAAGAAGACTGATCCGGCCGATTCCATGA
Source organism: uncultured Bacteroidota bacterium (assembly GCA_963806435.1). Taxonomy (GTDB): domain Bacteria; phylum Bacteroidota; class Ignavibacteria; order Kryptoniales; family JAKASW01; genus JAKASW01. Next base: position 30,081 of record CAWEBD010000021.1, read on the forward strand.
TATTCCAGGTTGTGACTTTCTACAACGGCGGCAAATATGCATTGTACGGCTATCGGCGTTACACGGATGTCAGGCTAGTCTTTGCGCCGCAAATGATCGTCGCCTACTTCGGGGGCGATTACGACAACTTTACGTATCCTCGTTACGACCTCGACTTCGCATTGTTCAGAGTATACGGCAACGATGGCAAACCGCTTCATACGAACGACTACTTCAAATGGAGCCATGATGGCGCCCAGAAAAGTGAACCGGTGTTTGTGATAGGCAATCCCGGAAGAACCGGCAGGCTGATTTCAGTCGCGCAACTTAAGTTCAACCGCGACTACTCCTACCCGTTTATCACCAACCTTCTGGGACAAATGCAGACACTCTATTCCAATTACATAGCGCAGCATCCCGACATGAAGTTGAAGTATCAGACCAGACTTTTCGGAATTTCAAATGCTCTCAAGGCATACACCGGTATGCTGAGCGGGCTGCGCGATCCTTACCTCATGTCAAGGAAAGCGGCGTTCGAACGCCAGTTCAGGGAAGAAGTCAAGAAGAATCCTGCCCTCGATGAAAAATACGGCACCGCCTGGGCTAATCTTGACAAAGTGGAGCAAGAAAAGGCGAAACTGTTCGAGGAGAGTACGACTCTCAATCTGTCGGGTTTCGGAACGTCCTCTTACTTCAGCATTGCTTCCAATCTGATCAAGTACGCAAAGGAAATGGAGCTTCCGGATTCGAGCCGTCCGGAGGATATGAGGGGCCAGAACTTGAGCGCTTACAAGTCCAAATTCTTCCCGTCCGAATTCGATCCGGGACTGCAGAAGGCGTTTCTTGCCTTACAGCTGACAAATATGAAGTCCGCTCTCGGGACCAGCGATGCAGCTTTCAACGAGATCCTCAGCGGGCGAAGCCCCGATGAAGCCAGCAGTGAGATCACGAACGAGAGCTCGCTCGGCGACAGCGCGAAAGTCGTCGCTCTGCTGGACAAAAGCCCCAGCGCCATTCTGAATTCGACGGATCCTTTCATCAAATTCGTCATGCAAACAGAAACCGCGTATTCGAAAAAAGTCCAGGAGTATGAAAAGTTGGGCGCCGAGGAAAGCTCAGACAATCTCCTGCTGGGCCGGGCTCTGTATGATGTTTACGGCACCCAGATTCCCCCGGACGCGACTTTCACGCTGAGAATTGCGGACGGCGTGGTTGAGGGTTATCCTTACAACGGCACACTTGCACCCGCTATGACTACTTTCTACGGCTTGTACAACAGGTATTACAGTTTCGGCAAAGAATACCCATGGACTCTACCTTCCGTATGGCAGAATCCTCCCGCAGGGTTTAATCTCAGTACGCCTCTCGATTTCGTTATGACCAGCGACATAATCGGCGGTAACTCGGGAAGCGCCGTCATAAACGAGAAACGCCAGCTTGTCGGACTGATCTTCGACGGCAACATAGAGAGCCTTCCGGGCAATTTCATTTACGTCCCTTCCGTCAACCGTGCAGTCGCCGTCCACTCCGACGCGATACCACAGGCGCTGGAGTATATCTACCACGCGGACAGGATAGTCAATGAAATCAAAGCGGGAAAGATAGAAGAGTAAGAAGATAGAGACGGTAAGTCAGAAGTTAGAATCCAGAAACAAGAAGTAAGAAAGATAAAGTGGCCGTCGCCCTGAGGGTGGCGGCCACTTTCTTATATCTGACCGAGTTTCTCGTAAAGCATGGCGACGGTTTTTATCCCGTCGAAGAAATGCCTCAGATACAGGTGCTCGTTCGGCGCATGGCTGTTCTCGTCGGGGAGCCCGAATCCGAGAAGGACAACGGGCGCTCCAAGTGCCTCCTGGAAAGTCAAAACCTCCGGTATCGATCCTCCCTCGCGTATGTAGTAGGGCTTCCTGCCGAAGACCTGCTCGAGGGCGGCTGACGCCGCCTTCACGACCGGATGCCCGATCGGCGTCAAAGCCGGTTCGCCGCTGTGCATTTTTTTGACCGTCACCTTCACAGTCCGCGGCGCAATTTCCCTGATATGCTCTTCGAACAGGTCGAGGATTTTCGCCGACTTCTGATTCGGCACGAGCCGCATGCTGATCTTTGCGGTCGCCTTTGCCGGGATTATCGTCTTCGCCCCTTCGCCCGTAAATCCTCCATAGATACCGTTCACGTCGAGCGTCGGACGTATCCAGAGGCGCTCGTTTGTGGTATAGCCCGACTCTCCGTATGGTGCAACCGCCCCCGATTGTCTGAGAAATTCCTCATCGCTGTAAGGCAACGCGGCGATCTCGGCGCGCTCTTCTTTCGACACTTCGAGCACGCAGCGGTGCCGCCCCGTCTCAACGGCGGGATCAGCCGGGGCGGAGCGTCCCGGACCAGACCTGCCAGGCCAGCAGCGACTTCGCGACCAGGCTCAGGACCATGTAGGTCTTCTCGCCGACGAGGTAGTCCTTCCAGCGGCCGACCTTCCGGTACTGGAGGACCATCGTGATCGCGAAGATGTTGAAGGCCACGAACAGGCTGGCGATGATCACGTACACGAACGTCGGGATCGGACCTCGGCGCGGCAGCCCCTCCTGGGCGCCGAGACGCCCAGACGACCGAGAAGATCGCGATCCAGGGGACGATCCCGGCGATGCAGCCGAAGATGAAGTGCTTCCAGTCGGGCTTCTCGTCAGCGGCCCTCGTTGGCCGCCTCCATGCTCCATCCGAACAGGTTCATCGCGACGTTCACGCCGGCGATCGCGATGAGCGCCGTGAACTCGGTGATGTAGCTGATGTAGGCGATCGCCACGATCATGACCGTCGACGAGAACGCGTACTCCACCCAGCGCAGCGGGTTCATGCCGCGCGCGAGCCACGCCTCGTAGCGGGCGCGCAGGGGCCAGCCGGCGAGGAAGTGGGCGATGGCGCTCATCAGGAAGAAGCTGGCGATCAGGTAGGCCAGCGGGAAGGAGAAGAGCACGACGCTCGACGGCTCGGTCCCGGTGAACTTGCCGTCCGTGAAGATCGGCTTGACCGTCGGCACGACCGGCTCGAAGAGCACGGCCGTGCTCGAGATCGCGACCATGAGCACGAACTGGATGCCGTGGGCGAACGTGAGGAACCGGTTCCAGCGGCGCAGCGAGCGGCTGCGCTCCTCGGGGATGGCGGCGGCGGTCTCGGTGGGGATGGGAAGGGCGCCTGTCGCGCCGGCCTGGGCGGTCATTGGGCTCGGGGTCTCCTCGGGAAGTGTGGTGGTGACGATTGTTCGGCACACCGGCGCCGTCGGATTGGGTGGGCTGCGGGCTACGGCATCGGCGCCATCGCCGCCACGAGCGCGTCCGGGTCCAGGGACGCCACGGCGTCGGCCGGTCCCAGGACGGAGACCAGGAGCGTGCCCGCCGGCGCCCCGATCACGTACTCGACCGCGGTCAGCGCCACCCCGTCCTGCGGTGCCAGCGCGTACTCGAGGCGCACGGCCTCGCCCAGCGGCGTGTCCACGCGCTCGCGGGACGTCTCCTCGGCCCCGAACGCGTCCTTGAACCCGCCGCCGATGAACCCCGCGACGAGGTCGAGCAGCGGCCCACTGACCGAGGGCTGGGCGACGAGCACGGCGATGTTGGTGGCCAGCCCGGCGTCGGTGCCGGCGGTCGACGGGTCGAAGGCCACGAAGGCGGGCACCGCCCGGTCGCCCATCTCGGCGGCGGCCGCCAGCAGGGCGTCGGCGCCCGGATAGCGCGCCACGATGTCGGCACGCCGGTCCGGATCGTCCAGGGCGGCCGCATCCGCCTGCTCCCAGCCCTCGGGCACCGGCAGGCGGGCGCCGGCCGCGGGAACGTCCACGAGCACGGTGCCGGACGGCGCCGCCGCCGGCGTCGTGGCCGCCGTGGGCGCGGCGGTAGGGCGGGCGGGCGGCCGCGGCGAGGGCGGTGGGCGACGGCGTCGGCGACGGCGAGGGCGAGGGCGGTGGACCGATGCATCCCGCGGCGATCACCCCCGCGAGTGCGAGCGCGGCCGGGGCGGCCACGACCGCGCGCAGCCTCATCCGCCGACCTTGATCGCGACCGTGGTCGTCATGTTCCAGCGCACGCCGTCGGGCACGTCGCCGGCCGGGACCACCACCACCTCGTAGACGATCCCGCCCTCGGCGGCGAGGTACAGGTAGGGCTCGCCCGGGTAGACCAGGCGCAGCACGAGCACCGGGATCGCGACCTTGGCCATGTCGAGCAGCGCGACGAGGAGCCCGTACCGCTTGCCCAGCTTCATGCGCACGGAGGTGGCGCTCACGGCGTCGCTGGTGAACGTCACGCCGTCGCCCACCTCGGTGACGATGTACGTCACGTCCACGGTGCGGTCGACCCGCCCGGGCGACCAGGCGCGCGAACGAGATGGAGCCCAGCAGGTAGCCCGCGGCAACGGCGGCCAGCGCGATCACGGGATCCACGGGTCAGCACTCCTCCACGGTCGCGCCGCGACGGGCGGGTCGCGCGGACCGCCACGACGCCTGGCGGCGAGGGTGGGATTCGAACCCACGGGGCTTGCGCCCGGCGCTTTTCAAGAGCGCTGCCATAGACCACTCGGCCACCTCGCCGCGGGCGAGCATACCAGCGGGCGATGCGCGGACGGCAGGCGCATTCCCCGGTATCGTTCGCGCGTGATCCGCGCACCCTTCGCCGACCGCGACCTCGCGCACGGCCACCTCATCGACCTGCGGGACGTCGTCAAGGACTACGTCACCGACGCCGGGCCGTTCCGCGCGCTCAAGGAGGTCACCCTCCAGGTGGACGCCGGCGAGTTCATCGCGGTGGTCGGCCGGTCCGGCTCGGGCAAGTCCACGCTGATGAACATGATCACCGGCATCGACCGGCCCACCGCCGGCTCGCTCGTCGTCGGCGGCACGAACCTCGCCACCTGTCCGAGAGCCGCATGGCGCAGTGGCGCGGCCGGACGTGCGGCGTGATCTTCCAGTTCTTCCAGCTGCTGCCCACGCTGACCGTCGTCGAGAACGTGATGCTGCCGATGGACTTCGCGGGCCTCTGGTCCCCGAAGGAGCGCTACGAGCGGGCGATGCACCTGCTCGAGCTGGTGGACATCGACGACCAGGCGCGCAAGCTCCCGGCGTCCACCTCGGCGGCCAGCAGCAGCGCGCGGCGATCGCGCGCTCGCTCGCCAACGACCCGCCGATCATCGTGGCCGACGAGCCCACCGGGAACCTGGACTCCGTGACGGCCGAGGAGGTCTTCGAGCTGTTCGAGACGCTGGTCGCCGGGCGGCCGGACGATCGTGATGGTCACCCACGACCACGAGCTCGCGGCGCGCACGCGGCGGACCGTGCACATGGTGGACGGCCGGATCCTCGACGGGACGCTGGAGGAGACGCCGGCCGCCTGAGCCGGGGCCGGGCGCTGGCGCGGTGCGCGGGCCGGCGCGACCGTCCCAGCGGTCGCGTCCGCCCGCGGGTCGACGTAGCCCGTACGCCTTGACGACGCAGGTGCCGGCGATCAGGTCGAACCAGCCGCGCTTGCGCTTGTCGACCAGGATCCAGATGAACCCGATGTAGAAGACGAGCTGGCTGACGAAGAAGCCGAACAGCCGGACGAAGCCCGGTCCCCCAGCCGATCGGCCGCCGTCGTCGTCGCGGACGACGTGGACCTGCATGACCTTCATGCCCGGCGTCTGGCCGCTCTTCTGCCAGAAGTACGGGAAGTACAGCAGCCAGATGGCGAGGATCGCGAGGAAGTACAGCGACGATCCCGCAGGCCCGCGATCGAAGTTCCGGCCCGATGTCCCCGGCGACGACCGATGACGGTCCCGAGCCACCAGCCCGAGCACGAGGGCGAAGCTCGCGCCCGGGATGAACCCGTCGATGAGGTAGGCGATGAACCGCGCGACGGGGCTGGCGAACTGGACCCCGGGCGCGGGGCCGTCCAGGGACGGCGGGCGGGGCCGGCTGGTAGGACTGGGTCATGCGTTGATCCTCCCTCGGGTGGCGGTCGACCGGCCGCGGGAGCCCCTCAGGCGTCGGCCGGTCCGCCAATCCTATCGGTGCCGACGTACGGCCGCAGCACCTCGGGCACGATCACCGACCCGTCGGCGCTTCTGGTAGGCCTCGAGGATCGCGGCCACGATGCGCGGCAGCGCCAGGCCCGGAGCCGTTGAGCGTGTGGACGAGCTCCGGCTTCGCGCCCGGCTCCGGGCGGTAGCGGATCGCCATCCGGCGCGCCTGGTAGTCGCCGAAGTTGGAGCAGGAGCTGACCTCCAGCCAGCGCTCCACGCCCGGGGCCCAGACCTCGAGGTCGTACTTCTTGCGCTGGACGAAGCCCATCTCGCCGGTGCTCATGAGGAGCACCCGGTACGGCAGGCCCAGCCGCTGGAGCAGGACCTCGGCGCGCGCCGGTCATCCACTCCAGCGCCTCGGGGCTGTCCTCGGGCTTCTCGAACAGCACCATCTCGACCTTGTCGAACTGGTGGACGCGCAGGATGCCGCGGGTGTCCTTGCCGGCGGCGCCCGCCTCGCGCCGGAAGCACGGCGAGTAGGCCGCGTAGCGGATCGGCAGCTCGGCGGCCTCGAGGATCTCGTCGCGGTGGAGGTTGGTGACCGGGACCTCGGCCGTGGGGACCAGGTACAGGTCGTCGCGCGTGACGACGTACATCTGGTCTTCCTTGTCCGGGATCTGGCCCGGTGCCGCGCGCGGACGCCGCGTTGACGACCGCCGGCGGCCAGACCTCGGTGAAGCCGTGCTCGGTCGGTGTGGACGTCGAGGAACCAGCGAGATCAGGCTGCGCTGGAGCCGCGAGCCCGGCGCCCTTGTAGACCGGGAAGCCCGGAGCCGGCGATCTTGGCGCCGCGCGGCGTTGTCGATGATGTCGAGCGCCTCGCCGATCTCCCAGTGGGGCCTGCGCTCCCAGGTGCTGCCGTCCGGCCGCCACCACCTCGCGCGCGGCGTTGCTCGCCCCAGGTCCGGACGGTGACGTTGGCCTCCTCGCCGCCCACCGGGACCTCGGGGTCGGCGGGGTTCGGGATGCGCAGGAGCAGGTCCTCGAGCTCCGCCTCGGTCGCCGCGAGCTCGGCGTCGATCTCGTCGATCCGGGCGCCGGCCGCGCGTGGACGCGGCGCGCAGCTGCGGCGACCTCGGGGCCGTCCGGCTTCGCGCCGCCGCGGATCGCCTCGCCGATCTGCTTGCTAGGCCGCGTTGCGCTCCGCCTTGAGGTCGTCCGACTCGGCCTGGAGCCGGCGCCGGCGCGCGTCGGCCTCGATGGCCCGGTCCACGAGCGCCGGGTCCTCGCGCTTGTCGATCGCGCCCTGGCGGATCCGGTCCGGCTCCTCGCGGAGCCGCTGGACGCCGACGCTCATGCGGTCGCCTCCCCGGTGCTGCCGACGCCGGCCTCGCTCAGCCGGCGGATGACGAAGTCGCGCTCCAGGCTGGCCAGCAGCCAGCCCGCCCGCGGGCCGTTGGGCCGGCCGAGGAACGCGAGGTAGAGGGCGTTGAACGCGGCCTTGGCGTCGAGCCCGTGCTCGGCGGCCACGGCGAAGATGGCCGCCTGCCACTGCTCGCCCGACGCCGGGGCGTCGCCGTCGGCGGCGTCGGCGAGCGCGCGCAGGAAGCCGCGCTGCTCGGGCCGGAGCAGCTCGGCCTCGGTCGGGCAGGCGCGTCGCGCCGGATCTCGATCCGGGCACGTTCGGGCGCGTAGGCCTCGAGCCAGCGGCGGACGGCGGCCAGGCGGACCTCGAGCTCGGCGCGCCTCGGCCTCGGTCAGCGGGGCGCCCTTCTCGGCCTCGACGCGCGCGTGCGACGTCCACGCCCGGGACCTGGACGAGCAGCGCGAGGTGGCCGAAGGCCGGCCGGAAGGCGTCCGCGGCCGCCGGCGACGTCCGCGGCCGGGTCGAGCAGCGAGTAGCGGAAGATGGACTCGTGGCCCGACGGCAGCTCGCCCTTGCACCTCGCGGCCGGCGGTGGCGGCGGCGAGCCGGTCGAACTCGTCGAACAGGCGCGGGATGGCGTCCGTGCCCTCCGGGATCGAACTCGATCGCGCGTCTCCGGGCGGTGGCGGACGAACAGGAACCGCAGCTGCTCGGGCGGGACGACCTGGCCGATCGTGTGGGCGGCGGCGCCCACGGCCCTTGGACGTGGACATCTTCTTGCCGCCGATGTTGAGGAACTCGTACGGGAAGTTGAGCGGCGGCTCGCGGTCGAACACCTCGCGGGCGATGGCGTTGGACCGGTCGCGCGAGCCGCCGGCCGTGGCGAGGTCCTTGCCGTTGGGCTCGATCGTGACGCCGAACAGGCTCCACTGGGCGGCCCACTCGAGGTTCCAGGGCAGCTTCGCGGCGCCGCCGAACGGCGCGATCCGGCCCGGTCCAGCCGCAGCCGACGGCCCAGGTCACGAGGTCCGGCCGGCAGGCGACGGACACCGTCTCGCCGTCCCAGTCGGACGCGATGGTCGTGCCCACCTTGCCGCAGTTGGGGCAGATCGACGCCGAGCGGCAGCCAGTGGTCGGGGTGCTGGACGTTGGCCACGCGGCGGTAGATGTCGCGCACCACGGCGGCGCGGTCGAGGGCCGTCCGGATGAACGGGTCCATCTGCCCCGTGGGGTAGATGTCGCTCATCCAGTAGTAGCGGTCCGGGTGGATGCCGAGGCCGGCGAAGGTGTCGATGAAGATGCCGCGCGAAGTGGCGGGCATACGACGCGTGGCAGTCGCCGGCCTGGGATCCGGGACGTGGGCCAGCGGGCGGCCCATCTCGCGCTCGATGGCGTCGGGCGTGAGCAGCGCCTGGGCGTCCATCGGGTCCAGGTCGTCCACGCCGTAGAGCAGCGTGGTCTCGCAGGCCGCGGGCGCGCAGGGCGCGCGTGATGACGTCGAGGATGACGGGGCCGCGGAGGCTGCCGACGTGGACGGTGCCGGACGGGCGTCTTGGAGTCGTTGACGACCTGCGGCCCGTCGACGCTCGCGGCCAGTTCGTCCGCCCAGTCCACGCTGCTGCCCCTTTCCGGCCTTGCTCGCCGTGGCGTCGCTCCGCGGCGACCGCCGATACCGGCGCGGGGCCGGATGCGGCTAGCTGATCTCGATGATCGTGTAGGCGAAGTCGCCGGCCGGGACCTTCACGACGACCTTGTCGCCCTTCTTGCGGCCGAGCAGCGCGCGGCCGACCGGCGACTCGTTGGAGATCCGGCCGTCGGCGGGCTTGGCCTCGGCGGAGCCCGACGATCATGAACGTCTCGGTGCCGTCGTCGCCGTTGACCTTGACGGTCGAGCCGATCTGGACGTGGTCGGTGCGACGTGTGCTCGTCGATGAGCGTGGCGTTCTTGATCATCGACTCGAGCGTCTGGATCCGGCCCTCGACGAACGCCTGCTCGTTCTTGGCGTCCTCGTACTCGGCGTTCTCGGACAGGTCGCCGTGCTCCTTGGCGTCGTGGATCCGCTGCGCGATCTCGGGCCGCCGGACGGTCAGCATCTCCGTCGAGCTCGGCGCGGAGCTTGTCGAGGCCGTCCTTGCTGATGTACGTCGTCTTGGTGTTCACGCGGGCAGGACCCCCGAGGCGCGGGACCGGCACCTGCTGGCGCCGCCGCTCGGTCGGTTTGAACAAAAGGACCCCGGGGCGCCGATGGTGCGCCGCCGAGGTTCACGGATCGGGCGGAATGGTATCGGCGAAGGCCCGGATCGTCAACGCGGCGCCGAGCGGCCCTGCGGCATGCCGGCGGCCGGCGCCGGCTGCGCGCGGCGTTGCGCGTCAGAACCGGATCAGCCGCGCCGCGTTGTCGTGGTAGACGCGACGGAGCACGTCGTCGGGCAGGTGGAGCCCGTGGATCCGCCAGCGGCCCTGGGAGGGCGGCTCGTCATCGTCCACGTCGTAGGCGAAGGACTCGTCGGCCGTCTCGAGGAACCGGTGGTAGACGGCCCACCAGGCGGGGTCGGGCGCCATGTCGGTGCCGAACAGGACGCGGTCCGCCCAGCGCTCGATGAACGCGCGGGCGGTGTACGGCTGGCGCCCCAGCTCCGCGATCCGCGCCGCGAGGTCCACGTTGAAGTTCGGCGCCCGCTCGAGGATCGTCGCGACCCGGGCCAGGTCCTCGGCGGCGCAGCCCACGTGGGCGCCGATGAAGGTGGTCCCGGGGTGGCGGACCACGACCGCCTCGAGCCCGTCGATCAGCTCGTCGAACGGCGGGAACCCGTCGCAGGTCGGGGCGGCCCGGCGGCCGCGTCGGCCAGAAGTGCCAGTCCGGGTGCGCGTGGAGCTCCTCCCAGCGCTCGTTGCGCTCGTCGAGCGGCTCGAAGAAGGCGACCGGGTCGGCGACGTGGATCGTGACCGGCACGCCCAGCTCGCCCGCGGCCGCCCAGAGCGGGTCCAGGCGCGCGTCGTCCACGGCGCACGAGCCGGCCCCGCGGGTCCCGGGCGCGCAGGCCCAGCAGCTTCCAGACCTTGAGGCCGCGGGCGCCGGCGGCCACGCCCTCGCGCAGCCGGGCCGCCTCCGTCTCGCCGAAGCCGCGGGTCGCTCGCCCAGCGCGTCGTAGTCCAGGCCCGCGAACACGGCCACCCGCCCGGGCAGCGGATCCTGCCAGCGCTCGATCTCGCGCCGGAGCGCCGTCGCCCCAGCCGCCGTCGAGGTCCACGAGGCGCTCGACGCCCGCGGCGTCCATGACGGCCGCCAGCTCGCTCGCGCCGCGCCCCGACCAGTCGCCGCCGAACGGCACCCCGAGGTGGTTGTGGGCGTCGATGACCGGGAACCGCGGCCGGGTGACCTCGTGAGCAGGGAC
>CAWEBD010000022.1:0-17526 GCA_963806435.1 uncultured Bacteroidota bacterium
AACTCCATGCAAATACAAATCCACGGCTCCCTTCCTTAAAATCACCACTATCAACCAGAAATGCAGCTTCAGCATCTCTGACACCGAGTCCCAGATTGAGCAAGTGCAGGCCAGATGCTTCCAGTAATCCAACGATCTCGTCCCTTTCCGCGGCACGCACAAAAGCGATTTCACAGCGAAGCTCGTCCGATTCGACCGAACTTACATCATAAGAGAATACCAGATCTCTGAGAGGTACGGGAACCCTGACGAGTTTCTCATAGTTTTCGCTTACCCACGTCCGAATGTCACCAGCGTCGCTCGGGATTTCAGCCGTCACAGTCCTTGAATTGGCAGACCTAATGGTCGCGACGCAGAATCGTGTCTTTATTTTCCTCCTTCTTAGCTCATCAGATAGTATCCTGGCGCGCTCGGTGATGGACGATCCGACCGGGAAAGCAATTTTAAAATAGCCTGCCGACTTGTATGTCGCTTTGAACTTATTTAAGATTCCGCCGGACGACTTGAGTTCGACAATTCGCGCGCCCTCATAGGACAGATCGATGCCGAGGATACTTCGTATGCCGAAAGCTCTCAGACTATTAAGCTTATCGAAACGTAAGTCGGGCATTGTTGGCTATGGAATTGTGATATTGATTCGTAAGGGACTCTGCATGGTTCGAATCTCCGACCTATCACGTCGATAGATACTCTCCGAGTGGCGGCAATGACACGGAAGCTATCTGTTGTGGGTGAATATATCCCCGTTGGGATCGAGAACCCTCATCGGGTTATTGAGACCATAGGCGTAAGGGGACTACCGGGGATACACCTGCAACATCGGGTCGGGTGTCGTCCACCTCGCTGACCAGGAATCAAAATACCTGTGCGCGTAACTCGGCTTTGGCACGAAAGCCACCACGGTGGCTATAGCGGCAAGAAGAAACCGAAACCGTTTCATGGTGTGCTGGAACCGCGAGAATTCATCCCACACGATTTTCGTTTTTCGTCGGCGGAGGACCATATTGTTTAGATAAAAAGAGAACGGATACTTATAAATGGCACGATCCCTATTGAGTAAGCAATGATAACTAGCCAGCTTATCCGAGAATACTTTGTCTCAACCATTCTGAACGTGAGATAAATAAATCCTATATTCAGAAGCAAATATGCGATAAATATTATGTTCATGCTTAGCCCTAGGCGATAGTGAAACAATTCCCTGAAGGGCAAGACAAAAAAGAGTAAGTTCGGGCTGCCATAGGGAAAATCCTTTACCAGAAACGATAGACTATCGCCGAGACAAACCAGAAGCATAAGTAGATACCTGAGGGCAATTCTATTTCTTGCCGCCCAACTTGCCGAATATGGTACTGCGTCCACTGCAACCTCCCCTTAGCCTAAAGAGCAGGAGCTTCAGAAAAGAACCGATGTCAAACCGGCGCCTCCGAAGAGGGAAAGTCCTCAGACGGCCGAAGTCAATGCTTTTTTGAGATTTGCTTTCAATCGGTCACGAAAATACTCGTAAGGGGTTTGCCCATTCGCCGCGATTCTCATTACCTCCTCTGGTATGGTGGGATTTCTGGCAGTCCGTGACAAGTCGCGCCACATTTCAATCGCTTTCTCACGGGCTTGTTTTATCAATAGGGGATCGGCAGGATGAGTAGCGTGCATTTCGGTAAAACGCCAAAGGTCTTCAGCGAAGCGAAGTTTTGTCCAACTATCACCTTCAGGTGAAATAGCTAAAATCTTTGGAAGAACATCTTGAGCGCTCATTTGCCACAACTTACTAATGACAGAATAATCGCCATCAGAGAGCTTCGACACCAAGTCTGCCTTCAACTCTTCGAGCCATACAGACTCTTGGGCCTGGCTAATATCAAAAGAACGATACTCTTCTTCAACTCCGTCGTGCTGCATCAGGAAGGGATTTCCAAGATAATCAACGAATAACTTCTTCGCTCTACCGACGTTTTCAGGGCTTTTATCCATGTAGGTCATTCTCCATTTATTTTCTCATTGTTGCGGAGCCATGAGAGCTGTTTTGTCTTTGTTCCAAGTGTACCCGTACTGTTTCTGGAGATAGTTTATCTCTTCTTGCGTAGTACTTTTGGGCCCAATGTTTTCTAGACTTGTAGATAATTTGAACTCCATCCCGTTCTTGGCACCCCAATCTAGGAATCCGTAGTTCGCTTCTTCGACGGCTTTACCTCCTAATTGTTCAGCTTCTTCCTTACCCACAGAGAAATAAGACGCACCTAGTTCTTTTGCTACGTCAATATAGCTTTTTCCTCCATCTGCAAGCTCATATGGCCCTATTACGGCAAAATCGGCCGTGCCGACATTGATTCCGATTCCTTCGGTTCCAGGCATCAGCGACTGTACTACGGCGGTTGACACGGCAGATGTCGTCGCAGGATTTCCCAGAATAGTTCCGACCAATGAGGCTGTTAATGTAGGAGCGTAGACCATCCCAGCGGTAACCGCGCCTGCCGATACGGTGGCAACCGCATTGTACACGAATTGTTTCCACGAGGTCGGCAAGAGAATTGGGCCACCAAGACTAAGGTTACCTTGCTTTCCATTTGGATCTACAAGCTTAAGCGGGTTCTCTGAGCAATAGCCGTATGGAGATTCCTCAAAAAGTTTGTATCCGTACTTCTTGATTTGAAATTGTGGTTCCCCCTCATTCAACGCAGGGTCCGGTGTTGTCCACCTCGCAGACCATGAATCGAAATATCTATGCGCATAACTGCTGTTCGGAACAGAAACCACCAAAGTAGCTATGGCAACAAGAAGCTGAAACCGTTTCATGGTTTGTCCTTTCCTGGCTTAATATTCACCTGTTCGTTTGAATTTTGCAATAGACTCCGCCTGTTTTATGAAGAACTCTCTTGGGAATCGAAGTACGATACCGAGCCTTTTTGCCTTTGCCTTCAACCTGTGCGAAATAGCCATGAGTTCCATTATCCGTTTTCCATAAATGCTATTTGCCTTCTGAATCCGGGACAGAAGAATTCCTTGATCATCCTGGAAAGATTCCTGGCCTCGTTGGCGAAAGTTTTGATTGAGAGGAGGCCGACTTGCAATTTGTGACTTCGGTGCAGGTCCTGGCACCATGCCGTTCATGTATTTACCGATCATTGAAGGTGTGGGAGCGTGAGGCATCGCCGGTTCAGGACCGATGTTTGCCGTTTGTCTCGTAGGCGTATTTGTTTCGACCTGTGATCTGCTTTGCCCCTTTAAAATCTCATCAACGTCCGTCGAAGCCTTTAACTCCTGGATTTTATCATATCTGATGCTGTCCAGCTGGATTGCCTTTCTCCTGTACAACTCGCCAAGATCCCAGTATGCTCTTGAGTTCGTCGAGTCATATTTGATGGAAAGTCCCGTGCAATAGATGGCTTTGTCGAGGTCTTTTTTCCTGTCCAGGAAATACCGTGCATTCTCTTCGAGAAGCGATGCGATGTATTGCTTGTTCGTCAGGACTCTCTCATAGACACCATTCCTTATCGCTCTTTTCGGCTCCGCCGCATCAACAGCATATCTCCATGTCGGGATGTACCCTCCGCCGCAGGTAGCCTCAATGTTATCTTGCCTGAATCCTTTCTTGATGTACCGGCAATAGAAATGCTTGGCGCTCCTTACCGGTTTGATCGGCCAGCCGAGCCTTTGCGCCAGGACAAGGTAAAGCATCGACATCGTGATGCAGGAGCCATGTTTGGTTGCTATGTAACCGTTCAGAAACTGATCATTAGTACTGTCGGCTTCTAGATCATTTAGATTATAAGTGAACGTAATGGAATCGTTCCACCAACCCGACCTGAAGAGGTAAGTATTCAGAATTCCGATTCGGGCTAACGGATCAGTCCGCTCTTGGTTAAGGTATCGAATTTGTCGTACCATGTAGTCGATGGAATAGTTGAAGAAATCTATATTGAGTTTCGGATAAGCATCTTTTGCAAGGACCAGGCACGCGATACCGAGGTTGATGCTGTCGGATGGCATATCAAGGATTTGTTCAATGCTCTGATCGGTATATTGCGACTGGGCAAATCCATTCTTACAAGGAAGAAGTAACACAAGTAAGAAAAACCAGAAGAGTTGGGCGTTGAATTTCAAAAAGGGCGTGGCAACGCTGAAGCGTGCTTCAGCCATCACTGTCCCTTGTCCTTATCGGGAAGAGATGCATCCCTGAACTCGTCCCCATAGGAAATGTGGGGTGTTATATAAATCATGAGCTCGGACTTGTTGTCCGATTTTGAAGTCGAGGAGAACAGCGCACCTAGAATCGGTATATCGCCAAGAATGGGCGTGGCTGTCTTGGTCAGCGAAGTCGTGTTCTGGATCATTCCACCCAGGACGATTGTCTCCCCATCCCTCATCTCCAGAGTCGAGCTGAGCGATCTATGCTCTATTGTCGGCGGGATATTCGGCGATAGCTGTCCCACCGGGCTCTCAAAGTCGGGCTTGATATCGACTACAATCATGCCGTTCTCTCCAACATAAGGGGTAATCTCAAGCTTCACATCTGCCTCTATCTTCTGAAAGCTCTGGCTCTGCTGAAACACGGTTGTGTTGTTCTGTCCGTTGTACGGAATAGTTGTTGAGAGCTCATAGTATTGCGTCGTCCCGATGCTCAGGGTCGCCTGGTGGCCGTTTAATGTTGCAAGTAGTGGACGCGAGCGGACGTCGGCTATCCCGTTTTGTTCCAATGCCTGCAGGTTCAGGTAGAAGTTGGCCGGGAGTACTCCGAGGTTAGCTATCCCCAAGCTTGTTCCGAAGAGATTGATGGTGCCGATTCGTTTCAGATCGGCGTTGATAGAGAGTCCGCCGGCTGTATAGTTAATCCCTGGAATTAAGGTGTAATTCTGAATTGAAGTATCGGGAACATTCCTGAATCCCGCTCCTACGCCAAGCTGACTGCTCTTGGTGAGGTTGTAATCCACGACAAGCGCCTCTATGAGTACCTGCGGCACCGGCTTGTCTATGGCCCTGACAAAGCTGTCAAATTGCGAGATAACATCGCTCGTCGCCATTATTACGATGCCATTATCCTCCCGAACCGGCTTTATAGCGGCCTCCGAGGAAATGGACTGCGGAAGCATTTCGATCACCTTCTCCGGCCGCAGGTAATTGAGTTTGACCATTCGGACCGAAGTCATGGTCTTGTCAGTTTTGTCCCCGATGAAGTACTTCCCGTTTGCGATCCTGTATGTCGCCTTGGTGTTCATGAGAAGAAGGTTCAGGGCTTCGGTCATGGACACATTCGTCACTCTCGCCGTTATGTCCCCCGGAACTTCGTCATAGAAGATGGCGTCGGAGTTTGTCTGGTGGACAAGGTCCGATATGACCCGCTCGACCGGCGCATTCGTTACATCGATGGTCACAAGAGAGTCCTTGGCGCTAATCCAGTACGGTCCCGAGTTTGCCGGATTACCTTTGCCTTCTTCCCCCTTTACATAATACTGAAGCTGGCTTACTATGTAGATTCCATCCCTCTTTTCAACGGCAAACCCGTTGTTGTTCATTATTTGGGTGAACCCGACGTCGAAGTTTATGTCGTTAAGCTCACCAGTAACGGCTCCTGCGGTACCAGCCATTACAAGTATGTTTCTCCCGCTTTTGTCCCGGATACCCTGAATGACATCCTGAAGGTCGTCGTTCTTTGCATCTATCCACAAATCCCCGCTTTGATAAGCAATGTAAGGCACATGTTTGGGAGGAGGTATAATTCTTGGGGGCGGAGGAGTTGTTACTTGAAAAATTCCACCTTTGAGCGACAGGTCAAGGTTATTCTGGGCACAGAGGAATTTAATCGCATCGTAAACACGCACCTGGTTCAGAGATATTGTGACACGCTTGTCAATCGCATTGTCGACAAAAATATTCAAACCATGCTGGTAAGCGAGCCCGCGGAATATATCGCGAAGATCCGTATTCTTGAAGCTCAAGGTGGTGGTGTCGGCTGCGCCGGGAGGAAGCCGGACTTTCCCAGATTCGAGACCTGTGGTATCGTTAGTTATCGCTGATGAGTCCTGCTTGAGGGCGGCTACCTGAAGCGAATCCCCTACGGCGCTTGCCACTTGCGCCTGTGTCGAACTAACAACGATGAGCAGGAAGATAAGAACGTCGAAATTTGTTTTTAGTTTGGCCATATAAGTCCTGTCTGAACGAGCTTTTCGAAAAAATGTAAGTAGCATGATAAAGAATCACTCCCCCGTGAGCGTTCTTTCTTTTGTCTTGCCACAAAAGAAAGAACCTAAGAAAAAGTCAAGACTGTTGAAAAAATGCCTGAAGTCTTCGCTCACTTCGCTAAACAAAACGAAACTCTGGCGCCTTCGGCGCCATCGGACAGCGTTTTGTTCTTAACGCTTAGTTCGCTTCGATTTCCTTCCGGCATTTTTTCAAAGGTCACGTCATGGTTCGGCATGATTCAAACCGCTGTTTCGCGGAGTACTTCCTCTAACGAAGTCTCTCCCCGCATAGCCTTCTTCATAGCTGACTCCCAGAGCGTCCTCATGCCGGATGATTGCGCGCTTTTTCGCAAATCCGATGAACTGGCATTACGAGCGACGAGATCGGAAAAGTCTCCATCAGCGGACAGAATCTCATATACTGCCATTCGCCCTTTGTACCCGGTGTTGTTGCAGGAGGGACAGCCGACCGGCCGGCAAAAACTGTATTCACTTCCGGATAAGTCCAGATTAAGATCCTTGCGCTCGTGCGAAGTCGGATTATATGGCGCTTTGCATTTACCGCAGAGTTTCCTGAGGAGCCTTTGGGCAAGGATCATCCTGACTGAAGATGCCACGAGGAACGGTTCAACCCCCATATCGATAAGCCTTGTCACCGCAGACGTGGCATCGTTGGTATGCAGTGTCGAGAATACCAGATGACCGGTTAGTGCGGCTCGTATAGCTATTTCTGCAGTCTCGGAATCCCTTATCTCGCCGACCATTATAATATTGGGATCCTGACGGAGAATAGATCTGAGTGCTGCCGCGAAAGTAACTCCGATTTCAGGTTTTGCCTGGGTCTGGTTGATGCCTGTAAGATTGTACTCTATGGGGTCTTCGATTGTCGTTATGTTCACCTTAGGGTCGTTGATATGCTGCAAGGCAGCGTAAAGTGTCGTCGACTTTCCGGAACCTGTCGGACCAGTCACAAGTATCATTCCGTATGGCAGCCGGATTGTCCTCTCAAATTTCTTGAGGTCTTCCGGTTCAAATCCGAGTTTTGTCAGGTCAAGCTGGAGCTGCGATTTGTCGAGGATTCTAAGCACAACCTTCTCGCCGAAGTCTGTAGGAAGACTTGAAACTCGAATATCGATAGTCCGTCCATCTTGGCGGATACGTATTCTGCCGTCCTGAGGTCTCCGCTTCTCCGATATGTCGAGCTCCGACATTATCTTTACTCTCGAGATAATTGGCTTCGACTTTTCTAATGGGAGCTGTTCAACTTCATGAAGGACGCCGTCGAGCCTGTAACGGATCCGGAGGAAGGTCTCGTAAGGCTCGATATGGATGTCGCTTGCCCCGAGACGGATAGCTTCGGTTAACAGGCGGTCAACAGTCGCTACGACAGATCCGTTGGCAGCAAGCTCCTTCTTCCTCTCTCCCCCGTTTGCGCCGGCAACATCTTCATTGTGTGTTCTCCGCGCGATGGTCTCATCCTGCGTGAGGCTCGATTTAGCAAGTTCGATCTCACTGACTTCATAAAAACGCTGAAGAGCTGCCAGTATGGCTTCCCGCGGGTGTTCTTCCGCCACAACCTGCTTCCCCAGATAGAATGAGATATCCTCAAGAGTTTGTTCTTCGTGATCGGTGGTAGCAGCTATGCGGACTGAGCCGTTATTTGCGGAAAGCGGAATGACATGAAACTGCAATGCCACGTCTTTCGGAATAAGACGAAGGATTTCTTCCGCGATGTCTATTGACTTCAGGTCAACCAAAGGGGTGGAAAAAGGGAGTGATGGAAAGTTGAATTAATGGACTTGCGTGGTTGGATGCTGCGACAACAACAAAAGATGCCAGCGACAAAAAACTGCCAAACGGGAGCTTTACGTCCTTGGGAGCTCCCGCTGTGATACGTTTAAGAGTCCAGTATAACACCCCGAGGACTGAAGCGAGCCAAACCGCTATTAAGAAGTTCTCGAATCCGATAAAGAACCCGATGAGTATTGAGAGCTTCACGTCACCCATGCCCATTGTATCCTTTCTAAATGCCAGATTGCCGATCGACCTGACTATGAGCATGGCTATGCCGGCAAGAAGGCCAGCAATAGCGGCATCGCCAAGCAACCGGAATGATATCAGGGATTTGGCGACGATCCCGATGAGCAATCCGACGATTATTATCCTGTTCGGAATTATTAGGTTCTCCCAGTCGATGAAAGCAACGACAAGTAGAACGAGAAAGAAAATGGCCTGGGACAGTGCCTCAATGTAGAAGGGATCGACAATAAAGAAATAAAGGAACGTTGCACCTGCAAGGAGCTCAACGATTGGATATCTTATCGAAATGCGCCTCCCGCAAGTCCTGCATCTGCCTTGTAGAAGGACGAACGATACAACTGGAAACAGTTCGTACCAGGATAGAGTCCGACTGCAGGCTGGGCAGAACGATCTCGGAGCCACAATCGAGGTCCGGCGCGGAATACGGTAGATGCAGACATTGGCAAAGCTGCCCATGGACAAACCGAGCAGGAACGACACGAACGGGACAACTTCCGCCAAGGTAAAATCCTAAATAAGAAATCCTAAACTCTAAACAAATTCAAAATCAGAAATTCGAAAGATTGAAATGCGGGGAGTTAAATGATTACCCGTTTTGAATTTAGAATTTTGAGCTTTGTTTAGGATTTAGAGTTTAGAATTTAGGGTTTCGCCGGCTAGTCCGGTACTTTCTCGACAATATTCCCCGACTGGTCGACCCTCCAAACGTTAAACTGACCGTTACCGTTGAAGTCCACTACCGCCGTGGCTTCAGCAACGAAACTGTTCGCATCGGCGGAGACTATAGTGATCCGGTACCTGGCCCTGCCGCCTTCGGTCACGAGTGAATCCTGCTCGAAGCCGATGTTTGCGAGAGAATTCGAATAGACATCGTTCTCGTACTTGTAGCTCTTCTCAAGAGTGTAGACCTGCTTGAGCATGAGCTTTGCCTCTGTTTCTTTAGCCTTTGAAACCACCGGCTCAAGTCTCGGGAGTGCCAGAAGGACGAGTATGCCGATAATCACAAGGACGACCATCAGCTCGACCATTGAGAACCCGGAGGTTGACTGCCACTTGCGCTTCAAGGTCATTCTAAGACTTTGATATCTCATATTCTTGTTTCTGATTTCTTATTTCTATCGGTTACTTAGCCACAAAGTGGTCCTTGCTGGGGTCCCAGACCATATTTGCAGAGTTGTTCTGGAACCACTGCTCCCGGTACTGGGTAATAGTCATGCCGAGTCTCTGCTGTTCTTTCGTCCGGACACTATCCGGGAGGACTTCTCCGTAATCAGTTCCAGTCCAGTTTATGAGCCCGTCTCTTGCAATCTGAGCTATCGTCCGTCCACACTCATTCACGTATGTTGTGTCGTCGAGATTGTGGAGGAGGATGCCCACCACGGCTTTATCCGGAACAAGGCTGTCCTGTTTCGCCCTGTAGAAGTATCCCATCGCAAGGGACCTTAGCGCCATACCTCTCACCTGAGTATCCGAGTCTGACTGGGCCACAGTTGCGAGAACCTGGTACGCCAGAGGAGTTCCGATGAGATCTAAGGCCATGATGCCGTATTGTTTATTGGGCGCTGGAGCGTTGACGCTGTCGACGGTCTTCCCGTCCGGGATCCAAGACTCCAACTCTCAAGACTGGTGTATTGAAGAGGAACGTCTTGAGCGCAGGGACGACAGCGTTGCCCATAGAGCCGATCTTCCTCAAGACCATGAATGGGTCGTGGAGACCCTCGCCGGTCTCAGTGAAGAGGCTGGTCAGTTCCTGTGCTGATGGACTAGCAGAAACATTAAATGGCTCGTATCCACCCTGGGCAAACGCCGGGATTGTAAGAGTAAAGACTAATGCCGCACTCAGAATGAGTTTCATATTGCACCTCGTTTCTTTGGAATATGATGTTGGTAGGAATAAATTTGCGGAGCTAGCGAATTGAAATTCGGTCTATTAAGACTCAAAGATTTAACTAGTTACAGAAAGGTGGAAGGGATACTTCCCTTCGCGAGGCTACAGGGGTAATCCGCAGTCCAATCCAGTCTCCGTGTCGTGCGGGTACTACGTGTCGCTCCCATTGCCGTCCTTCCGAATGCGAGCACCGTCTACGTTCCCGCCCTTCGACCGCCAGCGGCAGCCTCCGGCGGGATGAACTCCTCCGTATGCTTGCCGGTGGACCGTTGTCCGGGGAAACGACTGGAGAAGACAGTTAGCTGGCGCCTGAGACCTTCACCGCGCGGGGCGGATTGTGGCGCCCCGTGTTCCGCTCTATCGCCCGTCATCTTAACTTGATCTAAGGAAATTTCTTATCCAGCTGAAGCAGAACAGTCGAGCTTGGTTCCACTTGAACATAGACAATTCAATCTTTGAAAACGCCTATGAATACAAGCATCGATGAAAGGAGCAAGCCCATCACTACTATAACTGCTGTAACAAAGTTAAGCTTATCAAGGTATCCCAAGTCTTCCCAGTTCTTGATCTCAGCCCAGTGCTTCCACAGAAAATATATCGCTAGTGGTGTTATAACAAGAGTATAGAAATATACTGGAGTAATGCCAAAAGACTTAAGGACAGCATCGATTTTGCGAAACAGATCATTCGTCATATGTCTAAATACTTATTTCATCGGGGGGCAATTTGATTAAGCGTCATTTTGAAAGCTGTCCTGAAAACAGGATCGTCTACCAATTTTGCTCCAGCCGCGGTTGTTGAGACTATCCGTAAAGTCCCGAGATTGACTGCACTTTTGCCTAACTGGTCCATGAAAGCAGCAGGAGATCCACCAGTCAGGATATCTAATCCCTTAGCCACAGTAGAAATAACGTCAAAAGTTTCTCCGATAGCAAAAGACACTGGGATGGCCTCTTCTTGTCCCATAAGTGCTTCCCCGGCAATTGAGTAGTTCTGGCTTTCAGATACTCTATCGGATACATTTGCAGTTCCCTCGAATAATCCATGGTAGAATGCGTTCGTTTCCGCCTTTGCTTCCAAGGCAGCCTGGTGCTGTAGCGCCAGCCAACTGCTTCCGTCGGCTCGCTGATTGTCCATGAGGGAAAAAGCCGGCAGATCTTGTTCGACACTGCTTACCGATTCTGTCCATCCGTAAGTTTTTGTCCCGGCATATTCCGATGGCAACAAATCCCAGGGCCCTCCCTGCCTGTCCGAACGAGTACGATTCACTGGCGTCGTCACAAAGAAGTTGATCGTATTATCCAAACCGTATTGCCAATTTGTGGTAACGCTGTCACCGTTAGGATCGTAGAAGGTAGTTGGGTTGTCAATCGCATAAGCGAAGGAACTAGACGAAGGGTACAAATCGGAGAGTGGGTCCACGCTCAGCCACCTGCCAGACCAGCTGTCGTAGTACCTCGCGCCAAAATAATCCAGTCCCGTCTCGGTGTCGCGCTCCTTGCTGGTGAATCTCGCTCGCGGCGGGAAACCGGTGACATCGAGCTATGCGGCCCTGTCGTCGAAAGTGTAGACGGGCGTTTCAATTACCTTGTCAGGTTTCTGCTGCCCCATTACCTTTTTGCGCAGCTGTTCCACCGTGGACGGAGCAAGTACTGTTCACCCGTTTCTTCATTTACCCTGGCAGGCACGTTTTCCACTACATAGAATTTGCCCTCGATCTCCAGTGTGTAAGTCACACGCTTATCCACGAGATGTTCCTCGTACGCTTTCATTCATTTTTCCTTACTCTAAATCCTTCCCATGATTCCGCGTCTGGTTCGTATACGGTTATTATCTTCAAATAATCCCTTGCCGGATAGCTGCAGTGGACATGGATCGGCCTCCCGAGAATAGTTCTCCCGTAAACCAGACAACTCGGTCCATGTTTGTCATCAGGGTAATCTTCGATAATTTGCACCCGTCTGAAATTGCCTCGCGGACTTCTTCAGACCTCTCCTGATCGAGGATCCGTTCAAGCCAGACGTTTGTATCGAGCAGATACAATCTTCAATCTCCTCGCCACTCACTTATCTTTTTCTGCAATTCCATTGAGGTATACTGCGTTCTGTAGTCGCGCAGAGCCCCCGCCCAGTCCTGACGCAGTTTCTTACCTCGTTTTTTTGCCCGTTTTTCCAGAAGGAACTTGATGAAATCGCCTACTTCCTTTTGAAGTTCCTCTGGAAGGTTTTTTACAATCTCCTCGATTCTCATTCGACAGCTCCTTTCAGATCCAGTATAAATCTAAGACCCTGTGACGGATTATCCAATCTCAGTGCCTCCTCCAGCTGCGTCTCGGTGTCGCGGTCCTTACTGTTCAATCCTGTTCTCCGCTGGACTTTTCAACAGCGGCTAACCGGACGGTGCGCTTCCTGAAAGTCGGCATGTCAAAATGATATTCCAGCTGACTACCCCGCGTTTATCAGAGACTCGACCGGAATCTTAAGCTTCTCGTGGAGCGACCTGATCATCTTCACGGTCAGTTTTCTCTTTCCTTTCATGATCTCGCTCGCCCGGTTGCTACCTCCGACGATCTCGGCCAGATCCGACTGCTTAAGCCCCATTTGCTCGAGCCTGAACCTGATTGCCGAAATCGCGTCCGGCGCGTCGATGGGATAATGTTCGCTTTCGTAAGCATCGACAAGTGTGGCAAGAACATCCAGCTCATCGCCCGCGGACGTGCCGTCTTCCGCGCCCCAGAGCTCCTCAATCCTCTTGAGCGCCCGGGCATAGTCTCTCTTTGTCCTGATTGGCTTGATGTCCATCATATCTCCTCAGCATTAATTCTATCGTACTGTTCGTGTGTACCGATGAAGCGAATGTATGCAATCTGACGCTTGTAATCGATCGCCGTTACGATTCTAAATTGGTTTCCCCTGATATTGAAGACGACCCTTTTGTTCGCGATAATGCTGGCACTCCCGAAAGTCCTTCTAACTTCATTAGATGTCTTCCAATTCGCCTTCCTCACCTCGGTAAACCATTCCCTCATAGGTATCTGTGCATCGCCATGTCCCGATTGCTCCCAGAAATCCTTCAGTCTCTTGCGGGCGATTATCCTCACGCGATAATCTAATTACTTCCCAATTTGGGAGCAAGGTCTTTTGCAGTTACGCACCGTCCGTATCGGAATGTCCTCACGCATTGCAAAGCGTATGAGGCTTTTCCACCCCCGGGTACTTTTTTGCCATCGGGTCCACGCTCAGCCACTTACTCCCGCACCGCGACTTCGCGTAGAAGCTCGGTCTTTGACATAGCCATTGCTGTCTCTTAGAGAAAGCATAACGTGAAGAACGCGCTGCCGGTTCAAATTGAGATGAACGTTGGACTTTAGATTCAAAGATTTTTACATTTAACCGATTGAGGCGGGCTGCCGACAATTCACAATGGGCTTCATTCAACGAACCGATGAACCTTCTGACTTAAGTAGATTCAGTTGGAGCCGGTGCCCTTTTCACGGGCGGATACGATTCTTACGGGTTTCAGGATAGCTGATAAAACATGGAGCGACGGGTATGAAGCTGGAAATCGTCTCTCTTCTCATTCTGGCGGCAAATGCAGCCATGTCTCAATCTTTGATAACCAACGAACTGATGTACGCGCCTGCCGGGGGTGGACCGGAGTGGATCGAATTCTACAACAGTTCGACGGACAGCGTTAATCTGAAAGACTGGAAGATCAGGAATAAGAACGGCAACCTCTATCTTATTGCCTCGGAAGATTTCTACGTCCCGCCCGATTCATTCCTGGTCCTGACAAAATCCGCCGCGATTTTCTCGTTCCACCCCTCGATCACGTCAAGAGTCCTCATCGCCCCCGCCCTGCCCTCAACGTTCCTGGTGAATACCGGCGACACGATTTCTCTCCACGACCAGACAGGCGCCGTTGTGGACTCCGTGTTCTATGTGCCATCATGGGGCGGGTCGGGGGGCAAATCGCTCGAACGAATCTCGGTGGACATCTCGCCGTTTCTGAGCACAAATTGGGGAACGTCGCAGGATCCGTCAGGGAGTACGCCGGGAAACAAAAACAGCATCGCGGCAAGACAATACGACCTGGAGATGATGTCTTTCACTGCCATCGTGATTACGGGAGAGGCGAAGGTGAATTTCGAAATTGGTCTGAAGAACCGCGGGACACAGCCTGCGTCCGCGTACGACGTGCGGGTTTTCATCGACTACAATTTGGATCATGTACCCCAGCAGTCGGAGCTTGCCGCATCGGCGCACGCAACTTCCGTCTTGAACCCCGGCGACTCTGCCAGAATCGTTTTACAATCGGCGACCGCAGACTCTCATATGACGGCTGTCTTTGCCGTCATCGCCTTTCCTGAGGACGAGGACACAACCGATAACTCCATGTGGACAACGCCGCGGCCTACATACCCGTGTCGATCGGCGGTGGTGAACGAGATCATGTACGCTCCCGCGTCTCCCGAAACCGAATGGGTGGAAGTGTTTAATCCTTCCGCGTTCGAAATAAATCTGGAAGGGTTCACGCTCTCCGATAACTCTGGTACAAATGTGCTTCTGACGTCTTTCGGGTATATACTTGCTCCGGGACAATTCGTGGTGGTCGCTCATGACTCCGGATTTTTCAAGGTTCACGATCTGTCATCGGGCGAAGTCCTGGTGGCAAAAATCCCTTCGCTCAATAATTCCGGCGACGTTGTCGCCATACACGACGCGGCGGGTAACATGATCGACAGTGTTAGTTACCTCCCGTCATGGGGCGGCAACAGCGGTGGAAAATCGCTTGAGAGAATTCTGGCCTCGGGAAGCTCCGACGATCCGCAAAACTTCGAGACTTGCACCGATTCGTCGAAATCCACGCCCGGTAGAATAAACAGCGTGAGCCCGCGCGACTTTGACCTGGCAATTGGCAACATCAGCTGGTCGCCGCTTTCGCTTCAGTCCGGAGGGAGCGCGACAATCGCGGCAAACATCGTCAACGAAGGAACACAACCGTCCGGCAGTTCTGCTGCAATTCTTTTTCAGGACAGAAACAACGACGTCCTGTTTACGCCCGGGGAGGCATGTGATTCTGCCGAAGTCGCAGCTCTCCCGCCGGGAGACTCCGTTAAGGTGAGTCTGAAAACCGGGTCGTTGACCTACGGGTCTCATCGCTTCGGATTGCTGTTGGAATCCGTGGGCGATGAGCGAATGTCAAACAACGCTAAGTATGTGACTTTGAAAGTCGGCCTTCCGCCGGCCACCGTCGTGATAAACGAACTTATGTACGAGCCGAAACCGCCGGAACAGGAATGGATGGAGCTTTACAACACGAGCGAGGCCGCCGTCGATCTGTCAAATTTCAAAATTATCACGCACGGCGGCTCATTGAAAATCAAATCCGGAACGCTTCTAGCCCCGAATGACTACGCCGTTCTCTGCAAAGACTCGTCGGTTTCCAGGTTCCATTACAGCGTAAAGAACCTCGTCGTCCAATCCGTTCCTTCAATGAGCAACAGCGGCGACGCGGTCGCTCTCTACGATAACCTGGGCAACCTCCTCGACACGATGAACTACTCGCCCTCATACGGCGGTGATGCGGGACGGTCGCTCGAAAGGGTCGATTACTTCGTGGGGAATGATTCTACGAACTGGGAAGAGAGCATGGACACCACCGGAGCTACGCCGGGAATTGAAAACAGCGTCGCGGTTCTTCCATTCGATATAGCGTTGGAAAGACTTGATCTCGCCGCCGCAGCCAGGAACCCGGGACAGTCCGGGACAATCTCAATGATAGTCGCGAATCACGGTAGAAATGCCGCCGCAAACATGTCGGCGTCCATTGACGTAGTGAGGATGACAGACTCCGAGATCGCCTACTCGGAGACTCAGAGACTCAATGGGATACTTGCTCCAAAGGACAGCATTGCCGCGCGGTTCAACTATTCGCCGGAGGAGTCGGGATTACATGCTGTCTCCGCGCGGATCTCGCTGGAAAATGACACCCGCTTCTGGAACGACACGCTATCGGCGCAGATGAACGTCTCGTACCCGGCTCAATCTGTTGTGATTAATGAGATCATGTATACAAACGGATCCGGCGGAGAGTATTTCGAAATACTCAACATGTCCGGCCATGAAATAGACCTGTCAGGATGGGTGTTCCACACCTCTTCGTCGGGCCCGAAACCGATAAGCGGTCTCAACGGCAAGAAACCGCTCGCACTGGAGGGATATTTTATCGTCTCATCCGACTCCTCAATGCTGGATATCGTGCAGGATACCGGGGCGGTACATATCTCGAAGTCGATGAGCTTACGCGACGACGGCGATTGCATCGTCATCACCGACCCCAGCGGAATCGTCGTGGACAGTGTTTATTACCTGCCATCGTGGCACAACGGTGATATCGCTCGTACTGCCGGCCGCTCGCTTGAGAAAATCAACCCTT
This sequence comes from uncultured Bacteroidota bacterium, assembly GCA_963806435.1. GTDB lineage: Bacteria > Bacteroidota > Ignavibacteria > Kryptoniales > JAKASW01 > JAKASW01. Next base: position 16,543 of record CAWEBD010000022.1, read on the forward strand.
CTCTGCCATCGAACGAAAAGACAAGCTGGTCGACTTGCGTCTCGCAATCGGGAGGAACGCCGGGCGCGAGGAACAGCCTCTTCGTCAATGCCGGACAAACTGCTGGCGCGATATCCGTCGCTCCCAACCCATTCTCACCCGACGGTGACGGCCGCGACGATTTCACGTTCATGAGTTACACCTTCCCGGTCACGTCGGTAAAGATCCGGACGCGCATATTCGATTCGGTCGGGAGGCTGATAGCTACACCCGTGGATAACGCGGTCCTTCCGTCGACAGGCAAACTGGTGTGGGACGGAAGGGACAGTTCCGGGAAGATTGTTAGATTCGGATTGTATATTTTGTTGATGGAAGTGACAGGTCCCGATGGCAAATTGCTTGCGACATACAAAACGCCGCTGGTAGTGGCAAAGAAGATGAGATAAACTCCTGGTTCGGGAGCGCAGCTCCCTCACAGGTTGGGAACTCTCTCACGGCTCAGGTCGGTGTCCGAAATCGTGAACACAATGAAGGAGAAACGCTTTTGCGGCTTCAGTTTCACGAAACGAGCGGCTAACGACCGAGCATGGGCAAGGGTAAGAATATTTCGAGAATCCGTGAATATCCGTCCAATCAGTGCTATCCGTGTGCTAAATTAGTTGCATAATGAATCTTACTGAAAATCATTCGGCTCTACAGAAGCGAGTATCGCTTTACATCACCGCTCTCCAAAACGAGATCGAGGCTCTCCGGAATTATTCCTCGCGGAACTATTCTCTGGTGGCGGGCAGGTTCCTCGGCAATGCCGATACGGAATTCCTTTACGAGTTCAGGCTCGAAGACGAGACCAGCAATACGTAACTGTGGAAGGCCCCCCCCCCCCCCGCCCCGCCCCGCCCCGCCCGCCCCCCCCCCCCCGCCCCGCCCCGCCCCGCCCCGCCCCTCCTCCTCCTCCTCCTCCTCCTCCTCCTCCTCCTCCTCCTCCTCCTCCTCCTCCTCCAGAAA
>CAWEBD010000023.1:0-4533 GCA_963806435.1 uncultured Bacteroidota bacterium
TTCCGGATATACCGCCGGATCACCCCGCGATCGGGGCGATGATCATGAACATTGCCGCGAACATGCTCGGGCTCAACAACGCAGCCACCCCGCTCGGGCTCAAGGCGATGGACGAACTCGACAAGTTAAACCCGAACAAAGGGACGGCGTCGAACGCGATGGTGACGTTTCTCGCGATAAACACTGCGGGGTTGACGCTCATACCTGCGACCGCGATCGCGGTGCGGGCGGCGCTCGGATCGAAGGACCCTACCATAATTCTGCTCACATCGTTTTTCGGCGCGGGCCTCGCCACTATTGCGGGCATCGTCGCTGCCAGGCTTCTTCAGCGGCTTAAAGTCTATCGGATAAAAGAAACGGCCGCGGAACAGGCGGAGAGTGGAGGGTCTAAGTGATAAGACAGGTCCTGGAAGCGCTCTCCATCATCGCCATCCCGCTGATAGTAGCGGCATTCGTCGCCTACGCCGCCAGGAAGAAAGTTCCGGTATACGAATCGTTCGTCGCCGGAGCCAAAGGCGGGTTTGACGTAGCTGTGAAGATTATCCCCTACTTAGTGGCAATGCTGGTAGCGATCGGGATCTTCAGGGCAAGCGGCGCGATGGATCTCCTGGTCGGCGCTCTCTCCCCCGTCGCACATTTGATAGGGATGCCGCCGGAGGTATTGCCAATGGCGCTCCTGCGTCCACTCAGCGGCAGCGGTTCGCTCGGACTGATGGCAGATATAATGAAAAAGTACGGACCGGATTCTTTCATAGGAATACTCGTCTCGACTATGTACGGCAGCAGTGAAACCACTTTCTACGTAATCGCCGTCTACTTCGGTGCGGTGAACGTTTACCGCACGCGACACGCAGTAGCGGCCGGCTTGATCGCAGACGCCGTCGGAATGCTGGGGGCTCTGCTCATTTGCAGGTTACTCTTTGGATAAATAATAAGGAAGCACATGAAAATATTAACCGTAATTTTAATGACATCATTGGTTTGGGCCGCATCGACATTTGCCCAGAATTATCCCAAGCCGATGCTCGCACCCGGTGAAAGCCAGATCGCGGGGGGCCTCGGAATCTCGTGGATAAACGAGAACGGAGAAACTACTCCATACTATATGGTCGGCATTATGCCCGATCTCCAGTTCGGCAAGATCGGCGTAGGATTGGACCTGACCCTCCGCATCTCCACCAATAGCGGCAAAATCCGCAAGGCTGACTGGTCGAACGGGGCATACAGAAAAGTCATCCGTTACCTCAGCTGGGGACAGAAGTACGATCCTGTCTACGCGAAAGTTGGACAGCTTGACATGACGACGATCGGGCATGGTTTCATTCTTTACAATTACAGCAACAGCCCCAGCTACGACGACAGAAGGCTCGGAGCGGAACTCGATCTCGATTTTACCAAGTTCGGTTTCGAGACGATGTACGGCGACTTCCAGCAGCCGGGCGTGATGGGAGGAAGAGGATACGTCAGGCCGCTGCAGTTCACAACCCTTGCCCCCATTCCCGTCATCGGCGGCTTCGAACTCGGAGCGACATATGTTACAGACCAAAACCAGAACTCCGGTATGGTCCTGACGTCGTTATCCGCGGGTCCCGCACCCAGTTCTGGACCTCCATATCTCGTTCAGGACAATGGAAGGATGTCAGAATACGGATTTGACGCCGGCCTCCCTGTTCTCCGCATCCCCTTTGTCGACGCAGACCTTTACTACGATTACGCTCAGATCAAAAACTTCGGCCATGGCTCGGCTGCAGGCATACTTCTCACTTTCAATGGGCTCGGGCTCGCAAAGGCATCCGTGAAGCTGGAACACCAATGGGTTGGGAGTCAGTTCATACCGGAGTATTTCGACCAGTTCTATGAATTGAACCGCTATGTTCCCGGCGACTCGACTTATTACAGCAAAGCCACACAGCTTTCGAACGCCCCGAAGGGACAGGGATGGTTCGGCCAGCTGACGATCGCGATCATGCAGAACTTCCAAATAGTCGGCGCCTACCGCGGAATCGACCACGACCCCAATGGCGGTCTCCTCCACCTCGAGACACGATTCCCGAGTGTCGTTCCGATGATCGCTTTAAGCGCCGGATATGACAGGTGGGGAATACAGGGTTTCAAGGACGCCTTCCAGCTCGACCAGCGCTCGCTGCTCTATGCCTTCTTCGGCTACAAACCGTATCCGTTCATGACCGTGGGCTTCAATTACTTATGGACATTCATCCCCGTGAACGGGAAATACGAGGTGCAAAAGAGGATCGAACCGCGCGTGATGTTCAATTTCTCCTTCTAATGTGAGGAACCTTTGACGCCGGTTCCCCTGTTAATTATCTAAAATGGAGAAATGATGGTGAACAGAAGTTGGTTGGTCTTCCCTGTTCTTATCGCGGTTGGATTAGGCAGCCTGTTGATCCACGATAAGGTCTACGCCAGACAGGAAACAAAGCCGAAGTTTGGGAAGAACCTTCAGGTACTTACCTTCATAAATTCTAAGGAGGAGCTCAAAGGCTGGATGCACATGATCAAGACGAGCCTGGGCGTCGACTGCGATTATTGCCATAACACGGACAACTTCGCCAGCGACGCGAAACCACCCAAGCGGGTCGCGAGAGTGATGATAAAGATGCTTCTCCAATTGAGGCAGGAGTATTTTGCCTTCCCGAACGCCCCTCAGCCGACCTGCTACACATGTCACCAGGGACACAAGAAGCCAACCAACGAACCACCGGGAGGCTTCCCGAACGGTAACGATTGAATATCGAATGAGCTGATGTGATAGAATCAAAAAAAGCCGGGCACCAACCCCGGCTTTTTTAATCTCAGAGAGGAGAGATGAACATGCTGAAGACTTTCCTGCTGTTGTTTATGGCGGCAAACGCAGCATTCGCGCTGCCAAGATTCGCGATCATGACCGGCATGCAGTGTGTCAATTGCCATGTCAACCCGACCGGCGGCGAGCTCCGGAACAGCTACGGCAGCTCCGACTTCCCGGATGACCATCTCAGGCTAATTCCGGCACACGGCAATGGCTTCGACTTCAACCCGAAGCTGGGCGAGGATATACTGATAGGCGGAGACGTCAGGTTTCAGTACCTCTACGACGGCCAGACAAAGAACACGACATTCCAATCGATGGAAGGATCGATTTATTCCTCCCTCCACCTCTACACTTCCACACGCCTACTCGTGAAGTATGATTTCGTAAACACGGCTTACGAAGTATACGGGATGTACAACTTCGGTTCAGGGGACACCTACTTAAAAGTAGGTGCATTCTCACCCTCGTACGGCATAAGGCTCGACGATCACACTGCGTACACGCGCGGGGGCAACTTCGGCTATCTCCAGGGAATTCCTCTGATAGGATTAATCTTCGCTCCCGACTACAGGGACCTCGGAGTCGAGCTCGGCTCAAAGTTCGACGACTTCTTCGTTACGGTTGACGCTACGAACGGAGACGGACTGAGCAACATAAATTTTAATTCCGACAAGGCGTTCATCGGGAGGGTCGAGTATCTCGTAAGGAGTTTCATGAACTTTATGCTCGGCGGCTCGGCCTACCTTTCAAGCGGCACAAAGATGTACGGTCTCCACGGTGGAGTCGGCATAGGCAAACGACTTTCTATTCTCGCGGAATACGACTGGGCGAAATCCATTCCGAGCGCATTCCTACCCGCGAATTCAACCTCGAACGCCGCGTTTGTGGAGGCGACCTACGACATCGCCGACGGGCTGTATGCCACAGGTCGTTTCGATTATTTCAAAACATACGCCGGCGGTCCGTACTTTTCACGCTATATTCTCGGCGTAAACATCTATCCGCTGCCGCATCTCGATTTTATGCCGCAGGTACGCTTCAACACGACGAACGCCGCGGGCGCGTCGCAGCCGCTAGAGGCGCTGATCCAATCGCACGTGTACTTTTAAACATGCGATATTCGCCGGACAATACCCCCTCGGCAATGACCGCTCCGCAGCACGAGAAGATGTTATCGACAGTTTACACCCCGAACGTCTTCATTGCCCCGAGGATTTGTCGCCGCTTCGCTTTATCGGAACGAACCCCGCCATGTCGCCAATGATATTGACAAGCTCCTGATTCGCGGGAACGACTATTTTGGTGTTTTGTTCGAGGGACGCTTGGACCGTCTCGAGCCGCTTCAGCAGCTGAGCGTTGCCCACAAAGTATTGGTTTGCCGCCTCGTTGACTAACCTGATAGCCTCCGCTTCGCCTTCCGCCTGGAGAATCTGGGATTGTCTCACGCCTTCGGCTTTTTTGATTGCCGCGCGTTTTTGGCCGTCGGCCGTGGTTTCCGCGGCTGTTGCAAAATCAACCGCGGCAATCTTCTCGTTCTCCGCCTTTACGATCTTGTTCATCGTCTCCTGGACATCTTTCGGCGGGTCGATTTCCTTTAGTTCAGCCCGTACGATCTCGATGCCCCAGCTTCCGGTTTCCCTGACGAGAATATCGATCAGATCTTTGTTGATCCTGCCGCGCTCGCTGTTGGCAGATTTCAGCGTCATCGTCCCGAGTATGTT
>CAWEBD010000024.1:0-51279 GCA_963806435.1 uncultured Bacteroidota bacterium
TGATTGACGGCCATGGCACCAGGGCAATAGCCGAAAGGCTTTTCGTGTCGACGCACACCGTGAGATTTCACCTCCACAATATATACGTCAAGCTCCATGTCAACTCCAGGAGTGAAGCCATAGCAAAGGCCTTGAAGAACAGAGTCGGGTAACTACCTCCTGCCGGCAGCTGAATCCGCAAGGAGTCCTCTCCTAAAATCACCTCCCACTGTTAACCACGTCACAGACTTTCAAATCTAATCAATTGATTAGTTGTCGCTGGGCTGTCGTGCGGATATTTTTCCGGTGCAGAGAGAAAAATGCCGAAGGCGCCAGCCAGCAAGTGAAGGTAGTGCGCCACGCCACCGAATAGTTTAAGAGGAGGAAGGAATATTGAAAAAGGGCACGCTTTTAACCCGCCAGGTTACTGGTTCAGTAACAAAGTTCCAACTCCATATCCGGACCTAACAAAGAACCATATCCGTGGGCCTGGTGGCTGCGGATGACAGTAATGACGTGGATCCAGGAAGACGAAAGTTCGATTCAAATGATAGAGGTGGTTCAATGAGGACAATCAGCTTGTTTTTTGCCACAACAGCCATAGTGTTGGTGTCTTTCGGGATGCTGTCAGCCCAGACATCCATGCTGGACAAAACCTTCGGCACGAACGGGACAGTGAGAAATTATATCCTGGGCGGTGATTCCTCAGCAGACGTCGCAACTGCAGTAGCAATACAATCTGATGGAAAAATAGTTGTTGCCGGCAACTCAGTCGCGAAGGATGTTCTAAACAACAATTTCTTCGTGGTACGATATGACACCGATGGGACTCCGGACAATACGTTTGGCATTGACGGTATGGTCTTAGCTGGTGGTGACGATTGGACGGCGAAAGCGATTGCCATTCAGTCGGACGGGAAAATAGTGGTGGCTGGAAGTGCTGATATATCGCCCAATGCTTATGCTTCAAACAATATCTACGAATTTGCATTGTATCGGTTAAACAGCAACGGCACGCTGGACAACTCATTTGGAATCAGCGGCGAATCCAACACCGCGATTCTAGGTGGAGACTCTACCACCGATTGGGGTTATGCGGAAGCGATTCAGTCTGACGGTAAGATTGTGGTCGCCGGGAGCTCGATAGACTCCAATAGGGTCGCTTTCGCACTTGCACGGTTTAACAGCAATGGCACGGTAGACAGGACCTTCGGCGCGAACGGGACGGTCAGGAATTATATCGCGGGAAGAGATACGTTCGATGATGAGGCCCATGCAGTAGCAATACAATCCGACGGGAAGATCGTGGCTGCGGGGTGGTCGATTGATCCCTACAGTGCCACGGTACAGGCAATTGCGCTGGCAAGGTACAACAGCAATGGGACTCTCGATAACACCTTCGGGAATGCCGGCACAGTCAGGGTGGCAATCCCAATTCCTGGAACCCCCGACGAAAACGGACTTGCATATTCAGTGGCGGTCCTGCCGGACGGCAAGATCCTTGTTGGAGGATACTCTCTTGACTCTGGTTTTGCCGTAATAAGGTTCGACAGTAACGGATCAATCGATAACACCTTCGGAATAACGGGCGCCGCCACCACCTTTATCTCAGGCGGTGATGGTACAAACGACGAGGCGCTTTCGATGGCCGTCGGATCGGATGGCAAAATAGCTCTCGCCGGTCATTCTTCATTGCCGGGGCCGGCTTCAAACGTTGCATTTGCAGTCGCCTGCTTCGACAGCGACGGATCACTCGACAAAACCTTCGGTACGAACGGTTCCACGCTGGCAGCTATTTCAGGCGGAGACACAACCGATGATGAGGCAAATGCCGTCGCCATCCAATCGAACGGAAAGATAATCGCTGTCGGTTACTCGGCGGGTACGCCGCCTTACCTTGGTTCTATAGGCTGGGCTTTTGCGGTCGCCCGTTTCTTGCCGTCCGGTGTGACGGGAATTCGTCAGTTGAGTTCCGTGCCGGGGTCTTTCGGGCTGTTCCAGAATTACCCTAACCCGTTTAACCCGACTACAGTCATAAGCTATAAGCTATCAGCGGTAAGCAGTGTGAGCCTGAGAGTGTATGACATTCTTGGGAGGGAGGTCGCGACACTCGTGAACGGAAGAGAGAACGCCGGAAGTTACTCTGTGACATTCGATGGAAGCAGGCTGGCGAGTGGAGTGTATTTCTACAGGCTTGAGGCTGGGAATCACACTTCAACGAAGAAGCTTGTATTGATGAAGTAATGTTGAGCGGGTTAAATCAACCCGAGAGTACGAATAAAGGAGATGCAAAGATGAAGTACCATGGATTCAGGACAGACGTATTCCTTTCGGTATTTTGTGCCATCATTTTCATCGGCACGATGCCGGTTTCTGCTCAGATTCCCAGGACAATGAGCTACCAGGGCGTGTTGACACAGTCAAACGGAACGGCGGTTCCCGAGGGGAACTACGGCTTGACCTTCAGACTCTATTCCGCCGACTCGGGGGCGGTGGCGCTATGGACTGAGACACAAAACGTGGCGGTGGTGAAGGGAATTTTCAATGTGATACTTGGGACCACAAATCCGATCACCCTTCCTTTCGACCGGCAGTATTGGCTCGGTATAACGATAGGCTCGGGTTCAGAGTTGACACCCAGAATACAACTGACGAGCAGCCCTTATAGCATGCACGCGGCGTACGCGGACAGCATCGCCGGAGCTGCCGGAGGCGATCTGAGAGGGACATATCCAAACCCGACGATCGCCAACAATATCGTGACAAGCAATATGATAGCTGGCGGACAAGTCGTCAAAAGCATAAACTCATTGCGTGACAGCGTAACTCTGGCGGCGGGGAGTAACGTAACAATCATGCCGAGTGGTGATACGCTCACAATATCGGCAGCAGGAGGTGGCGGCGGAGGAGGAACCATTACGGGAGTCACCGCTGGAACAGGTCTTACAGGCGGAGGAAGCAGCGGAAACGTTACGCTGAGTGCTACCGTGCCGTTCGCTTTAAGCAGCTCTTATCCTGAAACAATCAATGGAACAAATTCAGGCTCCGGTGCGGCCGTATATGGTAACAATACTACCAGCGGTAATTACGGTGATCTAGGTGATAACCTTGCCGGAGTGTATGGCAATAGTTCCAACAAAGGCGTCTATGGGAGCAGTTCGACCGGGTATGGGGTCGAAGGCAGCAGTGGTTATGTGGGAGTCTATGGCACATACACTGGCAGCGGGAACTACGGCATCCTCGGCGATAGAAGTGAAGCTGTGCTTGGTTGGGCATATGGGTCTAGCTATGGAGTGAATGGCGAAAGCCCTAACGGAACCGGGGTGGTTGGAGGGAACACTACTAACGGCAACCTCGGGGAACTTGGCACCTCCGGCGATGGAGTGTACGGATATAGTTCAAGTGGCAATGGGATAGCCGGTACAAGCAGCACCGGTTACGCAGGCTATTTTTCCGGCAACGTTTATATCGCGGGCAATTACACGGCGACGGGAAGTAAAACTGCCGAAGTTAAACTCGCGAACGGTTCACCGGTGAGACTCTTCTGCGAGGAGGCAACAGGAGTCTATTTCGTCGATTACGGCGAGGGGCAGCTTGTAAATGGCAGTGCTCACATTCCGCTTGATCCGACGTTTCTTCAGACTGTTACCATCGACGCACAACACCCACTGATGGTTTTCGTGCAGGTGGAGGGAGACTGCAAAGGTGCGTACGTAACCAACAAGACCGCGACAAGCTTCGACGTGCGTGAGCTGCAGGGTGGGACGTCCCAGGTCAGCTTTTCCTACCGGGTAGTGTGCTCGAGAAAATACTACTCCGGCCTGCGGATGCCCACGCCGGCTCAGGACGACGCGGCGACACGCAATATGATGGAGAAAGAGTGGCCCGAAGTCATTGCCAAAGAGCAGCAAATGGCTGCGAAGATGAAGACGATGGAAGCACAACAGAAGGCGATGCAGGCAAAGATGAACCTTGGATCGCAGAGATGACGCATGAAATGTCAAAAGGAGTTTCTAAATGAGATGCATGAGATTGAAGTGCCTTGGGATTTTCTTTGTGATAGTGTGCTGCATTTACGTGATACCAAAGACTGCGGCGGCACAGGACAATATTCCTTTCAGCGTCGTTAGCAACGGCGGCGCTGAGCTGGCAGGAGGTGGGTACAGCATAAGTAGCACAGTGGGTCAATCCTTCGTGGGGACCGCCGGCAATTCCGTTGACGTTATTGGTCAGGGTTTTTGGTACCTGCAAAACACCACCTTGACCGGCGTAAATTCGCGACTCACGGGCGTCGCAAAGGAGTTCATGCTATACCAGAATTACCCCAATCCGTTTAATCCGACAACAGTCATAAGCTATCAGCTTTCAGCGGTAAGCAATGTGACTTTTAAAGTCTATGACATACTCGGCAGGGAAGTCGCGACGCTTGTGAACGAGAAACAGAGCGCCGGAAATCACTCCGTGACATTCGATGGGAGCAGGCTCGCGAGCGGAGTGTATCTCTACAGGCTTGAAGCCGGGAGCTTCGTGAGTGTTAAGAAACTCCTTCTTCTCAAATGAAACAGCGAAGAAGATTTTGTACGACCCTGTTAGAACGAAATGCTTCGAAGATGGAGGATTTATGAAGAACTTCTGTGCTTTCACCGCTACTATCATTGCTTTAGTTTCGCTTACAACCGCTACACGCTCCCTTGCACAGTGGCAAACCACTTGCCAACCGGGGGCGGTATTTTCAGTTGCCGTAAACGGTGCCGAACTATTTGTGAATAATAGCCGCGAATCCATTTGGCTGTCTCCCGACAGCGGCAACACATGGACCACCGTTCTCGGTGATAACGAGGTGGGCTCGGTGTTAATGGCGGCGCTCTTCGTGAACAACGGAGTCGTCTATGTCGGGACATCGGGATCCGGAATTTACCGGTCGACAGACAACGGCAAGGATTGGGCGTCGGCGGACAGCGGCATACCGGCTCCATCTTCTGAGTACATTTCGACCTTTTACGCGCTTGGCGACACGGTGTTTGTGGCGACCCAGAGCGCCGGCGTGTTTCGATCAGTCAACGCCGGATTAACCTGGACCGAAGCGGACAGCGGTCTGCCGAACACCACTCTCGACGAAGTGACTTCATTCACTTCCATCGGAAGCGATCTTTATGCGTCGGATAATTCCGGCATCTATGAGTCCAAAGACTATGGAGCACACTGGTTCAATATATATGGCGGAGTCGGCGCCGGAGTGGTAGTGTTGTCGAGCTGCGGCCAAAACCTGCTGGCATCAATGCAATACGGGGAAACCGTTCCCCCTTATAGCATTAGTTGGTTTCTAATGGTATCTACCGACGGCGGGTCATCGTGGAACGCCGATTCAACGGGAGGCACAAGCTTCCCTCCGGGAATTGAAATAACCAGTTTCGCGTCGTCAGGCGACGAAGTATTTGCGGAGACAGTCGAGAATGGATTGTACCGTTCCACGGACGACGGAATTGATTGGTCGGCTTCCAGCAACGGGATCTTCGGGGACACTCCTGTCTATGGCGGGCCGGCGTTCCAGGGCATGACTGTTTTCGCCGCTTACGGACAGAACCTCTTTAAGTCTGAAAACAACGGAGACAACTGGGAGCTAATCGATAATGGCATGCCCGCTGACACAAGCACCGGTCAGTCTCTGACACTTATGGATTTTCAAGAATCTGTTCTCTCCCTCGCCGCGAAAGGCCCGTTGCTTTTCGCCGGCACCGGCGGCGAGGGAGTCTATGCGTCGACAGATCGGGGAATCACGTGGTCGGCGGCCAACTATGGCCTGCCTTATGAGAGTTATATAAATACGATTACCCTGGTCAACGACTCCGACCTGGTCGCGGGTGTTAGTGGAACATTTGTCCCCGGGACAATTTATCGGTCGACGGACGACGGCGCCAGCTGGACAGACGTGAATAATGGAATCTCGGTGAACACCGGGATAAATGGACTTGCATCTGTCGGCTCGAATGTCTTCGCGGCAGCTTCGAGCGGCGGGTACCTGTCGACTGACGGCGGCGTCAACTGGACATTAATGAGCGGGAACGGCGGATTTCCGGCTCGGACAACGGTAAACTTCACCTTCGCGCAAGGGTCTACCTTTTTCGCGGGTGGCAGCGGTACGGGTATTCTCCTTTCTACAAACGGAGGGACACAGTGGACTGTCGCGGACAGCGGCGTGCCGTCTAATGTCACGGTCTCGGCATTTGGCGGAAATGGATCGAACGTTTTTGCAGCCACATCGGTTGGGTTGTACGAATCAAGAGATGGTGGCCTCACCTGGGCGGTTTCGGACAGCGGTCTCCCTGCAGATATCTCGCTCAACACGTGCACCGTCTCAGGCAATGCCGGAGCAACGATTCTTGCCGCGCCGACTCAAAGCAACGGCGAAGATTACTCGGAGTATCTCTCGACTGACGGGGGAAGCTCCTGGAATCCCATTGACGACGGGATGATTCCGGCTACCGTCGCTTGTTCGCTGGTGGACAGCAACCGGATATTTCTCGGAATTACTTATGGCGGTGCGGCCGGAGGATCGCAGTGGGGAGTCTGGTATTGGTCGTTAAAACCGCTCACTTCGGTGAGAGGTAGCGGTCTGGCCGCGAGACCAACAAATTTCCAACTCGATCAGAACTATCCCAACCCGTTTAACCCGACGACAGTCATAAGCTATAAGCTTTCAGCGGTAAGCAATGTGACTTTGAAAGTCTACGACATTCTTGGCAGGGAAGTCGCGAGGCTGGTCAACGAGAAGCAGAGCGCCGGGAATTACTCCGTGACATTCGATGGAAGCAGGCTCGCGAGCGGAGTGTATTTCTATCGCCTGGCCGCGGGCGATTTCGTGAGCGTGAAGAAACTCGTGCTGCTGAAATAGTATTGGGTCATTAAGGTCATACGTTATAGAGCGAAAAACCAAAGGAGGTATCGAAGGTGAAACATCTTTTCAATTTTCGAAGAACAAGCCGCGCCCCAATGAGGCGCGCGGGATACATCCGTCTCGTGATTTGTGTCGGTTTCCTGTCGATCGTCGCGGCCGGATGTTTCGGCGGCTATAACGCGCTGGGCATCCCGCTCTTCTCTATGAAGGTGAAGGTCCTTGCCCAGAACGACTCCGCCCTGGTCGGAGCGGTGGTCGGCTGCAGCAACGGTGAGACGGTAACAATCGACTCGACGGGGATCGCGAAGCTTAACTTTTCGGAAGTCGGTCCCTATTACATCAGCGTCAGGTATCAGGATAACCTGGTCGCCTCTTATAATGTCTCCATGCCTTCCGATGGCGGGAAAACACTCACGGCCAATTACGTCCCAACACCGGCGGGTGGTAACGAAACCGCCGCGGCCGGCGGAGGAAACTATTTCGCCATGATGGGCGCGAGGTTCTATCCGATGCTTTTCCAGTACGTCTTCAGTGCCTACGGGTATAGTATCGACCTCGGCAAGTACGAGCCTGGCCAGTATACCGACTGGCAAATCGGCACGAATGGGAAAGAGAATTTCCAGACCAGGAAGGCTTATCTAACGAAGCTGTCGAACGGCGAGGAGTGGTGGCAGGTTAATTTTCAGACCAAGGCTGATTCGATGCTCATGGAAGTCTTGTTCAGCGACAAGCTGCAATCGATAAGGAGAATTAGGGCGAAGTTCGGGAGTGAATCTCCCAAAGAGGTGCCTGTTACAGAGGGCTGGTATACTTCGCCAATGCAGCTGACTCCTGAATCGATTGAAGGGTCTGTGGTGAAGAAGGGCGTAAGCGTGACCGTTCCTGCGGGAACTTTCAACTGCGACCGGCTCGAGTTCGGCCTGGCGCAGGGTTTCACGCTGCGGCTATGGAGAACTTTTGATGTCCCCGGCCGGGTCGTAAAGTACGAGATGGTAGGAAACAATAACAAAGACATCTACTCCGCGGAATTGACCGCTTACGGAGACGGTGCCACCACTGAGCTCGGCTCGTATTAGTTTGCCACAAATAGGATCACGCCCTCACCATTGCATCTGGCTCGAGGGCAAGTGCGTGGGGGCGCGTTTCCTTATACCTCGGTGGACTCCCGGTTAGATATCGAATCATGGTTTCTTCCAGTCTCAAAAAGACCTTATCTATAAGCCGCTCCCGCCAGCTTGTAATTAATCCAGCCCTTCTTGAATTAATCTTGAGAGTTGAGCCGCAAAAGTACCTTACTCGCCTTGCTCGTGCTTATGAGCGCTTGCGCCGCAGAGGCCCTCCCACGGGTCGGTTTTGAGCATATTTCGCTGGAACAGGGGCTCTCGCAATCCTCGGTCTACGCCATCGCTCAGGATTCCCTCGGTTTTCTCTGGTTCGGGACTCAGGACGGGCTCGACAGGTACGATGGCTACTCGTTCAAGGTCTTCAGAAACAATCCCCGTAATTCCGCATCGGTCTCATACAATTACATACTCAGGCTTATGGTCGACCGCGGGGGAGCCGTGTGGGTCGGCACGCTTGGCGGTGGAGTTAGCGTTTACAACCAGACCACAGGTCGATTCACGCAGTATCTCCACACACCGGGGGATGGCAACAGTCTGAGCAACAACAATATCCACGCGATATACCAGGACCGTCAGGGGACCATCTGGATCGGGACGGAATACGGTCTGAACCGATTCGATCCTTCGAACGGCACTTTCCTCCGGTATTTCCCATCTGGAAGAAGCGCCGACACGCTTCGCGACGATTACATAAGTTCTATTTTTGAAGATAGAGAAGGGAGGCTGTGGGTCGGCAGCATCAACGGAGCCTGCGTGTTCGATAGGAAGACGGGATCCTTCTCAAAACTTGGTCCGCGCAGAGTAGTGATCAACAAGATTTTGCAAACAAGCGACGGGACTCTGCTCTTCATCGGCTCGGGAGTTTGGAAATACGATTCGCTTAAGAAAAAACTCGTTCCATGGGAGAGCTCTCTCACGGATCGGGTAGAACAAAACATCGGCTCTGAGGGAGCCATACTGAATGGCGACGGTACGGTGTGGCTCGCTTCGTACGATGGCCTGGGGCTCGTCGGAATCAACAGCGATACGGTCGCCGCATTCCGTCAACTTTTTCTGAGAACAGCGTGCTGTCTCTCTGCAAAGATAAATCGGGGATCCTTTGGATCGGTACGTACGACGGAATAAATAAATTTGTTTCGACGAAAAAGAAATTCGAGTATTGCACTTTCAATGCGAAGGACGCTAACAGCCTGAGCAACATACGCGTTCGAGGCTTTGCCGAGGACAGAAAAGGGAACGTCTGGATCGCGACACAGGGCGGGCTCGACGTGTTCAAACCGTCGGGCGGAAAGTTCATGCGGTACTTCGGGGAATCGGGCGTGCCCCCGGGTGACCATCAGTCCACGTTTTGGAGTGTCCTTGTCGACCGGACGAGCAAGGACGTATCAGTTTTGGGAGGAACCAACGGCGCGGGGGTTGAAATAGTGACTCTTCCCGGCGGCAAGAGTCCGCCAAAATTTACCAGCTTACACCTGTCGGTTCCGGAATACAGGTCCGTCTTCAGTGACGAGGTCACCGCTCTGTACCAGGACCGGGACGGAAACATGTGGGCAGGGAACGATAGGGGATGGAGCATACTTCAGGTTCGGGGGATCACGACGGGAATAGAGAATCAGCGCGGGTTGCCGAAAACATTCGCCCTCTACCAGAACTATCCGAACCCGTTCAATCCGACGACAGCGATAAGCTATCAGCTTTCAGCGGTAAGCCAGGTCACTTTGAAAGTGTACGATGTACTTGGCAGAGAGGTCGCGACGCTGGTCGACGGTCAGGAGAACGCCGGAGTGTACAAGGTAAACTTCAACGCCTCCCGATATGCCAGCGGAGTGTATTTCTACCGGATCGCCGCCGTCGGCAACGGCGGACAGCGGTTCGCGGCCATAAAGAAGCTTATGCTTGTAAAATAGCGTCGAATAGAATCGGCAATGAACAGAAAGGCGGGATCATGAGGCCTCGCCTTTTCTCTGTTTGCCTTTCATCTTACCGGCATCTCGAGTTGGGGGAGTCAGTGTTTCCTTTGACATCCGGAGAAGCTTGGGGATTATTATCACGAATCGCCGGCAAATCTTGAGCCCATGTAGGTACTAGCACCTATGAAATTAAGGTCCTTTCCCGATGTCTTCTTCGCCGCGGGCGCGGTTAATTGAACGCGCAACCAATGAGAATAATGATCGTGGATGATAACAGGCGAATTCGGGAAGTGATAAAGAGCATGCTGGTGGAGCAAGAGGCCGAGTTCTGCGAATGCGGTGATGCAACCAGTGCCGTCGAGACTTACGGAAAGTTTCAGCCGGACTGGGTGCTTATGGACATCGAAATGGAAGGGATGGACGGCATCGCGGCAGCGAAAGAAATCGTAAAGGCCGACACCGATGCAAAGATCGTCATCGTGACAAATTACGACGAGCCTCACTTCCGCTTCGCCGCGAGAGCGGCGGGCGCCGTTGCCTTCGTCAACAAGGAAAACCTGCACGAGCTAAACGGAATCATAAAGACAGGAAAAGCTCCTGGCATCTTCTGAAATCGGCGGCAAAGAAGGCAAAACAACATCGCGGGTCCGAACCGCGGTTGCAAGGTAGTTGTCGGTTTGACCGACACCCTGACCCGCCGGGACAGCGCCGTCTGGACTCCTCCGATCACTTACGGCGGTGGAGGATCCTAATCCTAAGACGGAACAACAGGCTTTTATGACCTCGGAGCCACGAACATGAACGCGGGAACCGGCTTCCAGCTCAACTTCACGGCCCCACAGATGCCCGTGTCCAACCCGGGCGTCAGCGGCACGTTCAACTTCACGATCACGATAAACGGTGTCCAATTGCAGCAGTGACAAAGGCCCGTAGCTTTGTGATACACAGGGCAAAGGAGCAAAACTCAATGGACGAGGTCGGGAAAGACCTCGCCTTTGCTTTTTGACACCGCCGGCGTAATCTGCCCCGAAACAGTGGACGCGACACCGGGTGCGGCAATCCCTAAAAGCTTCCGTCGCGGTTGGCAACTTCATCCGCGTTGTTTATTTTAGACAGGCTGAAGCGCATAGTAGTTCGAAGCGCGCAACGCCCATGGAACTTTTCGACGATCAGTCCAGTGTAATATAATCTACCTCCGCCGGGCAGCAGAGTGTCTCGGCTCAGGTAGTCGCTCCAAACTCAGTGGGAAAAGTATTATGAAATCGATAAGAGTCTTTATGACAGCCGTTCTGTTTTCTCTCACGTCAAGTGTCTTTGCCGGTCCTCAGAAACAGCCGGTCGATTACGTGAACACTGATATAGGCGGTGTCAGTATTCTGCTTTCGACTACCAGGCCGGTTGTGCAATTACCGCACGACTATCCGCAGGTCACTCCTTCGCTCAACCCGGGTATCACCGACTCGTACGTCGCGACTAAAATTTACGGCTTCCCGGCCGGCGGTGTCTCGATCATGCCGACTACCGGGAGCATCAGGACAGATCCGGACCGGATCGCCTCGAGTTTCGACCGCGACTTCGAGACCCGCACTCCATATTACTATGAAGGGCTCCTCGAGGACTATAACGTCGAAGCATCGTACACGGTCGGACACTTCGCGATTTTCTATCGGTTCGATTTCCCGGCGGGCGAAACGCATCGCGTGAATATCATGATGGACGACACGGGCTCAATGCGCGCGGCGACACCAAACGTCGTTGAGGGTTCCACAACCATCCATGGCGTGCCGTACTACTTCTATCTCGAATTCTCGCGTCCCTTCTCCGAACAGGTGGCCTGGAAATACGGCGGTATTCCTAATAAGCGACCGACGCTGGAAGGGGAGAAAGCCGGGTTTACGCTTACTTTTGCGGGTTCAGGTGAAGATTCGGTGCAGGTTAAAGTGGGGCTGTCCTTCATCAGCATCGAACAGGCCGAGAGAAATCTGAACGAAGCTGTTCACGGCTGGGACTTTGAACGGAGAAAGGAGGAGACAAGATCGGCATGGAACACTCTCCTCGGGAAAATGGAGCTCAGGGGCGGGACCGAAAAGCAGAAGACAATTTTCTACACCTCCCTCTACCGCGCCGAGCAGAACATGATGAACATTACCGAAGACGGCCGGTACTACAGCGGATATGATCACAAGGTGCACGAAAGCCACGGCCGGGACTTCTATACCCACGACCAGCTCTGGGATACTTTCAGATGCGAGCACCCCCTGCAGCTTTTGCTCGATCCGAAGCAGCAGGAGGACATAGTCGAGTCGTACGTGCGGATGTACGAACAAGGTGGATGGCTGCCGCTGTTCCCTAGAGTCTGGGGGGAGTTCCCAGCCATGATCGGGCAACATGCCAACGCGCTCATAGCCGATACATATTTCAAAGGATATCGTGACTTTGACGTCAATAAGGCTTACGCTGCGATGAAGAAAGAGGCGATGGAGGCCACGATGCTTCCATGGAGAAACGGGCCGATGACTCGTCTAGATTCGGTATATCTGGAGAAGGGATTCTTCCCGGCTCTGAAAGAGGGGGAGAAGGAGACAGTTCCTGAGGTACACTCGTTCGAGAGACGGCAAGCCGTATCGGTGACGCTGGAGACGGCTTATGACGACTGGTGTCTTGCCAAAATGGCGAAGGCATTGGGTCATGATTCGGATTATGGATATTTCCTGAAGCGGGCTCACAACTACGAGAATGTCTTCGACAAGTCGATAGGTTTCATGGCACCCAAGTCCGTCGACGGTGAATGGGTAAAAGGATTCAATCCGATCCTTCCGAGCGGGCCGGGCGGCCGCGACTACTTCTCCGAGTGCAACGCGTGGGTATATACCTTCAGTGTCATGCACGACGTCGCCGGCCTCATCAATCTGTTTGGCGGACGGGAGGCGTTCTTGAACAAGCTCGATTCTCTGTTCGAGGTGCAATACGGAGGTGACTGGAAATATACATTCCTTGCAAAGTTTCCGGACATGACAGGACTCATCGGAAACTATGCCCAGGGCAACGAACCGAGTTTCCACATACCGTACATGTACGATTTCGCCGGAGAGCCATGGAAGGCGCAGAAGATGCTCCGTGAAATAATGGAGGTTTGGTATAACGATGTACCCCTCGGCATTCCGGGAGACGACGATCAGGGAGCGATGGGTGCCTGGTATGTTTTCTCTGCGATGGGGTTCTATCCCTTCTGTCCCGGTGATCCGTACTATGTGATCGGAAGTCCCTTGTTCCGGGAAACCACGATACACTTGGCCAACGGCAAAACATTCATCATAAAGGCCGACGGTGTTTCGGTGCGTCACAAATATATTCAGTCGGCGATACTCAACGGGAAGCCTCTGAACAAGCCATGGTTTACTCAGCAGGATATTGAAGGTGGAGGAACACTTGAACTTCGCATGGGGCCGAGGCCGAATAAGGTCTGGGGAAGTTCGCCCGACGACGCGCCGCCATCGATGAGCGAATAGGTGTGTGATGACACTTCGGCCTTCGAAGTCCCAATCGCTGTGCCGGCGAAGAAGGGAGAAGAGTTCTTGTGAGGAGGCTGAACGAGTTAAGTTTTGAAATCAAGGAGAAAGACGAATGAGAATGCGTACCACTGTCGTTATTATGGCGCTTGCACTGTTGTGCGTGCAACCTACTTTGAACGCTGCAACCACAGGCGAAGTTGATTCCGGTAAAGAGATCTCCGCCGCCTACGGTGTGATCGCTCGTGTATTGCCTGATTACAGGAAGGATTTCCGGCTGGAGATTGTCAAGGCTGACAGCGGGAAAGATATGTTTGAGGTTCAAGCGGCGCACGGGGTTGTAACGGTCAGAGGCAACAGCACGATCGCGCTGACGAGAGGAGTCTACTACTATCTCCGGGAGGCAACGCACAGCCAGTACACGTGGGAAGGAGAGCATCTCGATCTGCCGAAAGTCCTGCCCGACTTTAAACTCGCACGCGTCGTCTCTCCTTACGAGTACAGGCTTTACTACAACGTGTGCGCTTTCGGATATACGACTCCTTTCTGGGACTGGAAGCAGTGGCAGAGGGAAATTGACTGGATGGCGCTTCACGGGATCAATATGCCTCTGGCGATGGTGGGACAGGAGGCCGTATGGCAGAAAGTGTGGGAACAACTGGGACTAAACGCCAAAGACCTGGCGGGCCTCTTCACCGGACCTGCCTTCCTGCCGTGGAACAGAATGGGTAATATCGATGCGTACGCCGGTCCGCTGCCGCATAGCTACATTGAGAAAAGCGAAGAACTGCAGAAGAAAATCATGAACCGGATGCGGGAGCTTGGCATGAGTCCGGTAGTGCCGGGCTTTTCCGGTTACATTCCGAAGGCGGCAACAAAGCTTTACCCTGCTGCCGAGGTCATCGCGATGAAACCGTGGGATGGATTCTCGCCCGAAGACGGTACGTACATGCTCTCACCGTTGTCGAAACAATTTGTCGATATCGGGAAGATGTTCATAAGGGAGTACAGGATGCTTTACGGTCCCACACACTTCTATCTCGCCGATGCCTTCAACGAGATGACGGTGCCGGTTACGAAGGAAGGGCGATACAAGGAACTTTCCAATTTCGGCAGGGCGATCTACAACTCCGTCGCGGCGGGAGATTCCAACGGGGTCTGGGTGATGCAGGGCTGGTTGTTCAACAGCGATGCGAAATTCTGGGACAGGCCGTCGGTAAAGGCATTCCTCCGGGATGTTCCGGACAACCGCATGATAATCATCGATCTCTCAAACGAATCGTTTCATGGGTGGAAGAAATTTGACGGGTTCTACGGAAAGAAATGGATCTACAGCATTATCCACAATTTTGGCGGCCACAACCAAATGTTCGGAAACCTCCCGTTCTACGCCGCCGACCCCGTCGAGATGCTGTCCGATTCGGCACACGGGAACCTCGTTGGGTTCGGAATCTCCCCAGAAGGAACCGAGAACAATGAGGTCGTCTACGAATTACTGACCGATATGGGATGGGTCGGCAAACCGCTCGACCTCGAGAAGTGGATTGCTGATTACTGCATGTCCAGATACGGCGCATATCCGGCGAACATGAAGCTTGCATGGGAGTACCTGCTGAAGTCGGTTTATTCGAGCGGGATGGGCGCTCCATTGTTCTTTTACCAGCGGGGTCCCGAGCTTAGCCCCTACCATAGCGGCCTGTACTCGGACGACTTTCAACAAGGCCGTCCGTCTCTTTCTCTCCTGCGCCGATTCGTTGAAGGGAAGCGAATTGTACACGGGCGATGCCATTGAGCTCACCGCTCAGTATGCCGGCAACACCGTCGACTCGCTGCTTAACATGGCAGTCGCGGCCGAGTCGAAAGGAGATTTCAGGGAACGGGACAGCGCGTTTACCGCGGCCTTCAGAATAATTCCCATGATCGATTCGCTTCTCCGTGCCCACCCGCTTTACAGGCTGGAACGGTGGGTGAATTTCGCGCGAAGCTGGGGAAACACGCCGCAGGAAAGTGACTACTACGAGGAGCAGGCCAAACTTCAGATAACCGTGTGGGGTGGGCCTAATCTGTCGGAATACGCCGCGAAGGAATGGAGCGGCCTCATCGACGACTATTACCTAAAGCGGTGGGAGAGGTTTGCCGACAGCCTAATGTATGGAAAGACATACGACATACGGAACTGGGAAATGAAATGGATCGACACGCCGATCGGGTACTTCAATACCGCGAAACCGAAATATCCCCTTGAGTTCGCGCGTCAGCTAGTTGGGGAATGTGACCGGATCATTCGGAGGTAGTGGCCGGGATCGGCGAAACAACAAGGCAGACCACGGGCCGATTTCGGAGGGACGTCTTGTCGAAGTTCCTGCGGGCGGGACATGAAATCAGTGCGCGCCGCCGGGATGCTGGTCGCGGGCGCGCAGGCCCAGCTTAGTCCGCCATTCATCCGCAAGATCGTCAAGCGCTCCATCGTGAGGATAGTCGTCCGCGGGATCCCCTAACAGTGTCGCGAGCTGTGTGATCTTGACGATGTCGCTCACGGTTTCGATAGTGTGGTGGGACCTTACGGTGTCTACTACTTCGCGGGGAAAATTCCATCTCTCGAGGATGGCCGCGCTTACCTTCTCATGGCTGTTCTTGCCGAAGACCCTCATCTCGACTTCGCGCGAGGGAAGTCCAGTTTCTCTTTTCAGCTCCAGGAACTCCGCGTACATGTTCGATCTGAAGCAGATTCGCGCGTAGATTCCGATATCCTGGAGCAGAGCGACGAGATAGGCCGCGTATCTCTGTTCGAAGCCGGGCCATTTCGAACTTATGTCCCTCGCGATCATTGCCCTTTTCGTCGCGGCGATCTCAAGTGTCTCGATCAATTTGAGATATTCGCTCGGGACGTTTGCCGAATACAACCCGAAAGCTTCCAAAGCGGCCACCAGGGACGCGACGTATTCGGTCCCGACAAAAAGCACGGCTTCCCGTACGCTCACTATTCTTTTTCGCACACCGATATGGACAGAGTTGGCGATCCGTAAGAGTCGGGCGACCAGGGAGGGGCTCAACTCGATCTCGTCAACGAGTTGCGAGATTGTCACCCCAGGTCTGTTCAGTATCTCGTTGAGCCTCACCTGCAACCGCGGCGGCGAAGGGAGGTTGCCGAACTCCTCAAGTACGTCGTCCGTGTCCGATGTCTGTGGTACCGCATGGCGTTCGCAGGCGTTCATTAAGATATTAATGAACACTTTGTTGTCCCAGGGTTTGCGGATGAAGTGGTTGATAATTCCTCCTTCAAGGGCGGCGGCAATAACCAGCTCGTCCTGGTATCCGCTTACGAGTATCCGCGTGGCGGAAGGGAGCACATTCCCCGCTTCACGCATGAGTTCCAGGCCGCTGTAGTCACCCATCCGAAGACCGGAGATAATTACATCGAACCGCGCGGCTTTCAGAGCGTTCATCGCCTCCGGAAGTGACTTTCTTGACTCAACGTCGAATGGATAATTGTGCAGCATTCTCCTGATAGAGGAATTTACCTCCTCGTCACCATAAACCAGCAAGCTGAATGAAGTGGCGCTCGTGCTCTCCGCTTTGTCCAATATATTTCCCGTCATAAATTTTCGTGAAGACACACCGGAATTGACTTAAAGTTACGTCGCACCCCCGTGACTTTCAATTATATGCTCGTCTCATTGGGAGCGACGTAGCTCCATGGCCTGTGATCATGCCGGTGTCCTGAACCAGCTGTACCATGATATACCCACTCCCCAATATTCACCACCCCACGCTGTTCCTTCAAAAAACCGGGGGAGGATTGCCTGTGATCTTCCGCCCTGCAGATTGTGACACCGATTCGGCCGAAGGTTCGATGGTGTGGCTGATCAAGCTGTGCATGATTTGAAAAACCGGTGCTTTCTCGCCCAACTCACCCGCGCTCCCGAACTCACGCGGGGTGAAGAAGAGTCACACTCCTCCCCCTCTCTGCGAAAATCGGAATTTAAGCCTCCTAAGACAATAGGACAGTTTAGATTAGTTTCTTAACCCGGCGAGCACCGGATATTAATTTACTTGACAAATGTCGTCAAATGTATTTATTTACTAATGCAATCAGCCGATAAAGGTTTAGATTACTTACAGCTGGATATCAGTTTCTATATAAACTTTAGTTTGGATGTACCCGGGAGGTAAGAATGAGAAAAATAGAGGCCATAGTTGAAACGGATGAGCTTGGTGATTTGCGTGACGCGTTGCGCGAAATAGGTGTAAGAACGATGAGGGTAACTGAGGTGAAGGGGGAGGAGGCGCTATCACGGCGTCGCGAAATCGGACGTCAGCTCGACGATGAAGTGAAGCCCTTCGCAAGGACGAAGGTCGGTGTGGTTGTACCGGACGATATGACAGACCGTGTGATACTGACACTCATGGGAGTGACGCGCGAAGGGGGAGTCAGAGACGGTGAAGCCTTCGTCTCTTCAATCGAAGAAGTTGTCCGTCTTGAAGCGGAGGGGTTCTTCGATAGGCTGCTGTAGATGCCCCGCCAACGCCCCCACGGAAGGCAACCCCACGTTCCCGGGATACCTTCCCGGATGTATTGATTTCATACTCAAACAAACCAAACAACAACAGAGGAGAAAAGGATGAAAAAAATCGAGGCAATCGTGAGACCTCACAAGATGGAGGATGTCCGCGAGGCTCTCCATGAAATCGGCGTCAATGGAATGACGATCACGGAAGTGAAGGGAATCGGGAGGCAGAAAGGCCATACCGAAACCTACCGTGGGTCGGAGTACGAGATCAATTTTGTCCCGAAGATCAAACTCGAAGTCGTCACTCCCGACGACCAGGCGCAGAAAATAATTGCCGTCATCATCAAAACCGCCAAAACCGGTGAGGTGGGTGACGGGAAAATCTTTGTCTCGCCGGTTGAAGAAACCATTCGCGTCAGGACCGAGGAGTCCGGCGAAAGCGCATTATAACTAAATCATTAAACACACCGGGAGCACACATGATAAGAAAACTATACAAGCTGGCTTTTATTGCGTCTGCCCTTCTTTATTCTGCCGAAACGTTCGCCGCCGATTCAACCGCCACTTCCTCCATTTCCTGGAGCGGGCTGGTCGACGTGTACTACAGCAAGAACTTCAACAGCCCGTCAACCGGAACAAACCAGATGAGGAACTTCGACATTTACGAAAACCAATTCGGGTTTAGCCTTGCGAAGCTCACAGTTCAAAAACAGGCGCAGCCGGTCGGGTTTCGTCTTGACCTCGCCTTTGGGCCGACCAACGATATCGTTCAGGGCGTTGCCCCATACGGACCGAACGCCTTCAGCACGCTGTCGCTCCTGGAGCAGGCGTATCTTGAGGCCGTACTTCCGGTCGGATCAGGATTGACGGTGGATGTAGGAAAGTTTGTCACTCTGATGGGAAACGAGGTGATAGAATCAAACTCGAACTGGAATTACAGCCGTTCTCTCTTGTTTGCGTACGCGATCCCATATTACCACGAGGGGATTAGGATGACATACTCCTTCGCAAGCAATTTTACGGCCTCGCTCCACATTGTGAATAGTTGGAATACTGTCATTGACAATAACAAGTCGAAGTCCGTCGGACTTGGACTGACGTATACTCCCACACCCACGACGACCCTGGTGCTGAACGGCATGAGCGGGTTTGAACAGCCGGCGGGCGCGGAGTACGGAAAGAAAGATGTGGGGGAAATCATTATCACGCAGCAGGTTGGCGATGATCTTACCTTCGCGGCGGATGCTAATTACGGTCAGGAGCGGGTTGCGGGCTTCCTCAACACGTGGAAAGGGGTCGCCGCTTACGCGAAATGCACTTTGTCCCCGAAGTCGGACCTCGCTCTGCGCGCTGAGATCTACTACGATCCGGAAGGCTATACCACAGGCGCAGTATTCCCGAAGGCGACGTTCAAAGAAGTGACGTTGACTTACGAATACGATATGTTTTCCAACCTCATGTTGCGGGGTGAGCTGCGGGACGATTTCTCGAACGGCCCGATGTTCATATCCGCAGGCACGGGATTCCCGGTGCGAACGTCACAGCCGACACTTCTAATCGGAGCCGTGGCGACGTTCTGAACATCCGACAATTTTCAAAAATTCAACCAAAATTAATCGAGGAGATCTTAAATGATGTCATTCTTCAGGAGCAAGTTTCTCGTCTGGTCGGCCGCCTTCATGATGACCATCGTGGCGGCGTCATCCCTTGCCTATGCGTCGGACCAGCCTGATCCGGGGGGGACCAAAACAGGTACCATCACTGACGTGCCGGCGGCGAAACCGGGATCACCGACTTTACAGGAGCTCGGCGACGCTGTTGGCCATAACCACGTCGCAATAAACTTCGTGTGGACTCTTGTCACTGGATTTCTCGTGATGTTCATGCAGGCGGGTTTCGCCCTTGTCGAGGCGGGTTTGACACGCGCGAAGAACGCGTCACACACGATGGCTATGAACTTCATGATCTACCCGCTCGGCATGCTGGGCTTTTATCTTTGCGGCTTCGCGTTCATGTTCGGTGGTGTAGGACCTCTCGGTACCCTCGGAGGCTACACTGGGCTGAGTCATGAATTGACGATCAATCTATTCGGCAAACCGTTCGGCCTTCTTGGATGGACCGGGTTCCTGCTGCAGGGCTCCGGGTATGATGTGGGCGTGTTCACCCTCTTCCTATTCCAGATGGTTTTTATGGACACGACTGCAACCATCCCCACCGGTGCGGCTGCAGAGCGATGGAAGTTCTCGGCATTCATGATCTATGGAGCCTTCATCGGAACTATCATGTACCCGATCTTTGGCAACTGGGTTTGGGGAGGCGGCTGGCTTTCTCAACTAGGTGTGAACTTCGGACTCGGTCATGGCCACGTGGACTTCGCCGGCTCCTCGGTCGTTCACATGCAGGGCGGGGTCATCGCGCTCATTTTTGCCTGGCTGATAGGTCCGCGGTACGGGAAGTACAACAAAGACGGCAGCGTGAATCCCATCCAGCCGCACAGCATCCCGATGGCTCTGCTCGGCACATTCATCCTTGCCTTCGGATGGTTTGGATTTAATCCGGGCTCCACGCTTGCCGGTACCGATCTCCGAATAAGCGTCGTCGCGGTAAACACGATGCTTGCCAGCGCGACGGGCGCGCTCGCCTCTACTCTCTGGATGTGGTGGTTCCGTACTAAGAAGCCGGATCCGTCCATGATGGCAAACGGAATGTTGGCCGGTCTGGTGGCTATTACCGCGCCCAGCGCGTTCGTGAGCGCGGGCGGCGCGAGCATCATCGGATTGATCAGCGGTATCCTCGTCGTTGAATCAGTTTTCTTCTTCGACAGAATTAAGATTGATGATCCTGTAGGCGCGATCTCCGTGCACGGAGTCAACGGCGCATGGGGTTGCCTGTCTATCGGATTGTTCGCGGACGGCACCTATGGCGACGGCTGGAATGGCGTCCCGGGTACGGTTAGAGGCTTGTTTTATGGCGGCGGCATGGGCCAGTTCTGGGCCGAATTGATCGGCGTCATCACCTGCTTCATTACGCTTTCGCTTCTGTCGATAGCGGTATTCAAAATCGCTGAAGCGCTTGTCGGCAATCGAGTCTCCCTCGAAACCGAAATCGAGGGCCTGGATATTCCCGAGATGGGTGTCGCGGGTTACAACGGATTCGACATGGATAAAGTCTCCGAGACTTTGCACCCCAGAGGTTAATTAGAGCGGACATCAGCTTGCTGCGTGAGGGTAGATCCCTCACGCAGCGACAAATCAAAAGAAAGGAAAATATTATGAGCAGTTTACAGGAAACAGCGCTTCTTATCGCGGCATTGGTTGTCGGGGGAGTCATCGGCAATCTGTTCGGTTCCACGCAGAACACGGCGTTAGCCCACAACAGGAGAATGCAGGAAAATGGAAGGCTGAGAAATGGCTGGATGGTAATGCCCGGTTCGTTCGGGCGGGTGGCTCTGTTGTTGATAGTCCTGGTGTTAGTCCAACTCCTTGCCCCGGCTCTTTTTGAAGGTAATGCCAAATGGTTGGTCTCAGTCGGAGTCATACTCGGTTATGGCTGGTCGCTTTTGAAACATCTTCACCAACGGGCCGAGGAGAGAGCATAAGCAATGGTGTGTCAGAAGCTTCACGTGACTGCGGAAAACCACACTCGAGTAAGAAGACGGATTCACATCTATGCCTGATGTCGCTCTTCCCGTATGGTCGGCTGCCCCGTTTATCCTTTTGCTGGCGTGCATCGCAATATTGCCGCTTTTGTGGAGACACTGGTGGGAGAAGTACTTCCCGGCTGTGTCTGTCGGACTCGGCCTGGTTACGATAGCCTACTACGCGGTCTTTCTACGAAGGCCGGGCCCGTTGGTAGAGTCGGGTTTTGAGTACATCAGCTTCATCGCACTGATCGGCTCATTATATGTCATTGCCGGAGGAATCCATATACGGCTGCGCGGTGAGTCGAGACCACTTTCAAATGTAATGTTCCTCGCGATCGGCGCTCTCGTGGCGAATCTCGTGGGCACTACTGGGGCCTCGATGATATTGATCCGACCGTTTATTCGGGTCAACAACTACCGTATTAAGCCGTACCATATAATCTTCTTCATCTTCATCGTCAGTAACGTTGGAGGCGCGCTGACACCTGTCGGGGATCCGCCTCTTTTCATCGGCTATCTGAAGGGAATTCCGTTCTTCTGGTCGGTCGTCAATCTCTGGCATATCTGGCTCTTCGCGGTCGTCCTGATATTGGGCGTTTTCTACATAATCGATCGGAGAGAGTTCGCCATGCTCGACAGGGGAGAGCGGGAGGCCGCCGAAAGGGAAGGCGAACA
The DNA here is from genome assembly GCA_963806435.1 of uncultured Bacteroidota bacterium. Taxonomy (GTDB): domain Bacteria; phylum Bacteroidota; class Ignavibacteria; order Kryptoniales; family JAKASW01; genus JAKASW01. Next base: position 22,247 of record CAWEBD010000024.1, read on the forward strand.
TGGCGAAGTAGTCGGCTTGCGTAATGTGTTCTTCCTCGCAGTCGTGCTTGTCGCAGTCTTTGTAACCCATCCGCCGTTTTTGCGCGAAGCGTTGATGGTGGCTGCGGCCGCCGGTTCCTACTTTACGACGCCTTCCGATATACATAAGAAGAATGATTTTAATTTTGTTCCGATAAAAGAGGTAGCAATTCTGTTCATCGGAATTTTCATGACTATGGTCCCCGCACTTGAGTGGATCGGTCAAAACGCCGCGAGCTTCGGATTTGACAGGGCAGGGCAGTTTTACTGGACGACAGGCGCACTCTCGTCGGTCCTCGATAACACGCCGACTTACCTTAATTCCCTCAGCGCCGCATTCGGAATGTTCGTGAACAACGGGGTCATCCACCATATATACGCGCTGATTGTGGCACACGGGTCTGCGCTTGCCGGTGCCCATTACCCGGCCGATGTTCAAAGTACCATCGGCACCATGATGCATTATCATCCGGGCCTTGTTGCGTCTGGTGGTGCAACCGTGGAGCAAGTGTCGACTGCTTATCTCCTTTCGACGCGGAAAATTATTGTACAGGCGATTTCTATCGGCGCTGTCTTCTTCGGGGCGATGACATATATCGGGAACGGTCCGAACTTCATGGTCAAGAGCATTGCCGAGCAGGCCGGCGTCAAATGCCCTTCGTTTATATCGTACATAATTCGTTACACGGTCCCGATCCTGCTTCCGATATTCTTTTTGATTTGGTTCATCTTCTTTCGAGCGTGAGGAACACGAATAGACACATGAAACAGGTTCAATGACATTGGCTGAGAACGCTTCTCCCTAAGCAAATCTCAAATGCCATACACGCGGAGTTCCCAGGGTGATAGAGTCCTCCTACACCTTCGGGTTCTCCGCGCTTCTCTTTTTTGCAGACATCATGCTTCATTACACTTGTTACCGCCGCTGTCTTCCCGGCTAATCCCGAAGGAAAAACTCCGGTATTCACGAGAGATTTTTTCCGGAAATGACTTGACAATAGAAAATACCAGCAGTAGATTATCTCCGATTAAGTTACCGTTTAAGTCAACGGTTAACTCGATGCTTCGTTGAAATTTCAACGCAGAATCTTATCCTGATTTCATCATAAATTGAGCGGCGATCGATGATATTCGATTCCAGTGTTCAGCCAAGGCCTGGAATAAAGTCAGCCGGCTCTGATGTTCTTCCGATCATGACCGGTTCCGGCAAGCGTGAATTTGAATATGAAGTCTGATTCGATCCATAGTAGTTCCGTAGAGATCCGAAAGGAGAATGTACGAGCATAAGATTTGATATGAGCCTTATTTGAAAGTCTTGAGGTGAAGAATGAATCTTGTTAGGCTAACGTTGTTGTTTGTCGCCGTCCTCTTGTCGGAAGCTTCCGTTTCAAGAGCGGCACTGAACGATCCCCCCGCAGAAAGAGCACACCAATTTTATTTCACCGCAACCAATCCCGCAAACATCTCGCGACCTCACGAGTTAATCAGGATCGACCTGAAGACGATACGGTCGAAAAATCCGTCGTTCAACGGGCGCGCCTTTGTTGTTTCGTGTGACGGAGCCGAAGTTCCCAGCCAGCTTGACGATGGCAACGCCGAACCCCCCGCGCATCAAATCCTTATCCTTAGTTCCTTCGCTCCCCACGAGAGAAGGAGCTTTTCAGTTTCCTGGTGGTCGGACACGGTCATAGTCCATCACTATCCGAAGCAGACCCAGGCTGTGCTCGGGATGAAAGTGGACTACAAGAAGGTGAACGGCTATTACACCGGCGGGAGGTTTGTCGACGTAGATTCGACGACGGTACCGCGGGATCACTTTGCTCACGACGCGCTTTATCGTATAGAAGGTCCGGGCTGGGAATCCGATAAGATAGTGTACAGGTATTATCTAGACCCCAGGAACAGGAACGACATCTTCGGGAAGAAGATCGACGGGCTGGTTCTGCAGAAGCTCGGCGTCCACGACCTTGTGTCCAACAGCATGGAGTCATACACGAAGATGCTCGACTGGGGGATGGACATATTCAAGGTCGGTGAATCGCTCGGGATCGGCTCGACAGCGATGTGGCACGATTCGAAGCCCGTCACGGTAAGCGACGTCGATAGTGTCAAATGCTATGTCGAGGAAAACGGTCCGATACTTTCAGGTATATACACTAAGTATCTCGGCTGGAAGGTTGGAGGGGAGAAGTCCGATTTGTATTCACACCTGACAATATCCGCCGGGAGCAGGCTCACGAAGGTAAGTCTCGATTTGAAGGGAAAGCCGGCCGAGCTATGCACGGGGCTCGCGAAGCATGAGGACTGCGATTTCTTGGAGTCTCAGCCGGCAATCAGCGGCTGGGCATACATCGCGCTGTATGGAAAACAGAGCCTATCCGGTGACGATCTTGGCATCGCTGTGTTTTATCGGATTGCGGATAAGATGAAGGTGACCGAGGATTCGTTGAGCAATATTGTCGTTCTTCGACCGAAGGAGGGGAAACTGACATATTATTTCGCGGCCGCATGGCAGGATGAGCCGGGAGGCATTAGAAACGAGAAGGAATTCAGGAAGTACCTTGAGGATACTATTGTACGCCTAAACAATCCTATAGAGATATCATTCTGAAAATTTTACATGGTCCAAAAACCAAGCAGCTGCAGGAGAAAGAAATGACAAGACTCTCATTTCCCAGGATATTTGAAATTATTAGCGCGTTGATAGTGGTGCTGGTGATGAGTGTGGGATTTGTTAATGCACAGACACGAAGCCGGATCCAGGGCACGGTCAAAGACGCCAAGACAGGTGAGCCTTTGCCGGGAGTTAACGTGCTCGTCGTCGGGACGACGCTTGGTGCGGTGACGGACCTCGAGGGCAAGTATTTTGTCGTGAACGTCCCCGTGGGAACTTATGAGGTCAGGGCGTCTATGGTCGGATACAGTTCGATGTTGGTCAAGGATGTCCTGGTCTCGCTCGACCGCGTGGCGACTGTCGACTTCTCACTGGAACCTTCCGAGATACAGGCGAACGAAGTCGTTGTTGTGGCGCAGAGGAACCAACTCCATCAGGAAGTCTCAGGTACCCAGATGGTATCGACGAATTCCGAAATCACAAACACGGCTGGTATTCGTGAAATAAACTCATTCCTCGCGAAGTTGCCCGGCGTATCGACGTCCGATAACGGATTTTTGGAAATCAGGGGCGGCTCGGCCGATCAGGTAGGCACACTGATAAACGGCCTCGCGTATAACAATCCCGCCGTCGGAAACGCCGAGACAAGCATTCCATTAAGCGCCATAGAGCAGGTGTCGGTTTTGTCAGGTGGATACAACGCCGAGTACGGCAACTTCAGGTCGGGCTTGATTAACATAACGACAAAAAGCGGGACTCCGGGCGCATATCACGGGACTATAGATGTTTCCGCTGACCGGTCCCATATGCGCCGGTTCGGACAATCACTTTACGACCCGACAAACGCCTTTCTCGCGCCCTATCTTGAGCCTGACGTCGCATTTGCCGGGACGCAGTCGGGCTCGTGGGACCAATACCAGCAAGACCAGCACCTGACTTTCGCGGGATGGAACTACGAGGCCACGCAGTACAATTTGGGCAAACCCATCAACCAGCAGGCCTCACCGCTCGATCTGTACCTACTGACCTCATGGATGACGATGACAGTGCCCGATTATCAGGGTTTGCAGCAGCAAATCGCCAAAGACCCGACTATCCTCGGGGGCATGACATCGGCGCAAGCCGATTCGATGTTGAGCGCGACGAGGAGTGCCTTCCTCAATCACGCGAACAAAGAGTCGGGGAGCGACTACAATATCGACGCCGGTTTCGGAGGGCCTGTTCCACTTGTGGGCAAGGCGCTCGGTGATGCCACATTCTATGTCTCGAATAACACGAAAAGGTCGAACTATCTAGAGCCGGTTACCCTCACTAGTGATTTTACATCGACATCTCTGCTGACTGTGAAGGCCACGCCCTCAAACAGCATAACGGTTACGTTGAATGGGCTTTGGAAACGACAGATAGGAGTAAGTCCCATACGCCCCGCCTCTGGGGACGCACCTGACATCAGCGGCCGCGGTGGCTTCATGCTTCAGAACAACCTCAACTATGTCTTCGACAACGCCGGGATCACCGGAGACAATTACAACTATTTATATGACCAGGCTTACTTCCCGATTCTTAATCAGACTACCCTTATAACGGGCGTAACGCTGAACCAACTTATCAGCTCGAAGACTTACTACGAAGTGACGCTCAGCAGGTCGGAGATCGCCGATTACTCGCCGACAGGCGACAACAGGGATACGACTCAACTCACGCAGATCGGCCCTTTCAATTTGGACGAATCGCCTTACGGCAAATGGCAGTTTGCGACCTCTCACCACGTGAACGGGTTCACATTCCCGAGTTATGACGCGCCGATTGGAATGACAACTTTCAGATTCCGGAGCAAAGAGGGAGACTTGCACGACAATTCGAAGAGTTACCAATATCAGTTTAAATTCGATCTGGCGTCCCAGATCGGGGATCACAACTTCGTAAAGACGGGGCTGGAATATAATTCCATAATTCTAGATCACAATTTCTGGGAACGATGGAACAATAATGCATACAATACATATGAGTTCAACTATTACCGCACTCCGAGCCAGTCGGCATTCTATCTCCAGGACCAGGTCAATTACGGAGATATAGTCGCAAACCTCGGTGCCCGCATGGATTATTACTTTGGCGGCGGCGGAGTCTGGCCGAGCCAGCCGTTCGTGTCGGTCTTCCAGCCGCAGGCAGTCGATACCACCCTTTATGCGTTTCTAAGCACCGGGCAGTCTTATATCTGGAACCTCTGGTACCAATACAACTCGACGCACCCCGGATTCCTGCAGAAGATCAAGAATTATCTGACGATCAGTCCAAGGATCGGCGTTTCATTCCCGATAACGGAACAGTCGAAGTTCTATTTCAACTACGGCCAGTTCAGATCGAACCCGCCGTACTACTCGATGTATGAATTCACTTACAGGTACACCAAAAACGGTTTGTACCAGATGTCCAATCCCAACATGGAACCCCCGTTGACGACCTCGTACGAACTGGGTGTCGCGTACGATCTCAGGGCCGGTATGATACTGCAGGTTTCCGGTTATTATAAGGATGTGTTCGGCCAGCAAGGCGATGTTGCCTATCAGACTGTAGGCTCTTCCCTTGGCCTGGACTACAACGGCTACGCGAACAATGAGTACCAGAGTATAGAGGGAGTGGAAGTGGAGGTTTCCAAGAGGGATGATTCCTGGCTGACCGGCTGGCTGAACTTCAACTATGCCCTGAGTAAAGTGGGAAATGTCGGAGTGGAGACCAACTATGACATCCCGGTTTCGGACCAGTCAAATTTGTACGCGGACAATGAAACGCCGTCTTTACCAAGGCCGAAGGTCAACGCCGATGTAACATTCAGGTCGCCCACAAATTGGGGCCCCCAGCCTGGAGGACTCGACCTCCTCGGAGATTGGAGCCTGACGTTCTTCGGATCGTGGGAGGCCGGCGAGTATTTCACTTGGAATCCCTTGGCGGATCCTAATCTGCGGAACAACTATCAGTGGCCGGCCTACTATAGGCTCGACCTTAAATTGACGAGGACATTCAAGATTGCGGGTCTTGACGTCGCCGCGTACCTGAACGTCACGAACTTCCTCAATCTGAAGGTTAACCTCATGAGCAACCTGATGGCTTTCTCCAGCGATCTTCAGGGCCCGGCCTCAACCGGTCAAGCCGGATGGACATTTGACGGGTCCGACGAAGCCTTCTACCTCGCTTCATTACATCTCCCCATGTACAACTCTTCGGCATTCGATACATACCGCAAGCAGTATGCCGGCTATTTCATTCCCGGGAACGACCAGATCGGTGATTTGAGGTCCGCCAGCAAGCCTTACATAAACAATCCTGACTACGCGAACATGTTCTTGTACGATCAGCCGCGTGACATCTGGCTCGGAATAAAGGTCAACTTCTAAAGTTTAATAATTGGAGATCCTCATGCTTTTCCATCGAGATACCAGGACGCGGCGCTTTTCACGCGTCATTAATTTGGGCGTGGCACTGTTTCTGCTTTCGGGAATCTCGGCGCTTGCCCAAACACAATCTCCCGAGTTGCAGACTACGACGATCAAGCTGGGGCGGCTCTGGCTTGGGATGCCCGCGAACGGAGGGAAGATGAACTTCAATCCGACGGGCGGATTCTTTCCCAACGATTACGGTGTCGCGGCGGACCGGGCACAATATGCCTCGGCATTCACGGGAGCGGGGATTTACCTGACCGCCACCCACTGGTTCAATCCACTTACCGATTCCATCGAGAATGTGGCAGTATATTCGTTCACGACCGACTCTCTCCCCGTCGGAAGGGTGACCGTGCCACTGACCAATTACTTGCGGTATGATTATCCCCAGCTGCAAACCGGTACGATATCGGGTGGCGCGTCCCTTTTCGGAACCTATAACCCTACCTACCCCGGGTTTCAGAACCATACGTACGACGAAGTTGCTGAAGTTGTCGATTCAACCATCCTGGGCGTAGAGGTCGATCGTAAAGTCTACGGGTGGTCGCAGAATTATAATGACAACTATGTCATTACTGACCTGGTCTTCACAAACGTCGGCGGTGACACTCTCGACAGTCTTTACATCAACATGCAGGAGACCGGCGCGAACATGTACTATGCGAACGGGAGCAACCCTGCCGGCACTTTTGACCAGACCATGAGTTGGCAGCACTACTACGGCGGTCGCCCCGGCGATTCAATGAGAGTATTTTATGAATACAGCGCCGATAATCCGCGCCTTGCCGGAGACGACATGGGCGCCCCTCAGGTGTCACAGGGCGGGAGACTGATCGCCCCTAACATGCTCTATTTCACGATCCTTCACGCATCGGCCGCCCCTTATGTCGATTCGGTAAATGATGTGGATGACCCGCTGCAGCCGAAGGTAACCTACATGGGGGTCGCTACAGCCATACCGTTCAACCAATCGAGCGACCTGTACGGAAGCAAGAATTTTTACGCCATAAGAGGTGCCTATTCAAGTGCCTACCCCATGACAGGTGAAATCGGCGGGACTTACCACGGTTTCAATAACGATGAACTTGGAACGGCGGACTACACGAGCAATCCCGCGGGTCAGTATGAAGGAGTCTCTTACAGGAGTTGCAGTTTCGGTCCGTACACATTCTATCCCGGTCAGAAGATTCATATCGTTTACGCCAGCGGTTTCGCGGGTATTGGATACACCCTCGGCAAAAAGATCGGCGCGGAATGGCTTAACGGAACGCTCACCGATCCGCCCAACGCCTCGCAGGTCCCCGGATGGAACGCGAGCACCGGACTCCTCCCGAGCAATTTCAAGTTCCCGACGGGAGCCACCGCGACCGACATGTCGAAAGACAAATGGATCAGCCTCGGTATAGACTCGGTCATGAAGAGCGCCTGGAGAGCCAAATGGAATTATGAGCACAACTATAATATACCTCAGGCCCCGCCGCCGCCGCAGTCCACCGACATCAGCGTTACAAGCGGTGCGATCAAGATTGTATGGGCCGACCCACAAGCTGAAACGATGCCCAATTTTGCCGGATACAGGATCATGAGGAGGATCTCGAACTACGACACGGTCAGCTACTCGCCGATCTACGACTCAGACTCGACCGACATCGCCGCGACACACACTTATTATGACTCGATAGGCTTCTATGGCGCGCAGGTATTCTACTATATACAGGCGAAAGCGAAGATTGCTTCCAATGACCCGAACGCCGACCCAACAACGAGAGGGCAAATGCTTTACAGCGGCAGAGCGCTGTTTCCGAACATCTATTACGTCATCCCTGTGAATTTCCCCCAAAACGATCTCTCGAAGATAAGGATCGTGCCTAATCCTTATAACATAAAAGATCCTCAACTTACCTCGACTTTGGGTTTGGGCTCGACACATGGCAGAGGAATTACTTTCTACAACCTCCCCCCGCAGTGTACGATAAAAATTTATACCGAGAACGGCGACCTCGTCGCGACAGGGAACAACACCTCTACAGGGCAAAGCGTCGGCGGATGGTCCTGGGATATGCTCAGCTCAAACGGCCAGGCGGTCTTCAGCGGAGTGTACATCGCCGTCTTCCAGACGGCCGACGGCAGGATGTCTTACCAGAAATTCCTAATAGTTAGGTGATTAGGGAAAGGGATCACGAATATGAATTCTAAGAGATTATTGCTGACGATATTCCTGGCCACCTTCTTGTCGGGCATCGCTGTCGGTCAGGTTAGCTTCAACAAGGTCGGGCAGAGCACAATGAATTTCCAGCTTGTGAGCATATCTCCGGTGGCCAGCGCCATGGGAGAGGCGTACACCGCGGTTGGAACCGGTGCGGATGCCATGTTTTTCAACCCCGCGGCCATGGCAGAGATGAACTCTCAGTTCAACGTGTCGTTGGATTATACCCAATGGATCGCGGATATCAACTACTACGCCGGCGCCATAGCCTGGAATCTCAAGAACTACGGCGCCGTTGGGCTGAGCTTTATGTCGGTCGACTACGGAACCATATATGGCACCAGCCTTAATCCGCTCGGCGGATACATCGACAACGGCCCGATATCAAATGTGGGCGCGTATTCGATCGGGCTTACGTACGCGAAATACATTAACACGCGCTTCCTCTTTGGCGGCAGCATCAGGTTTGTCGGCCAGGATCTCGGCGACAACGCGTTCAACAACGGCGTAACCATGAAGAACGATGCCACAAAACTTGCCTTCGACCTCGGCGTGAAGTACATAACCTCTTTCCATGATTTCCGGTTCGGCATGTCATTCAGGAATTTCTCATCCGATATTACGCGAAACGTGTACCCGGAACAACTCCCGGTTTCTTTCACGATGGGGGCGGCGATCGATTTACTCGGCTTCGTCGAGAAGGAGCACGACAAAGGTACCGCGCTCACATTCGCTGCCGACTTTCTCCACACGGAGAACTACTCTGAGCGATTCAATCTGGGTCTTGAATATAGATTCCTGGGTATGCTCGCGCTAAGGGGCGGTTACCAGACAAACCGCGATTTGCAGTCATGGTCCGCGGGCGTGGGAGTCAATACGACTGTCGGCGGAAACGATATCCAGGTCAACTATTCTTATTCCAAGATGCAAATTTTCAACGGTGTCAACAGGCTTTCTCTGGTTATGTCGTTTTAAGCAGAGAGGACGTAGTAATTATGATATCCCGGAGAGTACTGGCAGTTCTGATGGTGTCTATGACGGCTTTGGCGGGAGCGGTTCCCGGCCTGGCGCAGGAGGGCATCGGCAAACCGCACTACCCTTCCCAACCCTCCACGGCCGAATCATGGTCGGTTCGAATGACCGACGCGGTCATGACAAGGCTCCCGAACTATCTCACTTACGACAGTACGATGGCGTGGAACTACGAAGAAGGCGTCCTCCTCCATGCCATATGGAAAGTATGGGAGAAGACCGGCGACAAGAAATACTTCGATTACGTCAAGAATAGTATCGACTATTACGTCACTGAAAACGGGACGATCAAGACGTACAGGGCCGACGAGTTCAGGCTTGATGACATCACGCCCGGGCGAGTCGTCCTCGACCTGTACTCTGCCGCGAAGGAACAGAGGTACAGGCTGGCGGCTCTATTGCTGAGGAAACAGCTGAAGGAGCAGCCACGCATCAAAGACGGCGGGTTCTGGCACAAGAAGATTTATCCCCACCAGATGTGGCTGGACGGACTTTACATGGCAGAGCCGTTCTATGCGAAGTATGCTGAAATCTTCGACGAGCCCGCCGACTATAATGACATCGCAAGGCAGTTCATCCTTATGGCTGATCATGCCAGGGATCCGAAAACGGGCCTCTTCTATCACGCCTGGGACGCGTCGAGAACACAGAAATGGGCTGACCCGAAGACAGGTGATTCACCGATATTCTGGGGAAGAGCAATGGGCTGGTATATGATGGGGCTCGTCGATGTGCTTGACTATTTTCCGCGCAGTAATCCCGAGCGGGGGAAGTTAGTGCGAATATTCAGGGGACTATCCTCCGCGTTGTTGAAGTATCAGGACAAGAGAACTAATTTGTGGTACCAGGTCGTCGACAAAGCCGGTGCAAAGGGCAATTACCTGGAGTCTTCTGCCTCCGCGATGTTCGCGTACGCGTTTGCGAAGGGTGCTAATAAAGGATATCTGAGCGACAAGTACTTCAATGCTGCCAAAGCGGCTTTCGAGGGCTTGCTTAAGTATTCAATTGTGATCGATCCGAAGGGTATCCCCACTCTGACGAACACGTGTGCGGGTGCTGGACTTGGCGGACATCCGTACAGGGACGGCTCATACGAGTATTATGTTTCGGTCCCGCGGGTGGACAATGATTTTAAGGGAGTCGGCCCCTTTATCCTTGCAGGACTGGAATTAACAGGAGCGGCAAAACGTTGAGCGCTTAGGCCGTCAATCAGCGACACAGAACAGTTGAAGAAATGTCAAAACTGAAATACATCTCACTCGCATTCGGAGCGTTGGCTTTTTCCTTTGCGATCGAGAGTGAAATGCTGCACCCCCAAACAACAGCAGACAGCGGCAAGATTGTCTGCCTCGATTGTTACCACAACAACGAATGGAAAGCCGGCAAGGACGGCAAAGAGGTCCGCTACCACTACATCTGGGAAGACACCGCCAACTCGGGCTACTCCGAACTCGGTACGGCTATTAAGAAACTCGGTGCCGGGATCTCTGAGTCGCGCGTAGCACCGACAAAATCGGTTCTCGACAAAGCGAGTATCTATATCATAGTCGACCCTGACACTCCTCAGGAGACGAAGCACCCGCACTACATCACCGATCCTGAAGTAGAATCGATAGTCTCCTGGGTGAGGAGTGGCGGCGTTCTCGCCATTTTCGCGAACGACAGCGGTAATTGCGAATTCACCCACCTCAACAGGCTGGCCGGGCGTTTCGGTGTTCATTTCAACGAGGACAGCAGGAACGACGTCAAAGGCAAAGACTTCGAAGTGGGGGCTTTTACCGGTCTTCCTCGCGTTCCAATGTTCAAAGGCGTGAAGAAGATTTACCTTAAAGAGATAAGCACTCTAAGAATAGAGAAGCCGGCCAAGCCTGATCTGACCGACCACGGTGAGGTCATAATGGCATCGGCTCAATTCGGAAAAGGATTCGTCTTCGCGGTCGGCGATCCCTGGCTCTATAATGAATACTTCGACAACCGCAAACTCCCCGCAAGCTTCGACAACCAGGATGCCGCGCGGAGCCTTTTCAAATGGCTCCTGTCGAAAGCTCATGCAATAGACAAAGACTGACGCGCGGGGATGCGAAATTGAGAAGAGAAAATTTTAAAAGCTGAAAGAAAGCGGTTAACATTATGAAAAAGAGCGCACTTAACGACTATCGTTTCTTTGACTCCGACCCGAAGATCGGGAAAATCGCGCACGATCTATATCTCGCGGTTAGAGATCTTCCCATCATTAGCCCTCACGGCCACGTTGAGGCCAGGCTGCTTGCGGAGAATGAACCCTTTCCGGATCCCACTGAACTTCTCATAATACCTGATCACTACATCTACAGAATGCTCTATTCGCAGGGAATATCGCTCGAGTCTCTCGGTATTCCGACAACAGATGGCACGCCGGTGGAGAAGGACCATCGGAAGATCTGGCAAATCTTCGGCGATAATTTCTATCTGTTCGCCGGTACGCCGACGGGAGTCTGGCTGAGGCACGAGCTTGTTAAAGTCTTCGGCATCGAGGAAAAGTTGAATTCGAAAACCGCACTGAAGATTTACGACCGGATGGTATCGAAGCTTAAGACGAAGCCATTTCTTCCGCGTACGCTCTTTGACAAGTTCAATATCGAAGTCCTCAACACAACCGACTCGCCGTCGGATCCGCTGAAATATCACAAGAAGATAAGAGAATCGGGATGGAAGAAACGGGTAATCCCGTGTTTCAGACCAGACGCCGCCGTCAACATTCTGTCGCCGAGGTGGAAAGAAGAGATCGCCGCGATTGGCAGCATTTCCGGAATCGATATCCATGATTACTGGAGTTACATCAAAGCGCTTGAGAACCGCAGGGAATACTTCAAATCGCTTGGCGCGGTGTCCACGGATCAGGGAGTCGAGAGCCCATACGCGCACAAGTTGTCCGTCGGCGAAGCCGACGCCATCTTCCAGCGCGCGCTCAAGGGCGAAGCGACGGAGAGAGATGCCGCTTCATTCACGGCGAACATGTTGATGGAGATGGCGCGAATGAGTGTCGAAGACGGCCTCGTCATGCAGATTCATGCCGGTGCTTTCCGAAATCACAACAAGAAAGTCTTCGATAGATTCGGCCCCGACAAAGGGGGCGATATCCCGGTGCAGTCCGAGTATACGAGAAACATGCTCGAGTTCCTGAACGAGTTCGGCAACAATCCGAAGTTCACGGTGGTCCTTTTCACGCTTGACGAGACGACATACTCGCGTGAACTGGCTCCCATTGCCGGCCACTATCCGGCCGTCAGACTGGGCGCTTCATGGTGGTTCCACGACAGCATCCAGGGAATGACCAGGTACCGTCAGAACATCACCGAAACCTCGGGTATTTATAATACTGTCGGCTTCACCGACGACACCCGCGCCTTCCTGTCGATTCCGGCGCGCCACGATCTCGCCAGAAGAATGGACTCGAATTTCCTTGCCGGCCTTGTGGCGAGGCATATCATAGATATAGATGAGGCGCGCCAAATGGGCAAAGCCCTTGCATATGATCTTGCGAAGAAAGCCTACCGGCTTTGAGCAAATGGGCGAAATGAGGAGTTTCTTGTCAAAGTCGTATGAATTCATACCGAAATGCCGTAATTTTGTTCTTAGTAACCGGTCAAGTTACGACTTTTAAGAATTAGGAGGGTAAAGTTGAACAGAAGACCTCACGTTACACTAAGCGACATTGCGAAACAGCTCAACGTCTCGAAAGTCACTGTTTCGAAGGCGCTTAGGGGACATCCCGACATTTCCCGGGAAACAACGAAGCTTGTGAAAAAAGTCGCCGAAGAACTCGGCTATACTCCGAATTTCGCGGCCAGGAATCTCTCGTCGCGCAAGTCGAGCACAATCGGTGTCGTGGTCCCGAAAATTGCCCACTTCTTTTTCAGCTCCATCATCGAGGCAATTTATGACGAAGCCTTTAACAACAATTATGATATCGCCCTCACCGTGTCGCAGGAAAACGCCGAGCGCGAGAAGAAACATATTGAGACGCTGATGGCAATGAGGGTCGACGGCCTTATTGTCTCAATCACTCAGGAGACAAAAGACCGCGCAATATTTGAAAAAGTCCTGAGCCGTGACGTGCCTCTTGTCTTTATGGACCGCGTACTTCAGATGAGTGGGACAAGTCAGGTCACTGTCGATGATAAAGGGGGCGCCATCAAGGCCATCGAACTCGCGATCACCAACGGTTACACGAAGATCGCCCATATCGGCGGGTACAAGGAAATCAACATCGGTAAGAGCAGGTACGAAGGATACATGGAGGCGATGAGACGGCATGGGTTGCCTATAGAGCCTGACTGGGTGATACACGGCGGCTTCGGTGAGGATGACGGTTACCAGGGCTTCATGAAGTTCTACAGGAGCGGGCACATGCCCGAATTTATTTTCGCGGTCACTTACCCGGTTGCTCTCGGCGTGTACGCCGCGGCCGCCGAGGTCGGAGTCAGAATACCGGACGATCTCGATATAGTCTGTTTCGGAAGCGCGAGTATCAACAAGTTTCTGAAACCCGCGCTTACATATATAGACCAGCCGACCGAGACCATCGGAAGAGCCGCCGTTGACCTCGTACTCGAACACATCGGCGAGACTGAAGATTACCGGCCGAAGTTTGTCGAGGTACCTACGGAACTGGTCATGCGCGACACCTGTATCAGAAGAAAGCCGCTCGTCAGCTCGGCAGCAAAATAATACTCTCCTTTGGTCGTCAGTTGCCCGGGAAAAGCTGCCATCATATCTCCTGGTGTGTTATCTTATGTACCGTATGATGGATGACGAAATTCCGGGTACGTGATTGATCTTTCAGTAAGAACGTCACTCGTGTCCCCGTTATGCCGCCGGTGAGAGCGCAACAAATTCGAGAGAGAAAATCAGATGAGCAGGGAAGAAATTGTAAAAAGAATTATCGACGCGGGAGCGGTCGCCGTCATCAGGCTGCAGGATCCGAACAGGCTTATAAAAGTGGCCGAGGCAATTTACAATGGCGGCGTTTCGGGAATTGAAATCACGATGACCGTCCCGAATGCCATAAAGGTAATTGCCGAGGCGAGCAGGGAAATCGGAAGCTACATGAACGTCGGAGTGGGTACGGTGTTGAATGCCGAGACAGCGCAGAAAGCGATCGACGCGGGGGCGAAATATGTGGTCAGCCCGATATACAAGAAGGAGATCATCGAGGCTGCACACAGGAACGATGTCCCCGCGATGCCCGGGGCGTTCACTCCGACGGAAATTCAAACCGCGCATGAAAACGGCGCGGACATCGTTAAGGTCTTCCCGGCGGACGTGGTAGGAATGGCTTTCTTCAGGGGAGTCCTCGCTCCGATGCCTCACCTGAAACTCATGCCGACGGGCGGTGTGACGCTTACAAATGCGGGTGAGTGGTTGAAGGCAGGTGCCTGCGCCGTGGGTGTGGGGACAGCCCTCCTCGACAAAAAAGCTATCGCCGCGGAAGACTATAAGACCCTGACCGAGAACGCGAAAATCCTGATGGAAAGTATTATCAGGGCAAAGCAAGAAATGAAAATCGCATGACGGCTGATTCTAAAAACAACGCGGGTAATTCAAATGGCTGACAAGGTCGTTACGATGGGGGAGATTATGCTGAGGCTGTCTACCCCCGGATATTCAAGGTTTGTCCAGTCGCAGCAGTTCGATGTGAATTATGGCGGCGGCGAGGCTAATGTCGCGGTATCTCTCGCCAATTTCGGTCTGGACAGTTACTTCATTTCTAAGATTCCCAAACACGAGATCGGCCAGTCGGCTGTGAACAGCCTTCGCCGTTACGGCGTAAGAACGGAATACGTTGTTCGCGGAGGAGACAGGCTTGGTATTTATTTCCTCGAGACCGGTGCGAGCCAGAGGGCTTCGAAGGTAATATACGACAGGTCGAATGCTGCCGTGACAGAACTCGGGAAAGACGATCTCGACTGGGACAAAGTCTTCTCCGGCGCGAAGTGGTTTCACTGGACCGGGATTACGCCGGCTCTCGGAACGAAAGCGCAGGAAGCCCTGAAGGCGGCGTGCGCGGCGGCGAAGAAGAACGGGGCTACCGTCAGCGCCGACTTGAATTACAGGGCGAAGCTCTGGACCACGAAGGAGGCACAAGCCGTGATGGTGCCGATGATGGAGTACGTCGACGTCTGCATCGCGAACGAGGAAGATGCCGAGAAGAGTCTCGGCTTCCACGCGGGTTCGACGAACGTGGAGAGCGCTGAGCTTGATGAGCGGGGCTATTTCGAGCTTGCAAAGAGGCTCAAGGAGAAGTTTCACTTCAAAACTGTCGCCATCACGCTTCGTGAAAGCTTCTCGGCTTCCAGGAACGGCTGGAGCGCGGTGCTCCACGACGACAGGGACTGCAGAGAACCTTACCGCTCGAAGAGATATGACGTGCAGATCGTCGACAGGGTCGGCGGCGGAGATTCGTTCTCCGGCGGATTGATCTACGGAATGCTAAACAAGAGCAATACGCGGGAGGCTCTTGAATTCGCCGTGGCTGCCTCGTGCCTGAAGCAGACAATACCGGGTGATTTCAACTTCGTATCTGCCGATGAGGTCGAGAAGCTTGCAAAGGGAAGCGGATCCGGAAGAGTTGATAGGTAGGAGGAAGTCTACCGGCTCCGCGATTTTATCGTTCGGTAATGACTCATTTGGGTTTCACGCAGAGATCGCCGAGAAAGAAAATCGCGGGGAACGCAAAGAGATGTTACACTTATCCCCGTGTACCTCGCGACTACTTTGCGGACTGTGCGTGGAATATTTTCCCTAATATTCAAACTGAGTCACTACGTATCGTTCGCGACAAATTGAGGTCCACGATGCGGTTCTCAAAGAAAGCAGTCGTTTTATTCTTCGCGCTCGCAATTTGCAGTTCCCAATCCGGCAGGGCACAGACCGGCGCACGGGTACTCAGTAGTCCGTGGGTCCCGGACAGCGTGGGGGATACTTACAGGAACCCGGTGATATTCGCGGATTATTCGGATCCTGACGTGTGCAGGAGAGGAGACGATTTCTATCTGGTCTCCTCAAGCTTCAACCAGGTCCCCGGTCTGCCGATCCTCGAATCGAAGGACCTCGTCAACTGGAAAATCATCGGTCACGCCCTCCTTCGCCTTCCCCCTTATGACCACTACGATTCTGTGCGCCCGGGCGACGGCGTTTGGGCTCCCGCGATCCGATTCCATGACCACAAGTTCTACGTCTACTATCCCGATCCCGACTTCGGCATTTATCTGGTCACGGCGAAGAACGCGGCCGGCCCATGGTCCGATCCGCTCCTGGTCCAGGCGGGGAAAGGACTGGAAGATCCCTGTCCTTTTTGGGATGACAATGGCGAGGCTTATCTAATACATGCCTATGCCGGGAGCCGTGCCGGTATTAAGAGCGTGCTCGTCCTGAACAGGATGAGCACGGATGGCACAAAGCTACTCGATGACGGTGTCATTGTGTACGACGGCCACGGCATCGATCCGACGATTGAGGGACCGAAACTGTACAAACGCAAAGGTTACTATTACATTTTCGCGCCGGCGGGCGGCGTGACAAACGGCTGGCAGATTGTCCTGAGGTCGAAACATATTTACGGCCCGTATGAAAGAAGGGTGGTGCTTCATCAGGGAAGGACAAACATCAACGGTCCTCACCAGGGAGCGTGGATCGAAACGGCCGGCGGCCAGTCATGGTTCATTCATTTCCAGGACAGAGGGGCTTACGGGAGAGTCGATCTGCTGGAGCCGATGAAGTGGAAAAACGGGTGGCCGCTGATAGGCTCGGTCGTAAATAGTGACAGCGTCGGTGAACCGGTGTTTCACTTTACAAAGCCGGACGTGGGAAAGGAAGTATCACGTTCGAGATACCTCAGACTTCGGATGAGTTCAACGGGACCGCGATCGGAATGCAGTGGCAATGGCAGGCAAATCCCGGCGCTACGTGGGCGTTTCCTTCCGGCAATCTCGGTTACATGCGTCTCTACGCGCAGAAACTTCCGGACGGTTTCGGGAACTACTGGACCGTTCCCAACATATTGTCGCAGAAATTTCCGGCGGAGGAATTCACTGCCACGACGAAGCTGCGCTTCTCGCCGAAATCAGACGGACACCGGGTTGGATTGATAGTTCTTGGTTCCAGCTACGCGTACATCTCGCTTGTCAGAAAGTCTGGCGAAATCTATTTGACATTTACCACGTGTGAAGGAGCCGACAAAGGAAACCCTGAAGATGAAAATGCGATCACCAAGGCTTCCGATTCGTGGGTTTATCTGAGGGTTTCGGTCACTGCCGGAGCGGTTTGCAGGTTTAGTTACAGTTTTGACGGGAAACAATTCAATTATATCGGGGAAGATTTCGTTGCGAAGCCGGGTCGTTGGATTGGCTCGAAGCTCGGAATCTTCTGCACGAGCACGACTAGGATAAACGATTCGGGATATGCGGACTTCGACTGGTTCAGGGTTCGATGAGCCATTCGTGGAGCGTGAATGCTGATTGGAGCAGAAGCTATGGAAAAACGGTTTGTCTTCTTTATTGCCGCCGCGAGTGTCCTGTTGTTTTCAGGCTCGATCATAACGCATAAAATCAGCGGCACGGTCGTCTGTTTCGGGGATTCGATAACCCACGGAGCAAAGGTCGACGGGCACAGCTGGGTATACTTCCTGTCTAAGGAGCACTCGGAAGTGAACTTCGTCAACGAAGGGCGCAATGGGAGAAAGACTTCCGATAGGGAAGCGATTCTCCCCGTGCTCAAGAAGTATCCGCACGCGGAGATGTTTCTTATCTTTCTTGGCGTGAATGACCTGAAGGATGGCAACGACAGCATGGTGAAAAGCTGCGTCGAAAACATGAGATGGATGATCCGACAGGTGAGGGAAAATGATGGCAGGACGGAGATAGTGATACTCTCGCCGACGCAGATAAATGTTCGGCGCATGTCCCCCCTGAACGTGAAGAAGATGTACAATATGGAGACCGAGAGCTCGTTAATCTCGCTGGAAGGGAGATACAAGAGACTGGCAAGTGAGGACTCGGTTGGGTTTATTTCCCTCTTGAAGGTCTTATCGCCGGGGAATTACGTCGACGGGCTTCATCCGAGTGAGGCCGGGCAGCAGGAAATTGCCCGCGCAGTCTGGAGGGGTCTGGTCAAACTCGCCAGGTAGGATGTCACCCCACCCGGCCGGGGGAAAGGTGAGTCGTCGCTGCGCGCATCCCTCGGTTCCCAGCCCTTTGGTTCAAGAAAGTGCTTGACATTTACATTCAGTCAGCGTAAACTTATGCGTATTTAAGTTATCGGTTAAGTTATCGTTCAAGTGAGCGATAATTTGAAATTTTGAGTGTTTTTTGAGCGAGTTTGAGGAGGTGCCGGGTCGATCATCCTCCACTATCTCTGCATCGTCTCAGCCTACCTTGGAGCGTGGGCGCGGTGCTTGGGCGCTCTCAAACCGCCACCTTGAGGGAGAAATAAGTCCGAACACCACCGGGGATGTCCCTGCGGCTTCCCTCGAATGCGGTCCTTTGTCCGAAATCTCCAAACTAGCAGGAGGATGAACATCCGAATTGAAACCGTTAGCTATCTCTTCCCGGAAGTCGAAAAAATCAATGTGCAGCGGGGCATTTCATTACACTTACTCCCTGTCAATATGCGATTTGCATTCTCCCTCGATTGCACAACACGGTCTCCAGGAGAAATCACATATAGTACTCCTGGAGACCTGTGGTTTATTTGAGCCCCCGTTTGATCATATGGAAGCTCCTCTCTCCTTCGAAGTCGGAAATGCGGTCTAGGCCTGAGATGAGAATTGCCGATTGGCTGATACCGCGAATGCGCCTTCAAACGGGCGTCGGAGTGTGCGTTCTTCTCCTTACGGCTGCCAGGGGAGACGCCTTCCCATTGAACCCCCACTACATCGTGGTGGCTAAAGACGGCAGTGGCAATTTCACGACTATCACTCAGGCAATAAACGCCCTTCCGATGTTCAATTACCAGCGCGTCGTGATCTACATAAAGGACGGTGTGTACAACGAGAAGATAAGGTTCACGCAGGATTACGTCACGCTTCCGCGGAGAAAGCAGGGACAGCACGATAATCGAGTACGATCAGTTACGGACCGACTGGATCGCACACAAAGATACGATCGGTCCCGCAGTTGTGAACATCCATGCCGACGACATCGTGCTGAAGGACCTCACCATTGAAAACACCGAACCTGAGATCGGACCGCACGCGTTCGCCGTTTACGGAGACGGAACGAGGACAATTATCCTGAACTGCAATGTTTTCAGCAAGGGCGGCGACACGGTTTCCTTATGGGACTACAAAACAGGAATGTACTACTATGCGGATTGCAGTTTTAGGGGCGCCGTAGACTTCGTTTGCCCGAGAGGTTGGTGCTTCGTCCGCGATTCCAAATTTTATGAATTGAAGAAGGGCTCAACGGCAATCTGGCATGCCGGCGGTTTCGATATCAACCAGAAATTTGTCGTAGAGAATTCCTCTTTTGACGGCGTCGGGGGATTCGAACTCGGCAGGCACCATTACGAGGCGCAGTTCTATCTCCTCAATTGCCGCTTTTCCAACAACATGGCTGATACTCCGATTTATCGCGTGACGTACAAGGATCCTTCAAAAGACCGCCCGTTCAATTGGGGTGAGAGAGATTATTACTATGGTTGCCACCGTGAAGGAGGCAACTACCCGTGGCTCGCGAACAACCTGGCCAGTGCCGCAGGCTCGCCGAGTCCATCGGAGATTACCGCGTCATGGACTTTCGACAACAAGTGGAACCCTGAAAGCGCGGAAGGCCCGGCAATCGTCAAATATGAAATCCACGGCAATTATGTTCTCTTCTTCTTCAAAGAGCCGATCACAGTGTTGGGCTCGCCTGTTCTTGTCTCTAAAGACGGCAGGAAATTCAGTTGTGATTCGGGAGCCGGTTCCGACACACTCCGATTTAATTCGGCGAGAGCGATATCCAATCGTGACCTGTCGGGTCTGTCGCTTGAAGGGGGAGGAAAACTCCTTGGCACGACAGCATCGGTTCACGACCGAAACGTCAATCTAAACACAGGCATCTAGACGAACCCAGGATGAGAATCCATAAGGCAACAGTCATAGCGAAATCCGTCTTGATCGTTCTGAGCGCGGTCGGATTGCTCGCCGCTCAGGAAAGCCGGCGCGCAAGCGGAATTCCGCGCGACACTTCGTACACCTCCTACAGCGCGGCCGCCAAAATCTACGAGAAGTTTCCAAACGTTAAGCTCGTTCTACCGCATCTTCCTATAGGAGTCGTGGAGAAGAAAGATATCGTCTACGCCGCTTATGGTTCCCGCGAGCTTCATCTTGACGTCTTCATGCCGCGTCACGAGCCGGGCAAGAAATATGCGGGCATCCTTATTATTCATGGTGGCGGATGGGTCTCGGGCGAAAGGTCCATGCTGGTTCCCATGGCGGAGCAGCTTGCAAAGCACGGATTT
Source organism: uncultured Bacteroidota bacterium (assembly GCA_963806435.1). Taxonomy (GTDB): domain Bacteria; phylum Bacteroidota; class Ignavibacteria; order Kryptoniales; family JAKASW01; genus JAKASW01. The sequence continues at coordinate 43,038 of CAWEBD010000024.1, forward strand.
GTCTGCGTCACAGTCGAGTACAGGCTTGGGCCGGAAGCGCTTTACCCGGCGGCCGTCTATGACCTGAAAGCGGCAATACGTTGGATGAAGGCGGCAGGTTATGAATACGGAATCGATACTGCCAGGATTGCGGTCTACGGCTGTTCCGCCGGTGGAGAATTGGCGGCATTTCTCGGCACGACCGGCGATATGGCGAGATTTGAAGGGAATGGCGGGTTTCTTGGCCATTCAACCCGCGTTCAGGCGGTGGTCGACGTCGACGGCCTGCTCGACTTCACTAATATCAATTCGACGAAGTACGACGATAATCCGGCGAAGCCGTCAGCTGCGCACCGATGGTTCGGAGCTTCGTACAAGGAGAAGCCGGAACTCTGGAGGGAAGCCTCTCCCATTACATACGTTGGGAAATCGACTCCGCCGATCATATTTATAAATAGCTCCATGGCGTACTACCATGCCGGGCGTGATAGTATGATCTTGGAATTAAAGAAGTTCGGCATTCATTACGAGGTCCGCACACTTCCAGGGACTCCGCATACATTCTGGCTGTTTCACCCGTGGTTTGAGACAACACTGAAATACACATTGGATTTTCTTGACACGACACTGAAGGGCTCCGGTTCGCATTAGCCTTGATCGTAAAATGGAAAGTTATAACAAAGCATGTCTAAAAGAATAAATAGAGAAACCATCGCGTCTGAGATGACTCGACGGGGAAACATCTCAGGCAAAACCAAACAACGATTGGAGGTCCTATGAAAAAATCATTTACCGGATGGCGTGCGCTGCTGGTGGGCGTGGCCATTATTGCGGCAAGCGGCGGTTCGCTGGTTGCACAGACGACTGGTGAGTACAGGTCGAGTGCTCCCACTCCGACGGGAGGCAACTGGAGCAGTGCAGCCACCTGGCAGACCTGGAACGGCACTTCCTGGGTGACCGCGAGTGCGGCACCTACGGGAACAGAACCCAAGATCACCATCCAGTCGACGGATTCCGTCTATGTGGACGCTGCGGTCACCATAACCGATACCCTGGACAACAAGGGAATCCTGAATGGAGGCTCAAGCCTTACGTTCGGCAACGGTGGAGTTTATCAGCATGATCAGAACGGAGGCGTTATTCCCTCGGCGACATGGAATTCCGGATCGACGTGTTCCGTGACCGGTGTGACTTCAAGCGCGCCAGGGAACGCGAACCAGAGTTTCTACAACTTCACGTGGGATTGCGCCGGTCAGACATCGAGCGTCAACGTGGCCTGGGACAGCGTGAGCATCGCGGGAAACGTATCGGTTTTGAATACCAATGATGCTGCTGGCATTCACTGGTTCAGGTTCACGAGCAACAAATACGGACTGAACCCGAGCGGACCGAACATAATTACGATCGGTGGAAACCTTAGCATAAGCGGCGGTTCCGCCTGCACGGCTACCGGTTCCGGTACGCCGGCTCACTACATCCGCGTTCTCGTCAACGGCAACCTGTCATATACCGGCTCGAGCACCGACACTTCCAGTTTCCAGCTGGGGAACGGCAGTGGTGGCCAGGTGAACTTCATAATAAAGGGTAACGTGGCGACGACTCCTGTCGCACACGGTCAGTTCAGCACAAACTCGTCGTCTACTTATCCGGACTCACTCATCTTCGCCGGGACGAATCCGCAAACTTTTTCTAATTCGATCGCTTCTCTGTCCAATATCAAGATTGCTGTATATCCCGGCGCCATCTTATCCATGGATGGTTCGAACACTATGGGTACGGCGTCTTCAACGACATTTACCCTTTTTGCCGGCGGAACATTCGAGTGCGGCGCCACGAGCGGTCTTAACGGAAATATCACAGTTGGCGGCGCCAAGTCGCTCAACAGCTCGGCTGATTATGCGTTTGACGGGTCGTCAGCCCAGACAACCGGCACGCTCTTGCCCGCGACCGTAAGGAACCTAATGGTCGACAACTCCGCGGGTGTTACTCTGACTCAGTCGGTAAGCGCGGATACCCTGACGCTATCCAGCGGAAAACTGAATCTTGATACGAACTACGTCATGGCATCTGTTGTATCAGGAGCTTCGGCGACGAGCTATGCTGTCACAGACAGCTCAAAGAGTTCTTTCATGGTCCCGAACGTAGGATCTGCCAAGGTCATCTTCCCCGTCGGCACTACTGCTGAAGGATATTCTCCGGTCTGGATGACGAATGCCGGGACGGTTGATACCTTCGCGGTCGCCGCGATGATGGATACGGCGGCGGCAGTCGGAGGCGGCCGGGTCAATGTGAAGTGGAACGTTTCCGAAAACAACCCGGGCGGCGCAAACTGCGCATTGACGTTCGGCTGGACAGCCGCGGCTGAAAACGCTGCCTTCACGGCTGACAGAGCGGCTTACGCCCAGATCTATAATTTGAGCGCTGTACCATACAGACAGGCGGGCACCGGAACATACACAAGCCAGCTCGCGACCGCTCCGTACACGCTCTCGCGCGGCGCAATCGTGAGCCTCGGATCGTTCGGAGTAGGGAAGTTCGGATTGGCTGTGAATCCCCTGGTAGGAGATTACGGCTCGGTTGCCACAGGTAACTGGAGTTCACTCTCCACATGGAGACAATGGGACGGCACGGGCTGGAACACCGTTGCCGCCGTGGTCCCGACTGGTGCAGTAAATGTGTTCGTCAATAAAGCCGACACGGTTACTGTTGACGTGGTCGACTCGGTCGGGGGTAATATTATTGTCGACGGATACCTGAAGGATGTGGCCGGACTCAAGACGGGCGGCGCGACTGTCATTTTCGACAGCGCGAGCACCTATGAACTGGCACACAACGGAGGTGCGGCAGCCGGTATTCCATCAGCGACATGGAAGACCGGTTCGACGTGTCTGATCACCGGTGCTTCCGGGTCTATCTCTTCGACGACGGGTTATAACGCCAACCAGGATTTCTATAACCTGACGATCGATGCCGCGTTCACAGCCAACAAGGATCTCGCCATGTTCGGCAATACCATCAACGGTATGCTGAAGATTAATAATACCGGCGGATCCAGGGTGTACCTGACAAGTCCGGGCGCCGGAACTCCGAACACGATTACGGTCAAGGGTAACCTGCTTCTAACGGCAGGGCAGTTCAGTTCCAACGGTTCGAGTAGTCCCGCCGACATCACGGTGAACAGCTACGGCAATATCACCGCGACCGGCGGAAACTTTAGCATTTCCAGGGGGTCTGGCCCGGTAGTGAGATGGAATTCGTATGGAGACACGCTCTCGCTATCAAACGCGACGACGCAGACGTCCGGTTCAAACGATGCGTTTGTCTTCGCAAAACAGGGTAGTCAGTACCTGTCTCTGAACAGCGTGACTTTCGGAAGCGGGAGCATGCCGGTTGAAGTCGATACCGGTGCTACTCTCCTCATGGGCACCAACAAGTTCGAAGGGAACGCTGCCTTCGCCATCGACTCAGGCGCCATCGTTGAGTGCGGAGACACCAACGGCGTGAGTGGAAATATCGCGACCACCGGCACGGTTACGATAAGTCCCGGTGCTTCCTTCGTGCTGAACGGAGCCGTCGCCCAGTTCACAGGCTCGAAGTTAAGCGGGACCATCCGGAACCTGACTATAGACAACTCAAAGGGGGTCACGCTGTCGGACACTCTCAAACTGAACGGAACGCTGACTATGACGGACGGGGTTTTGATGCTTGATACCAATACCGTTACGGCCGCGTCGACAGCGGGAGGGTCGCCCACCAGCTACGTGTCAACCGACACGGCGAAGAGCTACCTTGCAATATCGAACCTCGGATCGACCAGAACGCTCTTCCCTGTGGGTACGACGGCGGAAGGTTACTCACCTGTCTGGATCACGAACGCCGGTACCGCTGACACGTATACCATTCATGCGGCGATGGATACCGCGACTGTCAGCGGCGGAGGACGCGTCAACGTGAAATGGGATGTCGGCGAAGGCACGCCGGGTGGAAGCAATCTGACGATGCAGTTCGGGTGGATGGCATCTGCTGAGAACTCCGTATTCTCCGCGAATCGTGCAGCGAACGCGCTGATCTATTACCTGACAGACACGACCGATACTCAGGCAGGATCTGGCAGGTACTCGACGGAGTTTTCGACCGAGCCGTATGCGGTCTCACGCGGCGGTATCGCGACCGTGGGCACGTTCGGCGTCGGAAACTTCACGACTACCGGAGTGAACGAGGCGGAAAATGTACCGCTCGAGTTCAGGCTCTACCAGAATTACCCGAACCCTTTTAACCCGACGACCAAGATAGAGTTCACGGTAGTGAAGAAGGGAATGGCTTCCGTGACCATTTACAACATTCTGGGTCAGCACGTCGCTACTCTTTATTCGGGAGAGGCGCAACCCGGTAAGAAGTATTTCGTTGACTTCAACGCCAGTTCGCTGGCATCCGGTGTCTACTTCAGCGTGCTCCAGAGCAGCGGTCAGCGGCAGATACAGAAGATGGTATTGATGAAATAAACCGAAACGCAAGCCTGAAGTAAGAGTCAGGACTCCGCCGGCAGACTCTCGGTCGCGAGAGCTCCGGCGGAGTGTCTGGATTCCTCTGTTGTCCGACTCAGGCTTCAGGGCTTCTCGTGATCGAAAAAATATGGAGGAAAAAATATGAACCAGAAATCGACGAAATCCTTCCGGGGAGGGATCGTAGCCCTCGAGAGAATTGTGTCATTGAAATGGATGCCTGTTCTCATGCTGGCGTTCGGAGTGTTGCTTAGCTCAAATCCCGCCGCGGCGCAGTTCGTCTCGAACGGTACGGGCGGCGGTGCGTGGACGTCCGCTACGACGTGGGCAGGGTCGGGGGGAGTTCCCCCTTCGAATGGCAATGTGACGATTGCTGCCAACGATTCGGTTTGGACTAGCTTGAGTGCTTTGGTTCAATGCGGCAGCCTGGACATTCAGTCCGGTGCGAAACTTAATGTCATCGGATACGGGATTGTGATGTCCGGGGCTTTTTCAATTGAAGCCGGAGCACTGTACATCAATAACACCGATTCGGCCAAAGCCTGGCCGGCGGGTGGCACGGGATACACGATCAACCCGACCAGCACTTTTGAGCTCGGCAACGGCGGAAACAGTACGCTCGGTTGGAGTAAGTCCGACTCCACTTTCGGAAATGTCGTCATAGATGCGAACGCGGCAGGGGGTATCTCCTGCGGCGCGAATTTGACAATCCAGGGAAACCTGACCATTAATGCCGGTCAAGGAAAAGTATTCCGGGGACTTTCCGCGGGAGTCTCAACGAGCACGGGCGCGACGAGCCTTGTCCACCATGTGATGGGAAACGTCACGGTGGTCTCCGGCAATTGGTCGGCGGTGGATATGGGCGTAAGCGCGACGGTACCGCTCTCTTGCACCTGGGACGTTGACGGAAATGTCACGGTCGGCGATCCTTCCACGGCGGTGAGCGTAGCCAGGTTCTCGCCAGTTACAAGCGAAGACGATTTGGGAGCTCAGGCCAACTTCAACATAAAGGGAAACCTCTCTTTGATTAATGGCGGCAGACTTGCGGCAGGCAGCAACTCCGGAAGCAGCCAAAGCCCGTCTCAGATCGCGGCCTTGAATATTTATGGAAATATTACGTTTGATCCCACCGCGACATTCGGCGTGAACTCGATGGGCAACTTCATAATCAACTTCAAGGGAACGAAGCCCCAGACAGTCAACCTTGGCACTAACGTTTCCTTTTCGCATTCCTCCGGTCCGCCCCAGTGCTCAGTGTGGGATACCGTCGCAGCGGGATCCAATGTGACTTTTACCGGCGGACACTACTGGGCATCCAACCTCACGCTCGCGCCTAATGGACCGGGAGCGTTCGTCGTGAACGGCACATTAAATTTGGCCGGGGAGGATACTATCAGAGGTGTTCAGAAGTTTATTCTCAGCCCGGGTGGTACACTTGGAATCGGAAGCCAATACGGCATCGTTGCGCTCAGCGATCCGAAACCCGATTCGGGAAATGTCCAGGTCGATTCGGCTCGCGTATTCAGCAGCGCCGCCAACTATGTCTACAACGGCACTTCCGCACAGGTAACTGGAAGCGGACTGCCAACGACGGTAAACGATCTGACGATCGACAATGCCGCGGGTGTAACGCTTTCGCAAGCGACTACCATCAACGACACCCTTCATTTAAAAGCGGGTACCTTCGATAACACGATTCCGTTCACTCTCGGACCGAACGGGAAAATCTCCAACGAAGGTGGAAAGCTGCTAGTGCCGACTGCAGTTCGCTCGGTCGTCCCGTCTGTTCCCAAACAGTTCTCGCTCGATCAAAATTATCCGAACCCATTCAACCCAACGACGGAGATCCAATTCGCGGTTCCGAGGAGTGCGTACGTAACACTCACGATCTACAACGACCTTGGCCAGAAAGTTGCGACGTTGGTCGACGGCAACCTGACCGCGGGTGTGTACCACCGGGTTTTCGACGGTTCACGATACGCGAGTGGAATGTATTTCGCCAGACTCGTTGCTGGTGTTCATGTGCTGACAGAAAAGATGCTGATGATTAAGTAAGAAGAAATCCGGTTTGAGGAGTCCGCAGGACAGACCGAAACGATCGGGTGGCCGCGCGGACTCCTCTAACTGTTGCCGCGGCAAAAATAATCTATACCCCAACAAAATGCGGATGGTACGTTGAAGTCTCCTGACAAAATGAAGAAATACACCCCTTTGCTGGCGATTTTCTTGCTCGTCCTGAGTCCCGAGGCGTTTGCGTCCGGACCGGGCGGCTACGATCAGTTAAAGTCCGAGATACAGAAGTACACTTCGGGTCTTCCATTCACTATGCAGGAGATTAGGTTGCCGGAATTTCCCGACACAACCTTCAACATCGAGAGTTACGGGGCGGTCGGCGATGGACAAACCATGAACACCGTGGCATTCAGAAAAACCGTCGACGCGTGCTCGAACGCCGGCGGCGGGACCGTTATCGTTCCACCGGGATTGTGGCTTACGGGCCCGATCGAACTGAAGAGCAACGTGAACTTGCATCTGGAGCGCGGGGCTCTTGTGCTCTTCAGCCGGGACCATGACGACTATCCGATAATAAAATCTCCGACCCGGGGCTTCGTAGTCGCTTCTCCCGTCTACGGATTCAACCTCGAGAACGTTGCCATCACGGGCACCGGCCTGCTGGATGGATCGGGAATAACATGGCGCCCCGTAAAAAAAGCGAAGGTCACCTCCTCGATGTGGAAGGAGTTGACCAGGTCCGGCGGAGTAGTCACCGATGGCGGGAAAATGTGGTGGCCATCGGAGCAGGCGGCGAACGGCGCTCAGTATATCCGTGACCTGAAGGCGAGAAAAGCCAAGAAGGAACTCACCGCTGGGGATTTTCTGCCGGCAAAAGATTTCATGAGGCCGATATTACTCCTTCTCAGCAAATGCAGGAACGTCCTGGTAGACGGTGTGGTCACGTTCATCGACATGGGCACGAACTCGATCCGGTGCTCGTCGTCCGCCTCAACCCGAACCACTCCTACACGATCCGACACGGCAGAAACAGCAGGTGCGGCTCGGCGAGGGGGAGTTCGAAGACGAAGAGATTACACCGCAGGCGATGGACCGGGCCGTCATGGTGGCAAAGAAGTTCACGGACCTGGCCCGGAACATTCCGTTCCGAGGAGTTCGTTGCCGTAGCCACGTCCGCAACCCGGGAGGCCTCGAACCAGAACGAACTCCTGCACCGGATCCGGCAGGAGGCGCAGTACTGGACGTCCGTGTCATCTCCGGCCGGGAAGAGGCCCGCCTGATTGACCTCGGGGTGGCGAGCGGCACGCATATCGGCTGGTGATAAGCAAGACCAGCGGGGTACATGGCATTATCAACCCCGCCACCTTGGAGTCCGCCTTACTCCGGCCTTTTTCTTCTTTTGAGGGCCAAGAGCACTACCCTGATCTGGAGTAAGACGGCGGCTTTCATCCATTCCCTCATTGTTTTTCACCCTTTTGCAGACGGCAACAAGCGCACGGCGTTCGTGGCGACGGAGGTCATCCTGAAGCTGAACGGCTTTAGCATCAAGCCAGCCGCGGAAATGAAGACTTCTTCGGGCCATTGCCCGAAGCGAAAAGTCGGTGGAAGAAATTCGGGACTGGCTCAAAGGTCACGCTGAGGCGAGTTGAAAGAATTGTGATCCCCTATAGCAGATCAAAGCCATGACCACCACCAAACCTAAACCTTCCCGACCAGCAATACGTAATCCTACCAAAGAGACAAAATAT
>CAWEBD010000025.1:0-8727 GCA_963806435.1 uncultured Bacteroidota bacterium
GCAGATAGCTCCAACAAGTGAAATAGTGCTCGTCGTTTCGTTCGACGTCCAGATCGCCGGTGTAAGTCATCTCATGAATTTGTGTTTCCCTACCTTCTCGCTGGAGGAAACTATACAGCGCCTCAATTTGCAGCACGTTGCGCCGATGGGTGCGGGTGAAGGAACGCAGAAATCAAGGTCGAACTCGGTCGTCAGGAACATATCGACGACGGAACTCCCCGTCAGTGTTGAACTGGGCAAGGCGTGGGTTACGCTCAGGGATCTCGTAGAGCTCCAGGCTGGCGACGTGATAATTCTCGACAGCAAGAAGGACACCTTGCATCCGGTAAAGATCGCTTCGCGGACGAAGTTTTTCTCGAAGGCCGGTGTGCACGACGGGCACAAGGCGGTAAAGATTGTAAGAAGCGCTTCAGAAGAGGAACAAAACGGAGATTAAAAATGGCAGATGATGTAATCCAGAACGCGGAAGCCGAGAGAATAGCCAGAAAAGAGGCCCAGGACCCCGCGTTTGAGAACCTTACCGAGACCGATTCCAAGGCGGCGGGGAATGAGAACAGGCTCGACCTTCTCCTTGACCTTAACCTTTCAGTCACCGTCGAGCTCGGCAAGACGACCATGATGATAAAAGACATACTGGACCTCGGGCGCGGCTCGATAATCGAATTCGATAAACTCGTCAGCGAGGCGGTGGACATACTGGTCAACGGGCGGAAGATGGCGGAAGGCGAAGTCGTCGTCGTCGACAAGCATTTCGGTATTCGCATAACAAGCATGGTTGACCCCGCCGAGCGTCTGAAAGGGCTGAGAAAGTAATGGACTGGCTGATCGTAAAGACTTTTCTCACGATGCTCGTGCTTATCGGGATGATGTTCGGGCTCCTGTTGGTGGTTCGCAAGTACTTCTATACGAAGCCGCAGTTCGTGAACGACAACCTTAAAGTCCTCTCCTCCATGAGCCTCCAGCCCAAGAAATCCATATATCTGGTGAAGGTATTCGACAGAGTGATGCTCGTCGGGGTGAGTGACAACTCAATCGCTTCGCTCGGGGAAATAACCGACGCCGATGTTCTGCAGAAACTGGAATCGTCAGGCCAGAAACAGGGGCTGAAAGGATTTTCGGAAATACTGAGGGCTTTCACGCAAAAATGAAGAAGATACTCGTCGTCGGTTTGCTGCTGGCTTGCTTTTTCTCGGTGGTCCCGCCCGTTCACGCGCAGTCATCGATACCGATCCCAAGGGTCACGTTCGGGATAGACACGGCGTCCAAGCCGCAGGATGTAGCCGTCACTCTGCAGATACTCTTCTTCATGACCATACTGTCACTCGCGCCGGCGATACTCATCATGACTACAGCTTTCCCGCGCATAGTCATCGCCTTTTATTTTCTCAGGCAGGCACTCGGGACGCAGACGATGCCGCCGACACAGCTTCTGATCGGGCTGGCCCTCTTTCTGACTTTCTTTGTCATGGCTCCGACCTGGAGCAAGGTAAATCAAACCGCCTTCCAGCCTTACATGCAGAACAAAATATCGCTCGATTCGGCATATGCCGTGGGTGTGAAACCCATCAGGGACTTCATGCTGCGGCAGACGCGCGAGAAAGACCTCGCGATGATGGTACACCTGGCGCATCTCAACCGCCCGAACACCCCCGATGACATACCGACATATGTCGTCGTACCGGCGTTCGCTATCAGCGAAATGAGGATCGGGTTCGAGATCGGATTCCTGGTGTTTATACCGTTCCTGATGATCGACATGATAGTTGCCAGCATACTCATGTCGATGGGCATGATGATGCTCCCGCCGATGATGATCTCGCTGCCTATGAAGCTGCTGCTTTTTATTCTTGTCGACGGCTGGTATCTCTTCGTCGGCTCACTCGTACAGGGATTTCATTGAGGATAGAATGACTGAAGCCTTTGTAATTGGAATAGCAAGAGACGCATTCTACACGATATTCATCGTAGCCGCCCCGGCGCTGACCGTTTCGATCGTCGTGGGCCTGATGATCTCGATTTTCCAGGCCGCGACGTCGATAAGCGAAATGACACTAACCTTCGTCCCGAAGATCCTTGCGATCGGCGTCGTTTGTATTCTCCTTCTTCCCTTCATGATGCAGAAGATGATCCAGTTCGCCGAACACATTTTCAACATAATACCGAACCTTAGGTGAAATGACTTTCTACGCGGAAAAATTCGTGGTCTTCATGCTGGTCTTCATCAGGACGCTGTCGATGTTCGCGACGGCGCCGATGTACGGCCACCAATCCGTTCCTGCGCAGCTGAAAATCTGGGCCGGGGCTGCGGTTGCCTTCGCCATTTTTCCGCTGATCGCCGCGAATACCGGTACGATCTCACTGGACCTGGGCTCACTTGTGGTGCTGGCTGTGCAGGAAGTCATCGTTGGCTCGTCGATCGGTTTCACGATGGGTATAGTGTTTTACGCCGTGAGTTATGCCGGCGAGATTTTCGGAATCGAGATGGGTCTCTCCATATCCAGCCTGATAGACCCGCAAAGCGGCGTGAATGTGGCGGTGATCGGGCAGTTCGAATCCATCGTTGCCGTATTCATCTTCCTCATAATGAACGGCCACCTGTTCCTGCTGGAGGCGCTGAAGATGAGCTATGACGCGGTGCCGGTTTCAGGGCTGAAGATAAGCGGTTCGGCCGTTGACCTTTTCATCCATCTGACAGGGATGGTGTTCGTGGCGGCGATCAAGATCGGAGCCCCGGTAATCATTTCACTTTTTCTGACAGACGTGCTCCTGGGCATTATAGCAAAGATGGTCCCGCAGGTGAACGTGTTTTTCGTCGGGATGCCGCTGACTGTCGGGATCGGTCTGGTACTCCTCATAGCATCGCTCCCGTTCTTCGTCTTCGTGTTCGGCAAGCTTATCGACACGTTCGAGGCTGAAACGGTACAACTCCTGAGGTTAATGTAAAGTGGCGGAGCAGAGTTTTGAGGAACGTACTGAACAAGCGACTCCCAGGCGGCTCGGAGAGCTCAGGAAGCAAGGCAGAGTTGCCAAGAGCGTCGAGCTTACTTCGGCTGCGGTACTTCTCGGAGGGACTTTGATCCTGTACTTGCTCGGCGGCAGGTTTGTCGGTCAGTTGTCCGATGTCATGAAGGAGTATCTGTCGCTCTCTTTCGGCACCGAATTGAACCAGGCCAATATCGTCACCCTCGCGAGCGCGCTGGCCTATCGCTTCCTCGTGATAGTCGCGCCTTTCATGTTGATCGTGATGCTGGTAGGCGTCGGTTCGAATGTGGCCCAGTTCGGTTTCCTCTTCTCGCTCAAGCCGCTTGCCGGCGGTATGGGAGCGCTCAACCCGTTGAAAGGGATCAAGAAATTAGGATTCTCGCAGCAGGCCCTGATGGAGCTGGCGAAAAGTGTCCTCAAAGTCACACTCGTCGGCCTGATCGGTTATCTGGCGGTAAAGAGCCTCATCGAGAATTCCGTCCAGCTGGTCGACAGCTCTCCGCAGCAGATCTTCTCCTTTATGGGTTCCGGCGCGTTTGCCATCAGCATCAAGATCTCGTCCGCGTTCATAGTACTGGCCGCGGTCGACTACTATGTGCAGCGTAAGAAATTCCAGCGCGATACGCGGATGTCCAAGCAGGAGATAAAGGAAGAACACAAGCAGGAGGAGGGCAACCCGGCTACGAAGAGCAGAATCCGCCGAGAGATGATAAAACGGCACAAGATGAGGATGATGCAGAACGTCCCCAAGGCAGATGTGGTTGTGACCAACCCGACTCACTACGCCATCGCGATCAAGTACGATCCGAAGGCAATGTCTGCGCCGAAAGTTCTCGCGAAAGGCAAAGATCTCATAGCGCAGAAGATAAAAGAGATTGCGGCGGAGCATAACATACCGATCGTTGAGGACAAACCTCTCGCACAGATTCTCTACAGGACGGTGGATATAGACGAGCAGATCCCGCCCGATCTTTTCAAAGCGGTGGCGCAGATACTGGCTTATATCTACCAGATGAAGAAGGCAAAACGAGGCTACGGAATCTAGCATGGCGACGACTGTGGACAGAATATCGAATAGCAGGGCCTTCAAGGTGCTTGGCGGCAATACCGACCTGATCCTTGCCGGGCTGGTCCTACTCATCCTGTCGCTGATGATCGTACCGCTGCCTCCTTTCATGCTTGACGTTCTCATCTCGGCGAACATCACCTTCTCAATCGTGTTGCTGATGGTGTCGATGTACGTCACGAGCCCTCTTGAGCTTTCTGCCTTTCCAGGTTTGCTCCTCATATTGACACTCTTCCGGCTTTCGCTGAACGTCGCTTCTGCCAGACTGATTCTCAGCCAGGGCTACGCGGGCGAGGTGATCCACGCTTTCGGGTCGTTTGTTGTCCAGGGGAACTACGTCGTCGGCGTGATCATCTTCATAATTCTGGCGACGATCCAGTTCGTCGTGATCATCAAGGGTTCGGGAAGAATCGCGGAAGTGACCGCGAGGTTCACTCTAGACGCGATGCCGGGAAAGCAGATGAGCATAGATGCCGACATGAATTCCGGTTTGATAACCGAAGAGCAGGCGAGGCAGCGAAGGATGACGCTGCAGAGAGAAGCCGATTTCTTCGGAGCGATGGACGGCGCGAGCAAGTTTGTGAAAGGGGACGCGATCGCGGGAATGATCATTATCCTGGCCAACGTGATCGGCGGTTTCATTATCGGGATGGCCCAGCTCGGTATGACTTTCACCGAGTCGCTGGCCCATTACACGCTTCTGACAATCGGCGACGGCCTCGTGACTCAGATACCCGCTCTGGTGATTTCCACGGCCGCGGGAATGATCGTGACGAGGAGCGCGTCGGGAAGCCAGCTGGACGTGGAGTTGAGACGCCAGCTTCTCTCACGGCCGAAGGCGCTTTACGTGGCCGGTGGAACTCTCGGCTTCTTCGCCATCATCCCGGGACTGCCGACAGTGCCGTTCCTCGCGCTCGGTTCGATAATGGCCGCGGCGGGGTACATGCGTTCGCAAATGATCGCCAATAAACCCGGGCAGGCCGCTGTCGCCGTCACCGAAAAGAAAGACGAGAAGATTGAATCTTATCTGCAAGTCGATCCCATCGAGGTAGAAATCGGCTACGGCCTAATCTCGATGGTTGACGAGGAAGCGGGAGGCGACCTGTTCCAGCGAATTACAAATCTCAGGAAACAGATCGCCCTGGAACTCGGACTGATAGTGCCGCCGATCCGCGTGCGCGACAACCTGCAGCTCCAGCCGAGTCACTATGTGGTCAGGATACGCGGAGTACAGGTGGCCGCCGGCGAGCTCTACATGGACCGCTATCTCGCAATGAGCCCGTCCATGAAAGAAGGCGACCTTTCCGGAATCCCCGTCACCGACCCGACGTTCGGGCTTCCGGCCGTGTGGATTGAGAAATCACAGCGCGACAACGCCGAGGTGCTCGGCTTTACGGTCGTCGAAGCGGCCGCCGTCCTGTCGACGCATCTGGCTGAAACGCTAAAGAGGAATGCGGACAGGATCCTGAGCAGGCAGGAAGTGAAAATCCTCATCGACAATCTGAAGAAGGAATACCAGGCGCTCGTGGACGAGATAAATCCGGATGTGCTTCCGCTCGGGACGCTTCAGAAAGTGCTCCAGAATCTTCTCAAGGAACGCGTTCCCATCCGCGACCTCGTCACCATTATCGAAAGCCTCCTCGATTATTCGAAGGTCACTAAGAACACGGAGGTACTCACCGAGTATGTGCGACACGCGCTGTCCGAGACCATTGCCGCCCTGTTCACCGATCCCTCGGGAACCATACACGCGATCGCGCTCGACCCGAGTGTGGAACAGATATTGTCAAATTCCCTGCAGACGCAGAAGGAAGTGACCAGCACCCTCGGCCTTTCGCCCGAAATAACGAAGGGGATCAACAACAGCGTTACGCGGAACATGGAACACGCCCAGTCGTTCGGATATGACCCGGTTATTATCTGCTCCGCGACGGTGCGGCTTTATTTCTACAGGCTCATACACACAAACTTCCAGCAGGTGGCTGTCACGTCCTACACGGAATTACCCGCAAGGACTGAGATCGACGTTATCGGAAGGATCGTAGCACAATGAGGATCAAGAAGTTTATCGGATCTACCGCCAAGGAGGCCGCGGATAAGATGCGGCAGGAATTCGGAGAGGATGCCGTCATCCTCAACACGCGGCGTGTATCGAAAGGCGGAGTACTGGACGCGGGCGGCGAAGAGTATGTTGAAGTCACGGCGGCGTTCGATGAGGCGCCGATAAAAATCCAGCCGCGCCGGGTTCCGAAACCTCAGCCGGCGACCACGCCCGCCGGCGAAGACGTGCTGGGGAGTCTTCGCCAGCTTGCATCGAAATTCGAGGAAAAACGCAGAACGGACCCGGGTCAGAAATTGACCCCACCGACCGTGGCGCAAGCGGTCTCCACCGCTGAGAACGATGCTCTGAAACAGGAGCTCTCCGAGGTGAAGAGCGCGCTGGGCGAGATAGCTCAGCACATAAAGCACACGAAGATGCCGGTGCTTTCGGAATCACTTAAGAATGTCTACATGTCTTTGCTGGAGAGTGAGGTCGAGGAGGATATCGCTCTCGAAATCGTCCAGGCTTGCAACCACAAACTCAGCGGGCCCGAAATCGACCCGCCTTGACATGAATAAACACAACAGCATAGCCTGAAAGACAAGCAGGATCGGAACGGTGAGATGAAGAAACCGAGTGTATTCGTAACCAGACTGATTCCTCAGGCGAACATCGACGAGTTGAAGAAGCATTTCGATGTCGAGGTTAACTACGAGGATCGTGCCCTGCCCAAGGCAGAGCTGCAAGCCAAGGCCAAAGGCCGCGACGCCTTGCTGACGCTGGTGACCGACGCCGTCGACGGCGAACTGCTGGACGCGGCGGGGCCGCAGTTGAAGATTGTTGCCAACTACGCGGTCGGCTTTAACAACTTCGACTTGGCGGCCGCAACCAAGCGTGGCGTGATTCTTACCAACACGCCGGGAGTGCTCGATGACGCCACTGCAACTCATGCCTGGGCCCTGCTTTTGTCCACGGCTAGGCGCATCGTCGAATCAGACCGGTACGTTCGCGAGGACAAGTGGAAGGGCTGGGCGGCTATGGCGTTTATCGGTCTCGACGTGGACGGAAAGACGCTCGGTATTGCCGGCCTGGGCCGCATCGGATCGAATGTTGCGCGCAAGGCGAAGGGGTTCGATATGAAAATTATCTACTCCGACGTTCGCCGCAACCTGGAATTCGAAAAGGAGTTCGGCGCCACGCATGTCGACAAGGAAACTCTGTTGAAAGAGTCAGATTTCCTTACCCTGCATGTGCCACTGACACCGGATACTCACCACTATATCGGCGAGAAAGAACTTAAGCTGATGAAGAAGACCGCAGTTTTGATCAATGCCTGTCGGGGGCCGGTGGTCGACGAGAAGGCACTGGTCAAGGCGCTGCGGGAAAAACAGATCTGGGGCGCCGGTCTCGATGTTTTCGAAAAGGAACCTCAAATCGAACCCGGTCTGGCGCAACTCGAGAATGTCGTCATCGTGCCGCACATAGCATCGTCGACAACTGAAACCCGGCTAGCCATGGGCAGGATCGCGGTCAATAACATTATTAAGGTTCTGAACGGCGAACCGCCTGAGACGTGCGTAAACCCGGACGTCTTGAAGAAAAAATAGTTCGCTACGTGCGATGCCAGCCAAGTCAAACTTCAATGCTTGGTTGGCAAGAGCAGTAACTGAGCTTACCTGCCTTGCTTTCGAGGCACCCTTCGGGGTGCCTCTTTTGTTGAATGAGAAGTTCCGATTTCCGCTGTCGTCAGGTGATTCAGAGCGAGGCCGGGTCCGCTTACGAAACGGAGAAATCGTAGGCCCCAAACAACTGCTTTGAGTGCAGGACATTGATATACGAGGCAGAGGCCCCAGTCTATGTCGGAGGGAAAATCGGGCATTAGTGATTCGTTACTGATTCAACAATCTGACAATTTCTGGTTACGCACATTATCATTTTGGTATCACATCCAGAATCAGGCAGTGTCAGGCGAGTCCCATCCGCTTCATCAAAATCCTCCGATCACTCCGCGTTACATCGAGTAAGTTACGAACCGGTGTTGGCACGGATTGCCGACCGCTACATGCATGCGCCGCATTGCCGGTTCGGAGATCATCGAAGCCACAGTTCGGCTGTTGCCGTCGTGGCGGCAGATGCTGGTCGGGTAGCCGGAGTGGTCCCTTAGAAACTCTTTGAAGTCGTCCACCTTGATCGAGCCATAGCGTGATTTGATCAGGAAATTGATTCGCTCCAGCCGAGGGAAGGAATCGGCCCAGCTTTGCTTGAAGTTCTCCGAGGTGGCGTATTGTGAGCACAGATAGTGATTGGTGTGCGCGAAAAATCCAACGCCGGGATCTGGCAGCACATATGGGCCCGCCGTAGTGGCCTCGACATCGGCGATCTTGCCTTGGCCGTCGCAGAGGACGTAGTTCGCGTTGGACGCCAGAGGCATCTTCCTTAGTACCTCGATTGCCTCATCCAGGCGCTCGCATTCCAGCATCATCCGTTCGGCTGGATAATGAGGCAGACCGAACCGGCTACGCGGACCGCCGCCGAGAGCATTCTCGAAATGCGCCAAACCCGCACTGTTCACCCCGTGATATCCGATCATCCCTCCGAATGTCCACATCAGCACTTCGGGTTTGCCGACGGGCTTCAA
>CAWEBD010000026.1:0-19578 GCA_963806435.1 uncultured Bacteroidota bacterium
AGTGCAAAATCTGTATGACTCCAGGTAAGTTCTTTCGTTTACCCTCAGGAACTGCCGCCGAGGAGACTCGACTCACGCCGTTCGAGCGTACAATTTAAGGTGAGAGGAATTGAATTCGGCGCAACTCCGAGAGACTCGGATCAATTTTCGAATATAATTTTACCTTGAAGACCGGACAGTCGTTCCCGTGGAACCAACACCCTGTTGACGCTCACAGCCATGGGGTGGTCCATTTTCGCATCTGTTTTGGCCAAGGTATTTGCTCCAGTCATCGCAAAGGACGCATATTCTCTCTCCAGGAAGAAATTGTAGATGTCCTCGCCAGTGTACCCCTGAATTTCATAATTGCCGGTTTCAAGTATTATGAACGGTCTCGCTCGTCTCAGAACTTCAACTGCACCTTTAAAGACAAAGAGCTCATACCCCTCGACATCGCATTTAATTAGCTTGGTATTGAGAAGCGCGGGTAGTTCGCCGATGAGAGAATCAAGTCGTCTGACCTTGACGCGTTGAGCACCAACGGTCTGCCCAGAAGTGTTTCTGTCTATATAGGATGTCCCGGTCAGCCTCACTCCGTTTGAATCCGTAACACGGAGAACGACATCCTCTTCGACATCGGAAAGGCCAAATGGAAGGAGGCGAACTCCTTTCAACCTTAACAACTTGATTGCTAGTCCCGTCGCCAGAGCGTAATACGGCTCAGCCTCGAAGGCGTAAACCACGCCGTTTCTGCCGACATTGTGATGGAGCCAATACGTCCAGTTGGCCGCATTCGCACCGATGTCCAGCGCCGCTTCACCTTTGCTCAGTAGCAGTGGGAGAAGCTTGAATTCAGGATCTACGTTGGATCTTCTCAGGAGCCGATATACAAATCTTAACGCTTGAACAAACGCGACTGGCTTTTCTCCAAAGGCATCAATCAACCTGGTTCTGATCAACTGGGAATTCATAATCCTTCCTCTTACTAAGATAAACTTTGTTGGTGCGGGGTTGCGCTGGCGTAACGGTCCTCCACGCTGAATAGGACTTACCTACGGATGAGAAAAAATCAACCGTAATATTACCAAACATAAAGGTGCCCATCAAGAGACACTTAATAATCAACCGAGGCCCCGGATAACTCTCGAATGCGCTCGCACCATCGTTATTCAGTGTTCAATCAATACTAGGAGGAGACTCATTTCAACTGACCGATCTCCTTCCCACCTCATCGAGTAGTTCAGGATAATGACTTCCTGAACTTCCTAATGAGACCCCGAATTTTAGCAGATATGAAGAGAGGGATATCGTACGGCAGGACCAAATATCCCAATTCTCGAATACGAACATAAAGCAATGCTTCGTTGAGAATAGCTTTAACCTTGGCAAGAAAAAATGACCACGTCGATTGATCTAGGACAAACTTACTGTGCCATTCTTGAGTCAGCCATTTCACAATACTTTCCCTGTATGCCGGATTTATTGGGGCGGTCCGAAGAAAGACCTCGTCTGTACCGGGAAATGTCTCGGGAAGGTATTCGGCAATTGAAGCCTGGTCGACGCTTACCAGGGTTCCAAGCTTATCAAGCAGTATCTCCGGAACAAAAAAGCAATCCGTCCCCAGCCACTTCCTCAGGGGCTTATCTTGTATTTGTGCCTTCGTCCACCTGGTTGCAAGCAACCCAAAGACACATTTGAATATGTGTGTCTTCAGAACCAACCAATCGACATTATGATTACTCAAATAGCCAGGGCCGTTAACCTCGAATGAATCGTTTACAAGCAAAGCGACGTCATGCTTAATACGATTCAATCTCAAAAAATCCACCCCCCTTTGCCACCCCGAGAATTCCCAGTCAGAGTTGTCGCCTTGCAGGTATGTGGTGTTCTCGTCAAGCTTCTTTGACCCGGCTCCCTCCTCCTTGTTATTGACCAGAACATAAGAGACCCGGGTTTGGTCAAACTTGGACACATACGACTTGAGACTCTCAAATGCCCCGGGATATTTTTGTGTATCATACTGAAGAAAGACGACGGCAAGACGTGGCCGAAGATACTCTATCATGACCAGTTCCCGATTAATGGCACACAGGAATGCATGGGGCCAAAAATGATCACACTCTTTGATCTTGAAGTACTTGCTTCGGGCAGTGAGGCGATGAGTCCTTTTTGAACTCTGTTACATAGCATAAAGATTTGCAACGCATTGGTTCGATAAATCAAGATTCCTGTAGCATCTTTGTGATGTCGCAACCGAAACCAACCATTCATCACGTTACGTCTATTCTCAACTAGGGTCTCAAAGCGCCCATTCCTGGATATCAAATATTCCACCTATTGAGCACCTGACTGGCCCAAGGCGAGGTTCCTCTTCCTGCAAACAAGGTGCGAATGAGTAGCTAGAAGGTCTTTCTCTGCATAAGATAGAAATCTTTTCGCAGGGCTAAAAGAGCGTAGTTGGTCAACAGTGCCCGTTCTGTCCTTCCGCTCAAGTATTTCAAACCCTGATTCTCTGAACAACCTCTCATAGTCGGAAATCCTGAGCCGGTTCTGGGGCTGTATCGAGTTGTCGATCAACTTCCATTGCCGGTCGGAGAACTTCAGGAAATTGAAATTCGTGATGCTCTTGTCCAGATGGGCAAAATGATCACTCATGTCGATGCTATGAGACATGACCCCTTTGGGATGGAGTATTCTCTTGAACTCACTGAAGATCCGCCGAAGGACTCTCGGATAAATATGTTCGAGAGTATTGTTCGAGTGGATAAGACAAAATGAATCATCCTGGGAATTCGTCGAGCCCGCGTCACCGATCACGAGACGAATTCCCATTTCCTTCATCAACTCAAAGGCGCTCAACCCGCCGGATGCGAGTTCTCTCGCTTTTTCGAGGCGTGTCTTGTCTACTTTCGAAAGGAAGGCCGAGAGCCTACCAGACCTATCGTACTCGGAATAACGATCAACGGCTGCAATGACAGATTCCCTTGAAACCAGCGGCGAAATGTCTATCGACACGATGTTTGAGAACCCGGTGAGGTAAAGCCCAATCGGCACGATTGGATACCATCCCGTTCCGATCTCAAGCGCGCTGTCTTTCTCAATCGTCGCGTACTTCTCAAAGGCGGCCACATGGGTAGCGCAATGAATCAGTTTGTCTTCAAACAGCTCATCCGTCAGAAATGCACCCTTCGTCACGTGTTTTTGAAAAAGGTGGTTCAGCCGGTGCTTGAATGGCAACCAGGATATTGTCTTTTGAATCGCAGCTTTCACTATCCATTTTTTCATCGACCGTCGATTCTCCCGCCGTACAACTTCATGAGCTAAAACGGCTTGACAGCATTGGTTGAATTACGAAGACTCCTATTTCATCGATTGCGAAATTGTCAAATTCCTCCTCCACCCTCGAATTCGGAGTCAAAGCGATATGCAGCAGAATCAGACCGAGCTATCCCCTTTCCTCGCCATAAACGCAATGCCGTTGTTTTTCGAGTCGCATGAAGTTACGCCATCAATGTTTATTTGGCTATATCTTACGGAAAAGCGCAGTACCCCACGAGTCCGGGATTCCGATTGGTTTTTCAGGTTTGTCAGCCAAAAATCCGTTCAACGCTTTCGAGCACGCCCAACCGGATTCGGGACTATTGTAGTCATGTACAAAAATAAAACCGCCCATGTTGACTCGCGGATAGAAAAATTCGAGTGCGGCTAACGTGGGTTCGTATTTATCGAAATCGATCATAACAAAGGCAAATCTTTCCTCTTCCAGCCCCGAGGCCGTTTCAGGAAAGAAACCCTTCCTTATTTTGACATTGTTCGCATCTCCGATTGTTTGAAGTACCATCTCGACAGAAGAATCACTGAAGCGGTTATCGGAGTTCGTGTTCGAGTCCCTCGAATCAAATCCCTGAAAAGTGTCGAAAAGGAAGAGCGGTCGCTCCGGAATTATTGAATGAATGAACTTACTCAATGCCCCCTTGTAAACACCGCACTCGGCCAGGTGGCCAGGAATTCCTTGTTTCTGTACCTGCTCAAGAGAAAGGAAAATCGTCCCGTATCGAATCGGATCGCCGCTCAACACAATCATTCGTCTTTGTTGCCGATTAAGATACGGTTTCATTAGCCATTCCTTCGAAAGACCGCTAAACTTCAACCACCTCAGGTTGGCCTTGCTGATCCCCTTTGCTCTCAGCCAATTCTTTAATTTGCCCATTGAATCTCCGAAAAAGTATGCCGGTCGCCGGCAATATTTGCTGTGTAATTAGCTTGACAGGTTTCAATGCCAATACCGTTCTTCTTTGAAATGTAGTTTTGATGCATCAGGCCTGCAATTCCTTTTCTTCCAGCTGAAGTAAAGTGGCACGCCGACCGAGCAGGTGATTCATCACATCCCTCACCTTTGAAGACGAAACTGAAGAAATGAAAGCTGTCCCTTTCTCTATGGAAAGCTCCCTAGTCACGCACTTCAGCCTTCCTTCATCGGATCAGCCGCGTAATTACCACTCACACGTAGTTCCTTTTGAGTATCAGTCTGAAAATTGATTCTTTCTCCTGTTCTTCAAGAACGTACTTGAACATAATAATCAGATACAGCAAGAGCCACGCTATGGCAAATGATAATTTTAGGACCTCCTGAGACGATGCGGCGATGATAACGACGACGCCGATACACGAGAAGAGAACGACGATGGCAAGATCTTTAATGTATTCTTTTCGCGTTGCCCTGGATCCGGTCATTTTTCTTGAACTGAAGAAATAAAGTAATGTTCCGTCAATTACGATGCGGAATAGGGTAGCAACTGCCGCTCCAACAACTCCGAAAAGATTCACAAGAGCATAGGCCATTAACAGATGGATCGGAAGCTCGGCCAGGTGAATCCTCCCAGTGATGTCGCTTCGTCCGATTGCTTGCAGGTGAGTAAATGGCATTTGGCTAACCGAGTTCAATAAGAACGCGACTGCCAGAATCTGGAAAGCTATGACCGCGTGCGAAGCAAACGCCGAACCCATCCAGACGGACAAGATTTCCGACGAAAACCCGACCAGGATCACGCCGACAGGAAGAAATGAGAAGACCATAATCCTTTCTGATTTCCTGTAGAGTAGACCGATCTTCCCCCCATATTCTCCTATTCCCTGAATCTCGCTGAGCGCGGGGAACAATGCAGACACGAGACCTGTGGAGAAGACCAGCATTTTTGAAGTTGCTTCGTAGGCAACCACATAATACGCAACGACGCTCGTGGCTATTATTCCGCTCAGCATGAATCTCTCAGCGTACTGGAGCACCGGGCTAACGACCTGGCTGACCATCGCCCAACCACCGAAGCTGAGCAACTGCCGAACGAGCACACGGTTGCCGAAAAGAAGGCTTAATCGCAGACGGACAATTGTTCTGACAAAATACAAATATCCGATCGTAGTAAGGAGCCTGGAACCCAGGACGAAACCGATTATCCACGTTACGTCAAATTTCAGCAACACGAGTACTAGTGCCCCCCCCCACTGCAGAATCCCGTTGGCAATCTGAAGAGAATTACTTAGATCGAATCTCGAAAATCCCATCAAGGCGCCGCGGAGTGCACCCTGCAACACCAAGACCGGCATCGCGAAAGCCACTATCCTCAATGAAACCAGTACCGACGCGTGATAGCCGAGAGGAACCTTAAATAGCGCCGAAGAAAGCTGGTTCTCGAACAGAAGGAGCAGCCCGCCCAAGATCACGCCCAAAACAAGACTAAGAAAGATTGACTGGTAAATAATTGCCACCACTTCCTCCGTCTTACCTGAAGCGTGTTTCTCGGCGACAAACTTCGTCACAGAGCGTCCGATGCCCAGGTCCCAGAGAGAGAAATACGTGATGACCGTCCAGATGAGGGACAGTATTGCGAACGCCACTTCCCCCAGTCCCCGTACAATGAACGGCATCGCCGCGACCATGACAAGCATGACCACAATCTGCGCACCTACGTTCAACGCACTGTTCTTAAAGACGCGATGCATGTTTGGCGACAAAGGAATCGATTGACTTATTTTTAAAGGTCACTTATGCCTGAGAGTGAATTAACGATGAAGCTTCTGCGACGCAGCAATTTTCAGCGGGGTCCTCGTCACACAACTGGTGGATCAAGGGTGTCCGGGTCACAGTCAATTTCTATCGAGCCGATTCGATGCTTTGCCCCACACCGTGGCTCCGTTTCACAATGCCCGATGAGATTCCCCATAAAACCGTAAGTATCAACAGGGCAACTCTATCATAGAACTGCGGTGAAGTAAGATTGACGATCAGCATTGCAATCATTACGCACTCAAACGACAGAAGGAGCAACTTGGTGGCTTTATCCTCACACCCGCGGGCTTCAGCTGCTGTGACTCGGAGCATATGAAAGTAGAAGAACAAATATAGGAACGCTCCAACTAAGCCAAATTTGTATACCATAAAGAGATAACCATTGTGGATATACCATGTGGTCAGGGTTCGATAAGTAATCGGATTGAAGAACGAGAACTCAGCACCCATTCCATATCCAATTATGGGGCTGCGTTGGAAACGACTCAGGATGACGGATGATTCAGCAAGACGACTCTGCAAAGACAGGTCGTGCCCCCCCAAAGCCGCGAGCCTCGTCCCAAGCCCCTGAAAGAGGTCCACTAATAGTCTTGGGAAGACAATTGCTGCGACTAGAACAACCGTCATCACGCTAATCAAACCCAGTTTTACAGCTCTCTTCCGAGGCGCACCATTTATGATGAACACGAACAACAAAAGGCCCAGAGCGGTGGCCCCCCAGTATCCTCTTGAAAAGGTGAGCACGAGCGCGATGGAACTGATTGCGATGAGGGTCACGATGAGAGCAAGGTTATACTTTTTTGCGGCTACGAACCCAAACATGATGATAATTGAACTCATCATCAGCGGTTCTCCAAGGTTCTCTCTCTTCCCAATGATCTGCCAGAAATATTGCGCAACAGCTATAGACAGTCTGTATTCCACAATGTCAAAGATTGCAACAGCCGTGCAAACAAAGAGGAGGGCAAAGAGTATGTTTTTCTCGCCTTTTTCCCCCACGTAGTCCCTGATCGGAAAATACATGAGGTACGGGATGAAGAGCGCAAATTCTCTTATTCCCTTTATAGCAGAGAAACCATAGAACGATGCCCAGCTGATGCTGAGCAGAGCCACCCCCAGGAAAATTACCAAGGCAAACTCGGCGGAGTTTTCGAGGATTCGTTTCGATGCGATGAGCCTCTTTGTGAACCACCAGAAAAGCCCCGGGAAAAAGAGGAGAGAATACGCGACCATCTGGTAAACACTTGTGTCGGCTCCACGTTTATGCAGGAACAGGATCAGGTGCGATAAGATGGCCACAATCAGCCACGTCTCGGTCGACTTCACCGCCCACCATAGGAACACCAGACCAAGGACTCCCGCTAACGCAAGTGTCGCAATGTTCAAATACATCGCACCAGACTCAAGCGTCGGGACCGTTGAGCAAGACGTGGCGTGGATTTAATTTCGCAAATGCTCTCACTGAAAAGTCATGATATTTCTTCTGCAACGCTCCTCCATTAGGGTCTTTTTCTATCCCGGCTGTGATGAAGAGAACGGAAACTACCGCGAGTACAAAGCCGAGTACCATAGATGAGAGCACTATCAGTGCGCGAAGCGGTCTAACCTTCTTCTCCGGCGGAACGGCGTGGTCCAGAACTAGAACGGTCGGCGTCTCGCGCGCTTCCTCCAGCTTCGCCTGTTCGTACAAGGGATAGATCAACTCGAGCAACTTCGATTGGATTTCCACATCCCTGTAAAGATCAAGATATCTCATTCCTCTGCTCGGCAGCTCCTTGAAAGGCAAAAGCACGCCGGGATTTTCTCCGCCGACCATATCTTTCCCGCTCCGCAGGTCTCCTATTTTTTGCTTGAGTGCTTCAATCTGCTGCGTCAGTGTCTCAATCTCCGGAGAGCCAGCGTTGAGCTGCTTCTGCAGTGCTGAAAGCCTCACTTGCGCGAGTATCAATTGCGACTCGAGCTCAGCGCCGGCCGCGACGGAGGCCTTCGCCTGGTCCGGCAATGAGAAAACACCGAACTTCTGCTGGAAGACTTTCATGCTGTCTTCGGCGTTTTCAAGATCGCTGAGATTCTTCAGGTAGCGTGTTTCAACCACCGTCCTCAGGTTTCTCGCATCCTCAGAGGAAAGACTCCCGTTGATCTGGTTCAGGATATGGACGAAATAGTTGGCCATCGCGGCGGCCCGAACGGGGTTCTCGTCGAGGACCTTGACGACGACCGCGCCGTACAAGTCGATCTGGAAGTCCGTATTGTCACGCAGTCTCTTTATGGCCTTATCCATCGAAGAATCGCCGATGGAATATACTTTAAACAGATCAAACTCCTTTACCACTTTCGCCATGGCATCCCGGCTGTTCAGGATAGCCAGGTAACTGAAGCCCGAGCCGATCTGTGTTTCACTCCCGCCGACGAGAGGGGCGAACTGCTTAGCCAGACTGGATACGGCCGAACTGGCACTTCCTCCCAGCATGCTGAGCATCGCGCTTTTCTGGGACGGGAGCACCGAAGCGACTCCCTGATATTCCTTAGGGAGCACCAGAGCCAGGATCACTCCGAGTATGATGAAAACCGTCGTCACTATGACCATGAATTTCTTCCATGCGTAACACAGTTCGAAAAATTCCCAGGACATCGATCTCTTTTCTGTTTTCTCGCTCACTTATCAGACTCCTCACTATTTTTGTTGCTTCCGGCCGGCGACAGAGACTCGTTCGGATTCAATAGAATTTCAGCGATCCTTTCGGCCGCCTTGCCGTCCCATAGATCCGGAATGAAGCTCGACTTCCATTTCCCGGCATAACATTCTCCCGTAAGCGTCACCACCTGCCCGACATCCAGTCCCGTAAGGACGTTGGTGCCGATTTCGATAGTGGCGGGTCGCTCGGTGTTTTCCCTCATCGTCACGCAAGGCACGTTCAAGTACGTTGTTTCCTCCTGTATCCCGCCGGAATCGGTAAGTACTATCCTCGCGTCCATCATTAGATTCAAAAAGTCGAGATACCCGAGTGGTTCGGCCAAGATAAGTCCATCCAACGATTCGAATCTGCCTTTCAGCCCGAAGTCGTCAATGCGCTTTCTCGTCCTCGGATGGATGGGGAATATAATCTTACCGTGTTTCTCAACGCCTTCAAATATACTCAGGATGTCTTCGAGGTTTCTCTTTTCGTCAACGTTGGCGGGGCGGTGAAGCGTTACCAGCGTGTATCCGTGCTCCTTAACGTTCAGTAATTCCTTAATACGGGATTTTTTCGCTTTCTCGCGATACGCTATGAGCGAGTCAATCATCACATCGCCGACCAGGAAAACCTTTCCGTCATCGATTCCCTCATGCCTGAGATTTACTACGCCGCTTTCTTCAGTGACGAAGAGGTAGTCGCTCAGCACGTCGGTGACCATCCTGTTAAGCTCTTCGGGCATCCTCCTATCAAAGCTGCGGAGACCCGCTTCGACGTGCGCGACGGGAATGAGGAGCTTAGCGGCTGTCAGGCTGCATGCCACGGTGGAGTTGACGTCGCCGACCACGATAACCAGGTCCGGCTTCTCCTTCAACAGCACCTTCTCGAACTCTACCATCACCTTAGCGGTCTGCTCCGCATGTGAACCCGAGCCCACGCCGAGATAGACGTCCGGCCTCGGGAGCTCGAGATCCTCGAAGAACACTTTCGACATGTTCGCATCGTAATGCTGCCCAGTGTGAACAATCATGTGGTGGACAGAATCAAGCTTGGAGAACACCCTGTGGAGTGGAGCCACCTTCATGAAATTCGGGCGCGCACCGACGACACTTATAAACTTGAGTTTACGGCTCACTTCCCGTCTCCAAGCAGTACTATCTTCTCTCTCCCGCTTCTTTACATGTCTGGTGGCGTTCCTGGCGTCTACGATGCATTTCGAATGCTTGACTACAGATTCGTAATCGTAAGAAGAATGGTCGGTCGTAATAAGTACACAGTCAATCGATTTCAACAGCTTCGGGGTCAATTTGACCGACTTGAAATCCCTGCCGTCGACATGCACCGTCGGAACGTAGGGGTCGTTGTAGGAAATATTTGTCGCGCCATCCCGAAGTAGCAACTCCATCACCTTCAGCGCGGGAGAATGCCGGGTGTCGTCGACGTCTTTTTTGAAAGCCACGCCGAGTATCAGTATCTTTGCCTTCTTGAAACTGACAGGCCTGAAGCTCAGTTCGCGCTGGACCATGTTCCGCACATAGAACGGCATGTTCTCGTTTACCTCAGCGGCCAAAGATATGAAGTTCGTCTGAAAATCGTAAGCCTTGGCGAGCCACTCGAGATAGTACGGGTCAATGAGGATACAGTGACCGCCGATCCCCGGTCCCGGATAGAAGGGCATGAACCCAAAAGGCTTCGAGGCAGCGGCATCCACCACCTCCCAGATATTAATTCCCCCCATCCTGTCACACAGCTGTGCCAGCTCGTTCACAAGAGCGATGTTCACGCTCCTGAAAATATTCTCCAGGAGTTTCTCCATCTCCGCTACCTTGGGGTTGGACACCGTGATCACATCAGAGACGCTCTGCCCGACAACGAGAGCGGCCAGCTCCGTGCTTATTTCGTTGATGCCCCCGACCACGGTCGGGATATTATTTGTCTTGTATTTCTTGTTACCCGGATCGATACGCTCGGGAGAAAATGCGAGAAAGAAGTCCTTGCCCGCCACGAGTCCGGTTTTCTCGAGAATGGGCTGCACGTAACCCTCGGTTGTATTCGGAAAGGTCGTGCTCCTGAGAACGATAATCTGATTTTTCCTCAGTCTCCTGGCGATCTCCTTCGAGGCATCCACGATGAATGAAATATCGGGCTCTTTATTTGGAGTGAAGGGTGTGGGCACGCATATAAAAATTGCATCGCATGTGCCGATTAAGTCGTAATTGGGTTCTGCAGTTAGCATCCCCGATTTCATGACCGCGCCGAAATCTTCGGGGTTTACGTCATCAATATAATTTTTGCCTTTTCTGATGCTGTCGACTTTTCCGGTGTCCAGGTCGATTCCAAGCGTCTGAAACCCTTTGGCCGCGAATTCGACGGCAAGAGGAAGCCCGACATACCCCAGACCGACCACGCCTATTCTGAAGCTCTTTTCTTCAATCCTCTTCCGGATTTGTTCAGGCGTGTTATTCATCTCTGCTCATACTGAAGTTTGTAGTAGTTCCGATATTCACCCGAAATTATCCGCTTCCACCAGCTCTCGTTATTGAGATACCAGTTCACTGTAAGGTCAATTCCCTCAGCGAACGACTTCTTCGGTTTCCAGCCGAGCTCGACTTCGATCTTTGACGAATCCATGGCGTATCGTCTGTCATGGCCCGGACGGTCTTTGACAAACTCCAGGAGCGATTCTGGTTTGCCCAGCTTCGATAAAATGAGCTTAGCCATTTCAATATTGGCGACTTCGTTTCCACCCCCGATGTTGTAAACCTCTCCGATCTCTCCCTTATACAGCACCGCGTCGATAGCTTCGCAATGGTCATCCACATAGATCCAGTCCCTGACGTACATACCATCGCCGTAAATCGGCAGCTTCTTGTCCTGCAAAGCATTGGCTATCATTAGGGGAATGAACTTCTCCGGGAATTGAAAAGGCCCATAGTTGTTTGAACAGCGTGTTATAACGGTCTGCACATTGAATGTCTTCCACCATGACCGCGCCAGCATGTCTGCACCGGCCTTGCTTGCGGAGTAGGGACTGTTGGGTGAGATGTGAGTCGATTCGGTGAACTTCCCCGACGCACCGAGCGATCCGTACACCTCGTCGGTGGAAACCTGAAGGAAACGTTCGAGCCCGAATTCCCTGGCTACTTCCAACAGAGTCATCGTCCCCCTGACGTTTGTGTCTATGAACGCAGACGGGCCGAGTATGCTCCGGTCGACGTGTGATTCGGCGGCGAAATTTATGACGGCGTCAAAATGCCATTCGTTAAAGAGCCTTCGCACAAAGGCCTCGTCGGCGATGTCCCCTTTGTAGAAGTGATAAGGTGAATTCGCCTCGACATCGCGCAGGCTCTCCAGGTTGCCGGCATAAGTAAGTTTGTCGAGGTTGACAACCTCTACATCCTTGTGCTTACTGAGAAAGGTTCTGATAAAATTGCTGCCGATGAAGCCAGCCCCTCCCGTAACAAGCACGGTCTTCAAATCAAGTGTGGTCAATAGATGAATCCTGTCGATTTGGCTAGTGATTGAGTTTGTTCAAGGATTTCTGCCAGTCGCATGTAACCGAAAATATATCAACGCAGGTATGGAGTTTCAACACAAAACTTCGTTCTCCAACGACTCTCGGGCGGCAACAGGCCGCAGACCCTTCGCGCAACCCGGTTTCTCGACGCGGTGCGTAAGGCGGACCCGCCGATAATTTTGGCTGTTGGAAAATTGGCCCTCACCGGTTAAATTAATGAAAATTTCGGAGAATTAGATGGCAAAAGTATGTGAAGTTTGTGGCAAGAAGCCCATATATGGACACAACATCAGTCATGCACATAACATAACAAACAGAAGATGGAATCCGAATCTTCAGAGCGTTCGAGCTGTTGTAGAGGGAAAGGTCAAGCGCATGAAAGTCTGTGCATCCTGCATCAAGCAGGGCCGCGTCAGAAAGGCCGCCTAACAAGGCTTCATTGGCGGAATTTTCCGGTTTCCCCGACCGGAAAAACATCAAACGCTATCGACTGTCCCTTTCCTCGTATCAATCGTCGTTATACCGTAAGACTCGAGACCCCAGTAGGTTTCTTTTGCTACCACCCTGAACACCGTGTAGAGCGGCATGGCCAGCACCATGCCGAGCACTCCCTTCAACTCGGCGGCTACCAGTATCAGTAAAACCACCGTGAGCGGATGGATTGAGACCCCACGTGAATAAACAGCCGGGACCACAACAACGTCGTCAATCAACCTGATCCCCGCAAATAGAACGACTATTGGCAGCAGCATGCCGAGGTTGCCGGTTTGAACGAAAGAGACCACTATTGCAGGGAGGGCGCCGACTACCGGCCCGAGGTAAGGAATGAGATTGGCTATACCCGCGACGGCCCCTATGATGACGGCATATTTCACTCCCATGACCGCGAGACCGATAATGGAAATCACGCCCACGATTGCCGCCTCAGTGATCCATGCCCGGATATAACGCCCGAGCTGAATTCCGATCTTATGAATGACATTCAGAGTCATTTCAAAGTACCTGTTGGGCACGACTGCCACAAACCCCCTCACGAAAGCATCGCCGTCCTTCAGTAGGAAAAAAGTCACGAAAGGTACTATTACGAGCATCAGCAGAACAGACCCGGCGCTCGTAAGGATTTCAAGCCACTTGCTCGCGAGCTGGACCAGTACCTGGCTAATCTTGTCCGAGATGTCACCGAAATTTATGAAAGGCATTTTGGCCTGGAGCTCAGCCTGAGCGGCCTCGATTTGCTTCCCGAAATTTGGAGATTTGACCGCGCTCTCGAGGCTCACAACTTGTGCAATCAAAGGCGGCAGCAGCGTACTCAGGAGCACGTAAATTACCACGGCTATGGCAGCGTAAACCATGAGAATTCCGTATACTCTTCTTACTCCCCTCACCTCCAGTGCCTCGATCACAGGGGAAAGAAGGAATGAGAGAAGGAAAGAGATGATAAGGAGGGCAAAAACTCCGCCAAGGAGCGACAGGAACCACAGAACAAGGAGCATGACCGAGACTACCAGGAAGACCTTGAAACTATTCTTCTTAAAGATCGACAGCATCGATGTCTCCTTTGAACATTCTTCGATTGACCCGTTTAATAATGTCCCAGTCGAAACCTCTTCTTGCCAGGAAGGCCGTCAATTTCTCTCGTCGCTTCGCCGGCTCAAATCGTTCAAGCGATCTCATCTTGGATTCCGCAGCGGCAAGCGCCAGGTTTAGTTGTGTCTCATCGTCCCGCACCTGCGAGATCGCCCTCTCAGCTGCCTCTTTAGCGACCCCTTTCTCCCGCAACCCTCTCTCGAGCTCCCGTCGTCCGACCGGCTTCGAAGCGATTTTTGTCGCGACAAACGCTTCCGCGAATCGCGAGTCGTCGACAAGTCCGATCTGCCCGAGTTTTCCAATCACCCTTTCCACGATCTCTTGGGAGTAACCTTTTTGCCGGAGGCGCTGGTCGAGCTCCGTGCGCGTTCTCATACGGTAATTCAAAAGCCGCCCAGCGGCGAAGTATGCGTCCCGGAACGATTGTGCATCTTGTATTTTAGAGAATATCTCTTCCGCAATCTCATCATTCCGGCGAAGTCCAAAGTCTATTAACACTTCCTTGCTTAGAACGAGTTTCGTCCCGTCGTCGAAGGAGACTGCAAACCTGCCTCCCTTTCGCGCCCTCTGGATGGACTGAATACGCATATCTCAGTGCGCAGCTTGAGCGTCTAGTCTTTCTGTTTCTTGGTTTCTTTTGATTTTTCCGGCTTCTCGTGCGGTGCCGCGGCGCCGTTACCGCCGCTTTTTGTGGGGCTCAATCCGAGCTTGGATCTAACCTCGTTTTCCATGTCCTTTAACGCGGCAGGATTCTCCTGGAAATATTTCTTCGCGGCCTCTCTTCCCTGACCCAGCCTTTCGCTCTTGTACGAAAACCAGGTCCCGCTCTTCTGAATTACCTCATGGTCGACGCCTACATCGAGCAGGTCGCCGATGCGGGAGATGCCTTCATTGTACACAATGTCGAACTCCACCTCTTTGAAGGGCGGAGCCACTTTGTTCTTTACAACCTTGACCCTGACTCTGTTTCCGATGATCTCCTGCCCTTCCTTGATGTGATCGCGTTTGCGGATGTCGAGTCGCAGGGCGGCATAAAACTTCAGCGCGTTTCCACCGGTTGTAGTCTCGGGATTACCGTAAACTATTCCGATCTTGCTTCGCAGCTGGTTGGTGAAAATAACGCATGTGTTGCTCTTGTTGATGGCGGCGGTAAGTTTTCGCAGCGCCTGAGACATTAGACGGGCCTGTGCGCCCATTTGCGCGTCGCCCATCTCACCTTCGATCTCGGCACGTGGGGTAAGCGCCGCAACGGAGTCTATAACCACCACGTCGATAGCACCGCTCCGAACCAGCGTTTCAACAATGTCCAGGGCCTGTTCGCCGAATTCCGGCTGGGACAGGAGAAGGTTATTCGTGTCTACTCCGATTCGTTTCGCATAGTTGAGGTCAAGCGCGTGTTCGGTATCGATAAACGCGGCAATGCCGCCCTGCCTTTGCGCTTCGGCGATTACGCTTAGGCAGAGCGTCGTCTTGCCTGAACTTTCGGGGCCAAAAATCTCGCTGATCCTCCCTCGAGGTATTCCGCCAATCCCCAAAGCCCAGTCGAGCGAGATCGAGCCTGTTGAAATAGCGTCGATCTTTGCGATAGGTCCTTCACCCATCTTCATCACGGCTCCCTTACCGTGATCTTTTTCGATCTGATTCAGGGCTATATCAAGTGCCTTTAGCTTTGCCTCTTTATCCTCTGTCATCTTTCAATTTCCTTTCTTGTCCGAAAGATCCCACTCAAAGAAGTAACTCTCCGGACTATTCTAGTGAATACTCGTATAAAACTCCATATTCTGAGCCTGAAGGCTTCAAAGTACTTTCAAAAAGTGCAACGCTTTTGGGGAAGAACCGCTCAACCGATAATTTACCTTGGCCTTTGAACTTCTGCAAGTCTGCGGCGGCGCGCGCTGAGCCTGGAAAGCCGGACCCGGCCTTTCCCCCGCGTTCCCTTTCACGCAGCCGCGCTATCGTGATGTGAGGCTTGAACGCGCGTGCTTCTGGGACAATCCCGAATTTGGAAGAGGCAATCATGAGAGCCTTTGCGAAAGAGGTCAACGACCCGTCGTCGGCGCAATCGAGCCATATTCCCCTTCTCACTCTCTCATCGGGAAAGTAGTTCATTCCAACTATTTCAGTTGAGGGAGATTTGGCGGGATAATTTCGAAGCTCCTGGAGTGCGGCTGCGAAAAGACGATCCACCTCCTCTTGCCGGAAATCGCCAATGAAATGGAGAGTGATGTGGAGTTTGTCCGTCCCTTCGAATCGCGCATTCGGAACCAGAGGGCGAAG
The DNA here is from genome assembly GCA_963806435.1 of uncultured Bacteroidota bacterium. Lineage (GTDB taxonomy): Bacteria > Bacteroidota > Ignavibacteria > Kryptoniales > JAKASW01 > JAKASW01. The sequence goes on from CAWEBD010000026.1 coordinate 16,103, forward strand.
CATCTCCTGCAGTTCCACTATTTCCCGTTTGGTTGCCTCTGGGAGAGTTGCGCCGAAAAAAATCCTCATCAGTCTTCAGCCCATCATTATACAAGCGGTGTGTCTGAGCCGTGCTTCATAGAGACCGGCCGTCAGGACATCTGCAAAAATCAGACTGCCGTACGCGACTAATTCGGACCGGCATTCAAGTCATTCCGAGAATTCGTCTTCGCACCAATTCGAGTGCAGCTTGGGAAGCGCGGTCCTTGAACCGGATCCGCTCATCTGGAAAGTTGTGCCTCTTCACTATCGTTCCACCGGCGTTGGAAAGCCCTATGAACACAAGACCCACCGGCTTCTCCTCTGTTCCTCCCGTCGGGCCTGCGATTCCCGTGACGGAGAGGCCGATATCGGTCTTCGAAATGGCCCTGATGCCTTCAGCCATCGCGCGGGCGACTTCCTCGCTCACCGCTCCGAACTTCCCGATGAGCTCTTTCGGCACCCGAAGGATCTCAATCTTCGACTCGTTGCTGTAACTCACAACCCCCCTGTTGAAATAAGAAGAGCTCCCGCCGACGTTCGTTATCCGATGTGATATATAACCGCCGGTACAACTCTCGGCGACCGCGATCGTAAGTTCTTTCTCCTTCAAAAGCTTCCCGACAGTCTCTTCAATATCGACTTCCCCCTCCGAATAAATATATTTCTCCGCCTTGTCCCTGATCTTCGCCTCGACGTCAGATACGATCCTGTCAGCAGCTTCTGCCGTCCCGGCCTTCACGGTTATTCTCATGCGAACTCCGAACTGGCTGGGGAGGAATGCCAGCTTCGCCTGCCCTCCCAGGAGATCGTCAACATTCCCCAGAAGTTCGAACAGGCTCGATTCGGCAATCCCTGTCGTCTTCAGAACCTTGTGTCTGATGACCTGGCCTATAGCCTTCTCTTTCAACCGCGGGATGATATACTCCGTCATTATGTTGCGCATCTCATGCGGTACACCGGGCATAACCGCAAAAAACTTCCCGTCGTTTTCAAAGAGCATCCCGGGGGCAGTCCCCCAATGATTCATCAGGACAGTACAGCCTTCAGGCACCAGCGCCTGATCCTGATTAACCTTTCTCACGGGAATGTTCCGCCTGGACAACCGGTCTGTGACGTTTGCCAGCACCGCATCGTCCATCACAAGCTTCACATTGAAAAAATCGGCAACTACTTTTTTTGTAATGTCGTCGTGCGTGGGTCCGAGCCCTCCAGTGACAAGAACCACATTGAATTCTCCGGAATATTCCCTGAAGGCGCGCATTATTTCATCCGCGTCATCGCCGACGACCAGCGTGCGCGTCACCTCGATGCCTGCTTCGGACAGTTTCTGTCCGATGAATGCCGCGTTGGTATTTGTCACCTGTCCGATGAGTATCTCATCGCCTATTGTCAGAATCGCTGCAGTTTTCATTTCCTGTTTTGCGGTTTGTCCGTCTACCTATTGAACTCTACTCCCTCATCGGTTCAATGCGCGATGTTACTTGAACGATCAAAACCCGACTACCGGAAGCCGCCGGGAATTCCGTTTTATCTCCCGAAATAGAGGTAGAGTTGTAGAATTATGTTTGTGTATACCCCGCACACGACATCGTCCATCATTATCGAAAGCCCGCCGTTTCGTCTGTCAAAATAGCTGGCGGGAAACGGCTTGAAAATATCGAGCATTCTAAAAAGGATAAATGCCATGGCGGCAAGAATAAGTCGCTTCGGAAGAAATAAAACAGATATCCAAAGGGCGACTATTTCATCTATCACCACCCTGGAAGGATCGTGACCATAACTCATTTCCATACGCGCAGCCGAGTAAGTTCCCCATAAAAAAAACACCAGGATCGCAGGGATTATGACATAGGGGTTTTCAAACCCGGGAATGAAATATATGATTAGTCCGAGCAACGATCCGACCGTACCTGGAGCAACAGGCGAGAGCCCGCTTCCAAGCCCGGTGGATATCAGTTTGTCGAGGAAATTGGCTCTGCCCAGCGGGCTTGCGCCGCCGGCTTTTCCCCCCGCGCTGTCTGCTGGTGAGGCTTCATTCGGACTGTGTTCTGCCACTGAACGCCCGAAAGGAAGAATATATTATCTTGTGGTTTTCTATAATGTACTGGATGCCGGTACCGAGTGTCAGGATAGTAACGACAAGCATGGAGTAGTAGAGAACGTTGCTATCCAGGATTGTGCTGAAAACCGGCCGGAACTGAGGGATGGTATTCCTCAACACTACGGCGAGAAGCACGGCGTATATGAAAACCATTTGAGTAAAAGTCTTGACCTTGGCGCTGAAATTAGTTCGGAGGGTCCGCCCGCGCAATTCAGAGAATGAACGAAGCAGTGTGATCGATATGTCACGGACTACGATGACCCACACCATCCACCACTGGACTAGTCCAAGCCATGCGAACGCTATGAAAGCCGCCGACGTCAGCACCTTATCGGCAAGTGGGTCAAGAAAGATCCCCCATCTGGTTACCTTGCCAAGTTTCCGCGCAACCCAACCGTCGTACCAGTCAGTCAGGGCCGCTATCGCAAACACGAGTACAGAAACCTGCTTCAATATTAGCCGCTCGCTGATGAACAGCGCGACGAATATCGGCGTCAACAAGATTCTTAAGATAGTCAGCTGATTAGGTAACGTCATCCTGTCACAATTTAACTTTGATTGAAATGGGGGTCAAGTCCGACAGATTCTTGGTAGTGTCTCAGTTTCACCTTAAATCGAACCGCCATTTCAAATCAACCACATAGGCACATAGAAAAGCATAGAAATTCGTCCTACCTATGTGTTCTATGTGGTTTAATTTCAAACTGAGACACCACCAGATTCTTTGATAATTAAAGCCGTAGCCGCTAAAGATCACGAATGCAATTGAATTTAAGGCGCTGACGAAATATTTTTAGGCAATGACAGATAAAATCCTTTCGCTTTCAAGGAAAATCCTCCCAGATATCATAAAAATCAGACGACTCCTTCATCAGAATCCGGAGTTGGCGTTCGCGGAGGTGGAGACTGGAAAACTCGTGGCTGGCGAGCTCGCAAAACTCGGCATAAAGGCAAAACGCGGCGTCGGGAAAACCGGGCTCGTCGGTATTCTGAACGGGAACGGAAATGCCGGGGTCGTGGGGTTGAGAGCCGATATGGACGCCCTCCCCATCACGGAGAAAACCGGCTTCAGCTTTGCGAGCCGCAACAAGGGAGTCATGCACGCCTGTGGACACGACTCGCATATGGCGATGCTTCTTGGTGCCGCCAGGATATTGAGCACTTTAAAGAACGAGTTGCCGGGCACGGTGAAATTCATCTTCCAGCCGAGCGAAGAGAAGAACCCCGGTGGGGCTCCATCCATGATACGTGACGGCGCCCTCCTCAATCCGCGGGTCGACGCGATATTTGGCCAGCACATAACCACCGACTTGCCCGCCGGCAGGATGGGGTTCAGGTCCGGCCCTTTGATGGC
>CAWEBD010000027.1:0-13308 GCA_963806435.1 uncultured Bacteroidota bacterium
ACACTGACGTGCTTATGCACCGCACGAACAAGCGGCCCCTCCCGTCCGGCACACTGACGCCCGGATCGGTCCTCGCGCTGGTGTTTGCGTTTTCCATCGCGGCAAGCGTGCTGCTCATCTCGACAGGCAACATGATGGCTCTTGTCTTTTCACTTCTGGCTTTTCTGTCTTATAACGGGATTTACACACCGCTGAAGAAGATCACCCCGTTCGCGGTAATCCCCGGTTCACTTGTAGGTTCGTTCCCGGTGATGGCCGGATGGGCGGCTGCGGGTGGAAACGTCCTGGACCCGAGGCTCATCGCGGTCACCTCGTTCTTCTTCATCTGGCAGATACCGCACTTCTGGCTTCTCATGGACATGTACAGCGCGGATTACGAACGGGCGAATTTCCCGACATTGCGGATGTACTTCGACGAGAGGACGCGCGCGGTGCTGACATTTCTTTGGATGATAATCCTGGTTTTCAGCTCGGTATTCTTCATGACGACCGGTATTGTCAGCAATCTCATAACTCAAATCGCCATTGCCGCACTCGGTATCTGGCTCGTCGCGGGGACGTACAATATCATTCCGAGCAAGGGCGACAAGCGGGCGAACAAATCGGCTTTCATGAAAATAAATATCTATGTCCTGGCGATTACACTCGCGGTAATGATCGACAAAGTCTTGAGCCTGTCGTGGAGGATGTTTTGAAAGGGTTTAACCACAAAGGATGCGAAGTAATGACGATGAATGTCGTACAAAGCATCAGTCCATGTCTGAATGCGCTTTGCGGTCTTGGCGCCTTCTCGGCTTTCTTTGCGGTTGAGCACCCCGGTATTTTAGAACCTGATATCTATCCCATCATTGGAGGATTGGCGTAAATGAATTTTCTCAGCAGACTGGCGATTCCGGAATCGACGGAACATCTGGCGCTTCTCAAATATCTTCTCGTTCTCGTCTCGATACTCTTCGTGACGTACTCCAGCATCGCGCTCATAGCCTCGACGATCTCGGCGTTTTTCAATGCGATGGGGAGAAGGGAAGAGGGGAAAAAAGATGCCGACCACGATCGGGCGAAACTATATTTGAGATTCGCGCGCGACCTCGCCGACCTCGCGGCCCCGAACAAGGGGGTCATAGGCGCGCTCGCCGTCCTCCCACTGATAACGGCGGTGCTCATCTACGCGCAGCTTCTTAGGGGGATGGGACTCGGCATAACAGGATATCTCAGCGTGTCCGCCGCGTTGTATTTCGCCGGTCTATTCTCGGTCTACTACTACAAGAGGTCGTTTCATTTCGATTCCATCTTCAGCACGTTCCAGCGCCTTGCCTCGTCCAGGGCGTCAGAAGTGACAAGCGATGTCGCCTCCGATGTTGAATCGTTCGAGCATTCCGCGGCTACGACAAAGCGAACCGCCGGTAGACGCGGCGCGATCCTGCTCTGGCTTGCCACATGGGTTTATGTCGGGACGACGAGACTCTCTTTCAGCTCCGGGAGATGGGCCGACTCCTCGTTCCTGGCAGTGCTTTTCTCAGGCTCTACTTTCTGGAGCCTGGTCAATTACGTCGTGGCGGCGGTCATGATCACCAGCGCGGCGGTGATATTCTTCTTCTTCAAGTTTGAAGACGGGATTGCGATAAACGCGGATGAAACATACAGGAAGTTCGTGCGCAGATATGTCCTTCCCGCCGGGCTTGTGGCTGTCGCGCTTGAGCCGATACTTTTGTACTTCGAGATACAAAACCTCCCACTCACCGGCGTGTCGAACGCAACGTTCGGGATCGCGGGGATCGGGATGTTCATCGCTCTTCTCATTCTTATCCTGTTCTATTCGATGCTGAAAGACTCGCGTGTCAACCTCGGCGGATACGCATTCGTGGGAGTGATAGTGCTGGTATTCGTTTGGGCCGCAAAGGACGAGATTGCTTTCAACTATGCCACGCGTGTCCAGGACCAGCAGCTCGGCGTGAGATACGAAACGATGCTTGCCTCGCTCAGTCCTAACACGCCCGCACCCGTGATGAGCGGGGAAGATATTTACAACGCGCGTTGCAGCGCCTGCCACAGGTTTGACCGTAAGCTCGTCGGCCCTCCATATTACCAGACGCTCCCGAATTTCGTGAACAAGATGGATTCACTCGAGGACTTCATCAACAATCCTTACCAGGCAGTGCCGGGCTATCCGCCGATGCCTAACCAGGGACTGAAGCCGCAGGAAGTCAAGAACATCGCGAACTACATTATGGGAGTCTACCTCGCCGCAGCCAAGAAGGGCGAAGCGAAGGTAATACAATAAAAGGGAACGACGGAAAAACGGAACGCGGATGGCGCGGAACAGACTGACTGTCACGGATAAGATTGACAAATAAATCATTCGTATTGATCTGTCCTCATCCGTATAATCCGTGTTCTTAAAAGGGGAGGTTCATGACGACAATTACCGACGAGTACATGCGTGAAAGCATTCAGAAGACAAGGAGCTACTCCGTCGTCATTCTGAAGTACGGTCCCAACATCAAGATGCCCGGTGTGGAGAAGATAATCTGGGAGCATGCCAGGCGAAACTTCTCGCTTCGCGCGGATGGAATATTGTCCGTCGTCTGTCCGATCTCCGACGGGAGCGGCGTTTCGGGCGTCGGAATATTCAACGGCGGGGTGGATGAGGTAAATAAAGTAATGGAGGAAGACCCGGGGGTGAAGGCGGGTGTCTTCGTATACGAGGTGCACGAGTGCCGGAGTTTCCCCGGGGACACGCTCCCGAAGTAGAAATTCCCCTTGCCGGAAGTTTCAGCGGGCGATCACGCGTGCCGTGCTTAATTCCAAACAGCATCCCCTATTTCAATATGCGCTGGAATCGGCTTTTTCATGCCTTGAAAGAAACTTTGTAGCAATTCATCTTGTTGAAACGCAAGACGATGCCAAAACGGGTCAAAGAGCAATTCAGAGTAATCGATAAAGAGAACCTTTTGCGGTTTCCATCATCTAATTAGCGATGCAATTTCTACCACCACATACGGACATTACATGGATTTTCAAATCAAACCAACTTCAGAATTTAAAACCAAACCCATCAATGACACATTCGATTTCCTCCATTCAAATGAAAGCGGACTTTCCGATTCGAGCATAGAAGAGCGTCTCTCCTTCTACGGAAGGAACGAGATAACCGAAAAGAAAAACAATCCCGTTTTAGAATTCCTCAGGCGCTATTGGGGGCCGATGCCGTGGCTTCTCGAACTTGCCATGGCGCTGTCATTCGGACTCGGTCATGAGATCGAGGGGATAATAATTTTCGCCCTCCTGACGGTCAACGCGATCATCGGGTTCATGCACTCGCGCGGCTCACAGAAGGCCGTCGAGCTTCTCAAACAGAGGCTGGCAATCAAAGCCAAGGTGCTCCGCAACGGGAATTGGACGACTGAGGATGCCGGCGGGATCGTCCCCGGCGATATTCTGGTTGTCAAACTGGGCGATATCATACCGGCAGACGCCAAGCTCATAAGCGGAGACCTCTCGATTGACGAGGCTGCGCTCACAGGCGAATCACTTCCTGTAGAGAAGGGACAGGCCGACGTCGTGTACTCCGGTTCCGTTGTCAGGCGAGGCGAAGCCAAATGCGTCGTCGTCAACACCGGGTCGAACACATATTTCGGCAAGACCGCCGAACTCGTGAAGATAGCCAAACCGAAATCGCACCAGGAAGAGATAATGATGGCTATTGTGAAGTACATGATGTACCTCGGCATCGCAGCCTCTCTCGTAGTGGCCGGCTTCGCGCTAGTCATGCACATGGGGTTGCTCCTCATACTCACATTCATCGTGGTCTTCCTGATGGGCGCGGTGCCGGTTGCGCTCCCCGCGGTCATGACAATCGTACAGGCGGCGACAGGGATGAAGCTCGCCGAGGAAGGCGTCCTGGTAACGAGGCTCGATTCGATCGAAGACGCGGCGTCGATAAGCGTCCTCTGCCTCGATAAGACCGGAACCATCACACAGAACAAACTCGCCGTTACCGACAGTATCCCGTTTTCAGGTTTCAGCAAAGATGAAGTTGTTCGGACGGCGCTGCTCGCTTCGAGAGCCGAAGGGATGGACCTGATAGATCTGGCCATCATAGATTACGCGAAGAACACGAACGTGAGCCTCAATTCCCACAAACAAGTTTCATATACACCGTTCAATCCCGCGATCAAGCGGACAGAAGCGGTGGTCGAGGCGGACGGGCGCGAGTATCGGGTGGTGAAGGGAGCCGCACAGGTCATTTTGTCGATGTGCAAGGGAATCGACGAGAAGACGGCCGCCGAAGTGGACAAAGAGATCGCCGGCTTTTCACAGAAGGGCTACCGGACAATTGCCGTGGCGCAGTCCGTGGACGGCGATCCCGACAACCTGAAGCTGACCGGCCTCATCCCGCTTGCCGACCCGCCGAGGCCCGACTCGAAGAAGATGATTGAGGAGATAAGGGAGCTCGGCGTCAAGCCGCTAATGTTGACGGGCGACAGCCTGGCGATAGCGCGCGAGATAGCGGGCCAGGTCGGAATCGGCACGAATATAATCCGCCTTTCGGACCTGGACAACCTTACCGAAGACGAGCAGGCCAAGAAGGCCGCGACGAGCGACGGCTTCGCTGAGATTTATCCCGAGGACAAGTATAAGATAGTAAAGCTGCTTGCAGTCGAAGGGATACATGGTCGGAATGACCGGTGACGGCGTGAACGACGCTCCGGCGCTGAAGCAGGCCGAAATGGGAATAGCGGTCAGCAACTCGACGGATGTGGCGAAAGCGTCGGCAAGCGTCGTATTGACGCAGCCCGGCGTCAGCGTTATAGTAGACGCGGTGAAGAGAAGCCGCGAGACGTACCAGCGGATGCTGACATGGGTGATCAACAAGGTCACCAAGGTCATCCAGGTGGTCGGCCTCCTCACCATTGGGTTCTTCCTCATGGACAGGATGGTACTCTCAATGCTCGGTATGTCGCTCCTCGTGTTTGCCAACGACTTCGTGACGATGTCGCTGGCGACTGACAACGTGAAGCACACCGTAGCTCCGAACAATTGGAACGTCAGAGACATAACGCTTGCCTCGCTGGTGGTCGGAGCGCTGCTGGTTGTCGAAGGGATCATTGCGGTGGTCGCGGGCATCGGACTGTTCCACCTCAAGTTCCCGCAATTGCAGACTTTCGTGATGCTGATGCTTGTCTTTACGAGCCAGTTCAGGGTTCTCATCGTCCGTGAAAGGAAATACTTCTGGAACTCACTCCCCGGGAAAGCGTTGATGGCTTCGACGATAACGGCGACGGTGGCGTTTGTATTCCTGGGTGTTTACGGTATCATAATACCGGCGATTACCCTGGACCAGGTGCTGGCGGTGCTGGCTTTCTCGATTGTCTTCACGCTCGCGATGGACGTCCCGAAGTACTGGGCGTTTAAGAGCTTCGGAGTAGCCTAGCAAGCCGCATAGAGCAGAGGGCATAGAGCGGAGAGCGGTCGCATACGCGGCGAAGTTTGCGCAGGAGAATGGGAAAGGGAAGGACATCCTCATCAACCTATCGGGCCGCAGTGACAATGATTTGTACAGCGTCGTGAAGAGGCTGAAGCTGAAGTAAGAACGGGAGAGGCTTCATTCCCGGCGTTACGGGGACTTGAGGTTTACCCGGCAGATCGATCAAAGGCCGCATTCACCATGCGACAGGCGGAAGGCGCATTCCGGAAGGCTTTTTAACCCGCACCGGAGGCGAGTTGCATCGGATTATATCCAATCGACCCGGCGCGGAAGGGGGACAGCTGTGCCAGAATGGCAACTTACACCGAATTATACTCTCCCTACACTGTACGGAAGACTTCCGACACCGCGCGGAAGAGGTTTCAATGTGAGCGGACTCACATCGACAGAGTGCGGAAGACAATCGCCGGCGGACGGAAGAGGTCCGACAGCAGACGGAAGCCGATCGGCGAGTGACGGAAGAGCCTCGACAGCGGACGGAAGAGCACCTGCGGCCTGTGGGAGACCACCGGCACGCTACGGAAGCGGGCTGAGGAAAGAGGGATGCACATCGGAGCATTGCGAGCGGGTGCCGGGAGTGACAAAATGGCACGATACAGTGAGTTAGTTCACACCGGTGGAAAGTTAGAGAGGGTCGTATGAAAATAAATGAGCATCGGCCGGGAATTATTGCATGCTGGCTGAGGATTATTGCATGCCGGCGGAAAATTTACGGGGATCGACCCGGCGCAAACGGAGTCCGGAAGTAGACAGGAGTCGCTCGAAGCGGAAGCGGGACACCGGGGCTGTTCGAGGTGTTGAGACGAACTGAGACTAAGGAGGTATAACCAAAGAGGTGTCCATTCACAGCCTGCGGAACAGTTTCGCAGCGCATTTGCTTGAACAGGGGACAGACATTAGATTCATTCAAAAGTTGTTGGGACACTCAATTTCGAAAACGACCGAAATTTATACGCATGTGAGCACGCGGCATATCGGAAAGATCGCGAGCCCATTGGATTTAGCACTAAGACAAGAGAGAAATAAACGCAATTCGTTAACCAAGCGAAAGCGGAATGATTAACGAACTCGTTAACCGAGTAGTTATCTGCCATTATTTCTTAGAGGATAAAAATGAATGAGATGTACTTCAAACAAAAGTTTGAGGAGTGCGGTCGCCTTCTCAACGCCAAGCCAAACAGGCTCATTTCCCTCAAATACAGGGAGATTAGGGACAACGGTTACTACGTCGAATTACTGAACCGCCTTAAAAGCATCAACGGTATTCACATTAAGGATATTGGCTCGGCACTGAATGGTCATGCCTATCTAATCTCACGCGGCGGACAGGACGTTATCCTAGTAGAGCATGAGACTGGTCTCGAAATTTTGTACATAGCAAGTTCAGTCGCAGGTTTGGTGGGCTTCGTTCTGCAAATTGGCTCCATGATCGGTCGTCATAGGGGACATTATATCGGTCCACCATCTCATCTAGATGATGTCGAGGTTAGATACTTTGATGAGTCCGATAATCTCATTGAAGAACATAGACCTGATTATTTCCCCTACGAGGTTTTTCTTCCGCCCGAAACGAATCAAACAGAGATTGACCGACTCACTAAGAGAGTGGCGACGCTTGAAAAGAAACTTAAGGCGTTGACCGCCAAGCCCGTGAAAAGGAGAAAGAAATAACGGCAGATAACAAGCAAAAAAAAGACGCTCGACATTATATGTGCAACGTTCTCGCTTCATCCCGCTTTGCCGCATCGTGGATGCCAAGCAATATTTATAGCGGCAAGCGGGACGAACTGTTTTTGCGCCTATCTCCTTTGTGGGGCATCCCCCCTTTCTTTCAAAACCCAATATAGAAATCGTTAGACGACATTTGAACCACCCTTTTGAAGGAATTCAGCAATGGCAAAACCGAAAGTAAACAAGACCCCTGAACTCAAGGTTGTATTTGACACGAGTGCAATCTACGCAACCGTGTCAAACCAATTAATCAATGGCGATGTTTCTAAACTCATAAAGGAAAACTCGAGTCATACGGACCTGAATATCTATTGGTATTTGCCTTTCCTGGTGGTTCGGGAACGCGAGTATCAAATGATTAAGAAGGGATCTGAGTTTTTGCCTACTATTGAGCGCCTCGAGCGCCTTTTGGGACATAACCTTGCGATAACACAAGAGCTGATAGAGTCCCGCGTTCGATCTACCATTCAAGCTCAGATCAAGGAACATAACATGAATATTCTAGACCTTCATATCAACGAAGTTGATTGGTCAGCGCTGATTTCCCATTCTGTTTCTCGACAGCCCCCTTTCGATCCTGGCGACAAGGAAAAAGGATTCCGTGACAAGATTATTCTTGAAACGTTCCTGCAATTGGTCAGGAGCTCCCCGACGACTGCACGAATATGCCGTGTTGCCCTCGTTAGTGGCGATTCCCTCTTGAGAGAGGCGGCAGAACGTGACACAAGCGGGTCAGCGAATGTAAGAATTCTTTCTTCGGTTGAAGACCTGAAAAGCTTGATAAATACGCTAGTCGGGGAGATTGATGAGGCGTTCGTGTCCGAATTGCAAGACGTGGCTCAAAAATACTTCTTTGAAAAAGATAATAATGACACGTTCTATTATTCTCAGAAAATCCGTGATGAGCTTAAGGAACGCTTTGGAGGTGAGCTAGCTACACTCCCCCCGGGGGCCGACTACCGACGGAACGGAACATGGTACATATCTAAGCCCCGATTTGTCAAGAAGGAGAAACAGCGAGTTAAATGGGTCACTCAAATAAATGTTGAGGGGACTGCGTACAAGAAATATTCAGGTCAAGTAACAACCGAAGATATAGTTAACCAAATAGTCTATGGTTCTTCCGCAGTAGGCAACCTCCTTTCCCAAACGGTTGCCGGTGCAGGTGAGAAAGGTTCTCAGCCCGACTTGATTGTCGCGAATGGCAAAACCCCATTGAATGTGACTTGGAGTGTCTCAGTGACTACCTCGAGAAAGTTCAGCAAGCCTAAGGTCGAACTATTCAGCGCAGGAGAAACGACATGGGACGAGTAACCCGCTGCAAAGTGCAAACGTTGTCTAACACGCGCAAGAAAGACGCTCGTCATTTTCATATGTCGAGCTCGCCCGTCTCTGACGAGCCGGGTCTTCGACCACGTCTCGCAAGGCGAGCCGGGTCTACGACTTCATTGCGTTCGCCCGCAGTCTCGACGCTTCGCGACTTTTATAGCGGGCGACCGCAACGACTTCTTCCGGCGGGACGTTATGCGCAAGCAAAGATGTATATTGATAAGACGTTTTGCGGTACATCTAATCAACCCGGAGAGCGCTTTTATGTGGTTTCCAGATGAACATAGTTAGCCTGCAATGACCACAGGAATGCATTACCCGAAGTGCATCCGCCCATGGACTACATGAAGTCGAAGCAGCGAGTTGCCGACCACGGGGAGGTGTTCACCCCACCATGGATAGTCGAGGCAATGCTCAACCTGGTGAAGGACGAGACGGAGCGTATTGACTCGCGCTTTCTGGAGCCGGCGTGCGGGAGCGGCAACTTCCTCGTGGAGATTTTGCGGCGCAAGCTCGCCGCCGTGGAATTGAAATACGGCCAGTGCGATTTCGAGCGGCAACACTACGCGCTGCTCGCGCTGATGTGCATCTATGGGATCGAGCTGCTGTCGGACAACATCGCCGAGTGCCGGGCGAACCTGCTGGAAATCTTCGCAGACTATCTGAACCTCAATTCGTCGGATGACCTTTATCGCGCCGCGTTCTTCGTGCTTTCACAAAACCTCGTCCACGGCGATGCCCTGAAGATGCGCACTCACGACGGACGGCCGATCATCTTTGCAGAGTGGGGCTATCTAGGCAAGGGCAAGTTCCAGCGGCGCGACTTTCGTCTCGACGCTCTCACGCAGTCGTCGGCTTTCAGCGCGGAGGACTCGCTCTTCGCGCACCTCGGCAAACACGAGATATTCACTCCAACCAGGACCTATTCACCAATGACGGTGAGTGAACTGGCCGCCGTTGCGCAAGGAGGCAGCCGCTATGAGCGCACAGGCCAGCTTTGCGTTGCGCGGACGAAACCCGGACGTGTTGACATGCATCGCGAACCTCTCCAACGACGAGGTGTTCACTCCGCCTGAGTTCGCCAACCGGATGCTGGACACGCTGGCCGAGGCCTGGGCCGCCAACAACGATGGCGCGAACATCTGGGCCGACAAGACGGTGAAGTTCCTGGACCCCTGCACGAAATCCGGCGTGTTCCTGCGCGAGATCACCAGCCGTCTCACCAAAGGGCTGGAGAAGGAGATCCCGGAGCTGGAGAAGCGCGTGAATCACATCCTGACGAAGCAGGTGTTCGGCATCGGCATCACGCAGATCACCAGCCTGCTCGCGCGCCGAAGCGTGTATTGCTCAAAGCACGCCACTGGCAAGCACTCCATCGCCAAAGGCTTCGCCAGCGACGACGGGAATATCTGGTTCAAGCGCACGAAGCACACGTGGGATGACACCAAGTGCGAGTTCTGTGGCGCGCCGCAGAGCGATCTTGGACCGGGAAGAGGAACTTGAAAACTACGCCTATGCGTTCATTCACACCGACAACATCAAGGCTCGGCTTGCCGAGATATTTGGAGGCAACATGCAATTCGACGTAATCATCGGAAATCCGCCATATCAGATGAAGGGCGGAGCAGGCGGTTCAAGTGACTCGTCCATTTACCATCTCTTTGTCGAGCAGGCACTCAATTTGAATCTCATTTTGTCAGCATGGTCGTTCCTTCCCGATGGATGGCTGGGGGGCGTGGGCTTGATGAGTTCCGCTCAAAGATGCTCACCAGTGGACATGTTCGTTGTCTGACCGATTTCCCCGACTCCGGCGAGGCGTTTCCTGGCGTTCAGATCAAGGGGGGCGTTTGCTATTTTCTTTGGGACGCCAAGCACAATGGCCCCTGTAATGTTACGCGTATTGCTGGCGGAGAAGAGCATGCCCAGCCGAACCGCATGCTTGGAGAGTTTGATATTTTCGTGCGTGATGAACGGGCACTTGGAATCCTTAGAAAAGTTCTCGCCAAGAAAACACCCTCGATCCTTGAGCTTGTCTCCGGTGATACTCCATTTGGCATCGCTACGAATTTCGAGGACTGGAGTGAGAAACGAGCCTCTGGGATGATTCCGCTTCACCTGATTGATCGAGGCAACCGCACTGTCGGCTTCATAAAAAGAACCAACATCCTCAAAAACAGTGCCGCGATCGATGCTTGGAAGGTGCTCGTCCCAAAGGCGTACGGAGCTGGTGAATCGTTTCCTCATCAAATTCTCGGCAAGGAAATAGTTGCGGGACCGCCCTCGGCATGCACTCAGTCTTACCTAGTCGTCTCACCTTTCCAGTCGGAACGTGCGGCGCGCAGCTTCGCAAGCTACTATCGGACTCGCTTTTTCCGGTTTCTCGTATCGTTGCGAAAAATCACCCAAGATGCCCTCCGATCCACGTATTCGTGGGTTCCACAGCAGGCTTGGAACCGCACTTGGACAGACGCGATGCTTTACGAAGAGTATGGCCTCAGCAAGAAAGAGATCACTTTCATTGAATCGATAATCCGTCCGATGGATGAGGACAATGAGTAAAACCATAGAGGAAATCCTTTCACCTAAGCCGAATGTCCGGCCCCGCATCTACGCCTACTCGATTGCTGATCAGGCGCACAAGGGACTGCTTAAGGTGGGACAGACCACACGCGACGTGAAGCAACGCGTCGCCGAGCAGGTAAAGACAGCCAACATCAAAAACTACACCATTGAACTTGATGAGTCGGCCGAGCGTGATGACGGTACGATCTTCACCGATCATGAGGTGCGTGCAGCACTCGCGAGAAAGAAGTTCGAAAATACGGAACTGGAATGGGTGCGGTGTGCGGTCAAGGACGTGAAGACAGTCCTCGCTGAGCTGCGCACCGGGAAACGGTTTACTGGCACCCACCACGAGACATTTGCGATGCGTGCCGAGCAGCGCGCAGCCGTGGAGAAGACACACGCCTACTTTCACTCTATCTGGAAGGAGGACATGCACGCCGTCCCGCGCTTCCTGTGGAATGCGAAGATGCGCTTCGGCAAGACCTTCACCGCCTATCAACTCGCCAAAAAACTCGGTGCCAGGCGCGTGCTCGTTGTAACCTTCAAACCCGCCGTGGAGGATGCGTGGCAGACGGACCTCGAATCCCACGTTGACTTCGAGGGCTGGCAATATCTCTCCCGAAATTCCGATAGTGATCCGACGAAAATCTCCGCCAGGAAGCCGCTCGTCTATTTCGGCTCCTTCCAGGATTTGCTCGGCCGCGATGATGCGGGGAACATCAAGTCCAAGAATGAATGGCTCCACAAAGTGAACTGGGACCTGGTGGTGTTTGACGAATACCATTTCGGCGCATGGCGTGAAACGGCCAAGGAACTGTTCGAGGGTGAGGAAGAGTCAATCGCCAAGAAAGAGGCCGGGCTCGAATATGCCGGCAACCTGGAAGACCTGAACGAGGACCTCTCGGTCCTCTCGGAGAAGGAGACTGAGTTCCTGCCAATCACCACGAAGGCATATCTCTATCTCTCCGGCACCCCGTTCAAAGCGCTGGCCACCGGTGAGTTCATCGAGGAGCAGATATTCAACTGGACCTACACGGACGAGCAACGCGCCAAAGAAGAGTTTGCAAAAAGGAACCCAGGCATGTGGAACCCCTACGGCGCGATGCCGCAAATGCGGCTGCTCACCTATCAGATGCCCGACGAGTTGGTGGCGATTGCGAGCGCCGGGGAGTTCGACGAGTTCGACCTGAACGCCTTCTTCGAGGCTTCCGGTGATAGGAAGAAGGCGCAGTTCTCGCACAAGAGCGAGGTGCAGAAGTGGCTGGACATCATCCGCGGCTCGTACGCGCCGAGGGCTGTTGAATATCTTAAGACCGGCACCCGGCCTCCTTTCCCGTATTCCGACGTGCGCCTGCTGCCGTATCTCCAACACTCGTTCTGGTTCCTGCCCAACGTCGCGGCGTGTCATGCGATGGCGAACCTGCTGGCCGAGAAGCAAAACGTTTTCTGGCACGACTACAATACGATTGTCGCCGCCGGCGCCACGGCGGGCATAGGGCTGGAGGCTTTGCCGCCCGTGCGCCAGGCCATCGGCAGCGGATTCGACACGAAGACCATTACGCTTTCCTGCGGCAAGCTCACCACCGGCATCACCGTGCCGCAGTGGTCGTCCATCCTGATGCTGCGCAACCTGAAGTCGCCGGAGACCTACTTCCAGGCCGCGTTTCGCGTGCAATCGCCGTGGTCCATAAAGAATCCCAACGGCGATGACCCGAACGAGGAGGAAATCCTAAAGCCGGTCTGTTTCGTGTTCGACTTCGCACCCACGCGTGCGCTGCGGCAGCTCTCCGAATACGGGATCGGGCTTTCACCCGGCGAATCGAATCCGGAGATCGCGGTGAAGGACCTTGTGTCCTTCCTGCCCGTGCTGGCTTACGACGGTGCGAATATGACGCAGATCGACGCGGGCGGCATCCTTGACATCGCGATGGCCGGAACATCGGCCACCTTACTCGCGCGTAAGTGGGAGAGCGCGCTTTTGGTCAACGTCGACAACGACACACTGCGCCGTATCCTCGATAACCCCGAGGCGATGGCCGCCGTGGAGCGTATCGAGGGCTGGCGTTCGCTGGGCGACAACGTCATCGAGACCATCATCAACAAGAGCGAGAAGGTGAAGGAACTCAAGAACAAGGCCAGGGACAAAAAGCTGACGGTGAGGGAGAGTGACATGCTCACCGAGGAGGATTGGCGGC
>CAWEBD010000028.1:0-3826 GCA_963806435.1 uncultured Bacteroidota bacterium
AGGTTCTCCCGATGCCGCAGTCCCAGCAGATGGCGGACGTCAACACGAAATACAGGTTCAACAAAGACGGAGCCGTGAGCCTCGAATACGCCGCGAGCAGCTTCGACGCGAACAGACTCTCTTCAGTTCCCGGCGTCACAACAAACGGATACGGAATGAAGTTCGGCGTCGATTACGCGCCGAAACATGTCAGGATAGGCGACGCCGACATCGGCGCTTTGACTTTCAACGAGATGACCAGGTACGAAAACGCCAACTTCAATCCGATGGACAGGACGAACGACGTCGAGTTCAACCGCGAATGGGGAATCGACACACTTACCGCGGTGGACGAGCTCCTCAACCAGGCCCACATCGACTTCTCTCCGGCGATGAAGAAGGCGAAACTCACTTTCGGCGGCGACGTCGGTAGAATCACTCGCGGCCCTGGTTTCAGCTCCGGAAGATACTCGGGCTTCTTCAACCTCGGCGGAGATTCGAGCTGGATTCCCTCCGTGAATTACCAGGCAACGCTTGTGGACAGCAAGGACAACACGTTCGCGAATTCCGGCAAATGGTTCAGGCAGCAGGGGACCGTGGCGTTTACGATCTGGAAGCTCACACCAGGTTTCAAGCTCGAATCGGAAGACCGGCGGCTCGCCACAACGGGAACGGACTCCCTCTGGACCAACTCTTACCGCTATTTCGAATACGGGCCCAGTCTTTCCCTGGCGCGTTTCTACAATCTCGACGTGTCTGCTCAAATGTTCATAAGGAACGAAAGCGGAATCATCGGCGGAGAACTCCTCCCATCGTCGAATTCGGTCACGGACCAGCTCTCGATGCGCCTCACCGAGTGGAATGATTTTACATCCAACCTGACTCTGACATACCGCAAGAAGACTTACACCGAGAGCTTCCGGAATCTGGGAAACTCCGACAACGAGTCGATCCTATCGAAATGGGAGACGAACTATTCCCCCCTAAACCACGGAGTCGAGACGAACTTGTTTTACCAGGTGACGACCGAACGCGCGGCGCGGCTGGAGCAGATTTTCTGGAAGGTGCAGCCGGGACAGGGGCAGTACAAGTGGGTAGACGGCAACCACAATGGACAGGTCGACATAACCAACCCGGCCGATTTCCAGCAGGTAAACTTCAACGGCGACTATGTGCTCCTAACCAGACCGACCACCACGCTCTATCCTGTCGTCGACCTCAAAACCAACGTGAGGGTCGCGCTCACACCCGACAAGTTCGTCAAGAATGACGGTACCATCGTGAATACAGTCCTGCGATCGCTCTCGACGGTGACCCTGTGGCAGATCGCGGAGAACAACCAGACCTCCAACGTCAGCGACATCTATCTCCTGCGCCTGTCGAAGTTCCTGAACGACAGCCTTACGATAAGCGGCGCGCAGGTTTTCCAGCAGGATGTGTACGTTCTTCAGAACAACCGGGATTTCTCGCTTCGCCTGCGTTTCCTGCAGAACAAATCGCTGAGCCAGTATTCGATCGCCACGGAGCAGGGCTACCGCCGCGAGCAGAGCATGAGGCTACGGACAAAACTGACCGACACGTTCTACGAGCAGCTCGATCTGTCGTGGAACGATGACAACATCTACACGACATACACGGACAGGGAACACCTGATCGGCTCGAACAGAATATCGTCCGAGCTTTCGTACCGCCCGAATATAAACGTGGAATCGTCGTTCAAGCTCGTAGTATCGAAGGCGGTCGACGCCTCGCGCTCGGAACTAACCGCTTCGATGAACTCACAGATCCTCAGAGTCGCTTACTTGATTCTCACGAAAGGGAGGATGACGGTTCAGCTGGAGCGCGACGAGGTGGCGATGAGCAACCAGCAGCCGAACGTTTACATGCCGTTCGAGCTTACGCAGGGCTTTCTCCCGGGACAGACCTACATTTGGGAAGTGGGATTTCAATACCGGATAAACTCCTTCATACAGGCGAACGCCGATTACTCCGGGCGGAGCGAAGCCGGCGGAACCCCGATACATACAATGACCGCGGAAGTAAGAGCCTTTTTCTAAATGCGCGGCATTCCTGCAAAGGCCATTTTCCTCTTCAAAGATTAAATCTCTTTCATTCGGCCCGATTGTGACGCGTTGTCACAACCCGCCAGTCAACCTTTGTGAGTTACGAGTCGTCTATCTTGATACATAATCGCCGCCACGGGGAGTGGCGCACAACCGATTCAAGAGGCGGCGAATAAAGAGAGGAGAAAGTCATGAAGAGGAATCGCATAGCACCAGTCGCGATCGCGCTTCTTACAATGAGCGCGCTCATCGTTACATCAAACCCGCTCCCCGCGCGGGCAGAGAACAAGAAGAAACCGGACAGTACTGTAAGAATCTTCGTCGAGTATAAACTGGCAAAGGACGGGATACTCACGAACGACAACATTAAAGTCGGTGTGGCAAACGGCAAGATAACCCTCGCCGGCACGGTGCCGACACTGCACGATCGAATTAAAGCGGAGAAAGACGCTCGAAATGTCGACGACAGCTACGCCGTCTTGAACAATCTCTCGGTATCGGCGCCAAGGAGGCCGGACAGCGTCCTGGCGGCCGCCGTCCTGAAGCAGGTCGAGAATCACGTGTTCTATACGGTATTCGACTGGCTCACGGTCGGCGTGAAGAACGGCGTGGTGACTCTTCACGGTTGGGTTGACAACCCGTGGGAGGTCGGTCAGTATGAGTCCGAAGCCGCGAGGGTCCCCGGCGTCACCAGGATCGTCAACGATCTGAAGAGGGAAATCACCTTCGGCTACCTCCGTTACAGGGTGGCACGATTGATCTATGACGACCCGATGTTCTGGCAGTACAGTATGGAACTCAATCCGCCAATCCACGTCATCGTCAACAACGACAAGGTGATGCTTGAAGGGTATGTAGACTCGCAGGGCGAGCGAGGCTATCTCGCCAGCCAGGTGAGATTCCGTACCGATGCGATAGGCGTGGTCAACAACCTGCAGGTGGTATCGGACTAGGCCTGTCTGCCGTCTGATCCGCAGCGAAGGATCGAGGGGCGCGGCGATTGCGTCGCACCCCTCATCGTCACGTGTCTCCAATTTTCCCGCCTTGTTACTCAACTGTTCCGGCTACTGACGCCTCAGCCCTCCTTGCCACGGAAGTTCCCGACCTTTTGAAAAACATGTTAAACAACGCCATTTCACGAGTGATTGAGTCAAGAGGCGGTCCTTGTTAAGTACTTTTAAAATTTTGGAACTATTGAATTAAGTCCAGTGTTGAGGAGCATGATACAATATGGACGAATGAATGAAAGGCGATTTCGACAAACAGGCGGTAAAGGTGTTCAAAGCCCTCGGCGACCCGAATAGGTATTCCATTCTCAGGCTGCTCGTCGAGAAGGGCGAACTTTCCTGCGCGGATTTCGACGACAAGACCGGGCTCTCCAAGCCTGCGATGTCCCATCATTACCGGATACTTGAGAATGCCGGCCTGATCGACGTGCGGAAAAAGGGTCTTCATTACTACATGAAAGCCAACATGACCGTACTCGAGCAATTCGTCCCGAATTTTGTAAAGACGCATTTGAAAAACAGGTAACAGTGCGGAAGGAATTGGAACACCGATTCCACTGGTGAGACGGATCTTCACGGTTTCGTTTAACTAAACAATGTTCGATCCGCGGAAATCCGTAAATCCTGTGTAATCCGCATTCATCTTTTGCGAAAACACAATTAACACAGAAAGAGAAGGACTGATAATGGAAGCTATTTTCTTGATTGGAAGACTCATCTTCGCTGCTCTTTTCTTAATGAGTGCGATGGGACATTTGACCAAAACGAAACAGATGG
>CAWEBD010000029.1:0-21835 GCA_963806435.1 uncultured Bacteroidota bacterium
ATGTGGTTAGCCTGACTCGCATTTACGTATTGCTAAGGAGGGCTTTTGAGGAGCCTCCGTGCCTTTTTCGCCAGTCCCTGTTGCAGATAAAGATTCACGACAGAGACACGGAGTAAAAAAAGTCTACTTAGAGGATCACATGGACGGCCGCATTCAATCCCTTGCCGCTTCAGGCTGAAGCCCGGACGCTTCTCCTTCCGACTTCTTTCGGACAATACTTTTCAACCTTGCCTGCACATGTTCGAGGAGCTCATACATAACCGGCACGAGTACAAGCGTAAGAAACATCGAGCTGATAAGCCCGCCGATGATTGCCCATGCCAGACCCGATTTCCATTCGGAACCGGCGTCGTGGGACAATGCCAACGGCATCATTCCGATAACCATTGCGGTCGTAGTCATCAATATGGGACGGATCCTGCTTTCACCGGCCTCGATCAGCGCTTCAAAAGTGGACACGCCCTCTTCCATTTTCCTCTGGTTAGTTCGATCTACCAGCAAAATCGCGTTCTTGCCGACTAGCCCGATCAACATAATTATCCCGAGTATCGAGAAGATGTTGAGTGAGTTCATCGTCAGGGCGAGCGCGAGAAACGCGCCGACCATAGCGACCGGTATCGAGAAGAGTATGACGAAAGGTTCCAGGTACGAATCGTACAGCGC
Source organism: uncultured Bacteroidota bacterium (assembly GCA_963806435.1). Classification (GTDB taxonomy): domain Bacteria; phylum Bacteroidota; class Ignavibacteria; order Kryptoniales; family JAKASW01; genus JAKASW01. The sequence continues at coordinate 664 of CAWEBD010000029.1, forward strand.
AACCATGACCATATAAACGAATATTATTGCCGCTATGAGCGCAAGGCCGAGGCTGCTAAAAGCGTCCGCCTGGTTCTTGAGATCTCCCCAGTAGGTTATGTCGACTCCCGGAGGGAGCGTCTTCTTAGCCATCGCGTTCTTTATGTCCTGGCCGACAGTTCCGGTCGGACGGCCGATGACCTGCGAATACACAGTGACGGCGCTTATCCTGTCGAACCTTTGAAGCGCCGAAGGGCCGGTTGACTGATAGACCCTCGCGAATTGTTGGAGCTGAATTGTTTGACCCTTGCTGTTTATGAACGTCATCTGTTTCAGGTCGGATATTTTCGACTTGTCGAACTTGTCCAGCGATACGAGGATATCATAGTCGTCTCCGCCCTGTCTGAATTTCGCGTCATCGTTCCCCTGCATCGCGACCTGCAGCGTCGCACCGACATCGGCAATCGAGAGTCCGAATGCGGCCAGTTTCTGGCGATCTATTTCCACGCGCATCTCGGGACTACTAAGGTCCGTCGAAAGGCGCACATCCGCTGTCCCCGGGATCGATTTCACGACATCTTCCAGAACCTGCGCGGATTTCAGGACGTCGGTCCGGCTCGGACCGCTCACGAAAAGTTGTATCGGTGTCTGGTTCGCGACCCCGAAGAGGCCGATGGGGTCGACACGCACCCTCACTCCCGGTATCTGAAGAGCGTACTTCTTTATCTCTTCGCCGACCTGGTAGGTTGAAAGACTCCTCTGTTCCTTCGGCACCAGTTCGATATCGAGCTCGGAGCTGTGGTTGGAAGTCTGCCCGATAAGCCCCTCGTTAGAGACGCCAACCTGGGCAAAATCCTTCTTCACCTGCGGCAGACTATTCGCGTATCTCTCAACCTTTTCAGTAACGAGGTTTGTGTTCGTTATCGAGTAATCCGGAGGCATATCCAGCGTGACCGCGAACTGTCCCATGTCGGATTGCGGAATAAATTCGGCGCCGATGAAACCGAGCGGTGCAAGCATCAACGAGGCGACAAAAAGCGCCGCCGAAAAAGACACGACTTTCCACCTATTGCCAAGACTCCATTTAAGCAGGCTGATGTAACTCGCAACCAGCTTTTGGAAGTACTTCTCAAACTCAATGGCGAATTTCCCTATGAACGTCCTGTCCGTCATTTTCTCGAGTTTGCTTATCCTAGACGCGAGCAGAGGGGTAACCGTGAACGAGACAAAGAGGCTCATCAATGTGGAGATAACTACCACCATCGCGAACTCGCGTATGATGTTTCCGATTAAACCGCCGGTCAGGGCGAGAGGGACGTATATGACGACGTCCACCATCGTGATGGAAAGCGCCGCGAAACCGATCTCATTTCTCCCCTTCACCGCCGCCACCGCCGGCTTCTCTCCGTTCTCAAGATGGTGATGTATGTTCTCGATGACGACGATAGAGTCGTCCACCAATATTCCAACGACCAGCGAGAGCCCTAGCAGGGTCATCAGGTTCAAGCTGTATCCCAGCATAAACATGACGATGAACGTCGAGAGGATGGAAGCCGGGATGGCCAGCATAACTATGAACGAATTGCGCACGCTGTGGAGGAAGAGAAGCATGACCACTGCCACAAGCACGATGGCGAGCAAGAGGTCGAACTTCACCCCGTTGGCCGCGTCGATAGTGAACCGCGATCCGTCCTGGGCGATATCGAACTTGATATTCTCCGCTTTGTTGTCGCTTTCGATTTTGTTCAGCTCGGCGCGGACCAGCTTGCTCACGTTGACGGCGTTCGCGTCGGTTTGTTTCTGTACGAGTATGCCGATGGACGTAACGCCGTTAATGCGGGTAATGGTCTGATACTCTTTGTGTCCGTCTTCCACGTCAGCGATGTCTGATAATCTGACTTCACCGCCATCCTTCGACCTCTTGATTATGAGGTTTCTGATGGCATCGACGGAATTGAACCGGCCGGCTACCCTGACTATCAACTGGTTCTGGCTGTTCTGAAGCTTCCCCGTCGGGTAATCGAGGTTGGAAGTCTGCACGGCATTAAGAACCTGCAGCACGGAGATGCCATACGCCCTGAGTTTTCCCTCGTCCAGGTTAACCCTGATTTCTCTCTGAAGGCCGCCGACGAGCGTCACGAGCCCGACGCCGGGGATCTCCGACAGCCGCGGCTGGATCCTGTCGACAACAAACTGGTGAAACTTGGTGGAGAGCATGTTGCTCGTAACGCCCAGTCGCAGCACAGGGATCGCCTGGAGATCGAGCTTCGAAATTGCCGGAGTCTTCGCACCGGACGGTAAGGTGTTGACAATCTGATTTATCTTCTGCTGCGCGTCCTGCAGTTCCGTGTTAACGTCGGCCGACTGATCGAACTGCACCATCACGAATGAAATGCCTTCGTTGGATGTAGAGGTCATGCTGTAAACCTGGTCGAGGGAAGACAAGGCGTCTTCAACCGGCTTGGTGACCGAGCTCTCGACCTCGTTGGGAGACGCGCCGGGATAAATTGTGGAAACCGAAAGCACCGGGGGAGTTATCTTGGGAAGCAGCTCATAGTTCAGGTTCATCAGGCTGTAGATTCCGAGGAGCGTTAGCGCGCCAAATACCACAACTACGAGGGTCGGCCTTTTTATCGCTAATTCCGTAATCGTCATTTCAGTTGGTCCTTTTCAAATTCTTTTTGTGCGGCGTTTATGCGCCGCATAACTTGCATCCTAACCGGCGATTGTCACCTTATATCCATCTTCGAGGTTGTCCTGGCCGTTCGTCACGATCGTCTCGCCGGCTTTGAGCCCGCTGACCACTTCCAGGTAATTATTATGGCTCGACCCGACCACGATATCCCTCAGCCTGGCAATCCCGTTGTCGACAACGTACACCTGCGCGTTTTCAACGCTCCCGACGAGCGCCTGTCTCGGTATGACAAGTGAATTAACCGGCGACTTTTCGGTGAAATAGACTTGCGCGAACATACCTGCCTTCAGCGAGTGGTCCGCGCTATTGGGGAATTCCACCTCCACCGGATACGTATGGTCCGCGTCCCCCTTCGAGCTTATTGTTTTAATGCGGCCCGTGAATTTGACGCCGGGATAGACATCCGTGAAAATCGTCACCAGGTCTCCGGCTTTAAAATCCATGACGTCCTGCTCGGCCACATTGACAGTAACCTTCAGTTTTGATATGTCGACCACTTCCGCGACGATCATTCCGGCGTTGACGAACGCGCCGACATCGACCGCGCGCGCGGTGACGACGCCGGAGATAGGAGTCGTTATCCTTGTGTTGTTGTACTGGCGGTGCGCATCGACGAACTGGTCGTTCGCCGACTCGTAGGCGAGTTCAGCGCTTTCGAGCTGGGAATCGGTAATTGAGTTTTCTTTATAAAGCTGTTTGTATCGCTCGTAGTCCTTAGTCGCCTTGTCGAGGTTGACCTGCGCCAGTTTGAGGGCGGCGGTTTGAAGCTTATCGTCGAGCTGTATCAGCTCCGCGCCTGCCCGCTCATTGTCACCGACGCGGGCGAGCACCCTCGTGACTTTGCCCGACGCTTCCGCGACGATGGTCACGTCGTTATCGGCGTTTATCGTCCCGACCAGGTCGAATTTATTTGTGAGATCTTCCTTCCCCACTGTGGCCACGGTGACGGCGTAACTATCGACATTCAGATTCTTCGTCTCCGCCTTGATCTGCGCGCGGTTCCGGAGGAGAACCGCCACGATGATGGCTATGGTTACAACGATAATCGAATAAAACTTTACCTTCTTCATACATTGCCTCTAACTTTGAGCTTCACATTTTTCATTTTGGTTTAGGAATTCGCGTTTACTGAGCGAGCACCGCGACAGGTTTGTGGAAGATATACTTCGATCTTCCCTCTTCCGTCAGAATTCCCTCGAATATGATCTTGGAGATGGCTTCGAACGCCTGGCCGGCAGTGCAGGGAAGTTCCGACAACACTTCGGGGTTCACGATCGACTCCACCGCGTTCGTGTAAACCAGGATGACGATGTCCCTGTCGATATCGCTCCTGAAGATGCCTGTCTCGAACCCCGCCTCGAACAAGCGGCGGACCTTTTCAAGTATCTTACCCTTCTTGAAATCATGTATCTCTTTCCATATCTCCGGAGCACTCTTCTGAATATCCTGAAGCTTGTTCATCCTGGAAGACCGCTCACCGACGAAGTCAAGCGTATTTCTGAACTTCCCGACGAAGTCAAGATCTTCGCGTTTCCAGAGTAGTTCGATTTGCTCCATGAACTCGCACTGCCTTTCGGTCATCAACTCGCGCAGTACCTCTTTTTTGTTCGGGAAGAACTTGTACAGTGTCTTCTTGCTGATTCCGAGTCCGGCTGCGATTTCCTCCATCGTGACCTTGGAATACCCATGTTGCATGAACATCTCTTCGGCGGTCGTGAGGATCTTTTTTTTGATCTCAGGCTCAGTCATTCCTAAATCCTTCTTTCTTCTGGAAACGAGTTGCGTTTACAACGTTTCCATTTTGCACTAAAAAAAGCAGTCATCGACTGCATAAAGGCTCAGACGGGAGCTACGGAAACGAATATCGTATTATTCGTTTCCAAGATAACGGAAATGCTACACCATGTCAAGAGGGAAATTTGTGCCCGGGATGACCAGGATAATAACACCCCTTAAACCATCCAATCTCTTCGTTCCAAAGTCTCGTTATCAAGCGTTTGAAGTCTTGATCGCCCTGATAATCTTCTTCGCGCGCCTGTCGTCATAGTGGTCGCGGACCACGAGAAGTGCGTGTACGACCGCCGGGATCCAGAACAGAAAGCAGAGAAAGAAATTGACCAGCGCCTGGATCGGTTTCCCGCTGAGGAGTACCGCGATGGGTGGGAGAAAAAAAGCTAGTATGTACAGCATTTAAAATCCTCCTGATAGCTTCTGTTCAATCGGCATCTCGCCGGCTTTAATATGAATACGGAAACGCTTCTCTAATTGTTCCGACTACTCACTGCGTGACACCCGGCAATCGGCGAAGGTCTTCCACCTCCCTTGTGGATTTCCATCTTCGACCAGAAATCTTTTCTCTCCGTGTCTCTCTTCGTGACTCCGTGGCACTCTGTGACATTGCTTCTCTTGCGGGCTTTTAGGCCGAATCTCCGGGTTCAAGTCGGACCGACTCTATTTGTCTGGATGAACTCGATTGGAAGACCTTCGTCTTCTATGAAGGCGACGATAATCCCCGCGGACGGACTGTTCGGCTGGATGATGACTTTCTTTCCCTTGATCGCTTCGTAGACATCATCGACCTCGAAGGCGACGTGTGGCATTGTCTTTACGATCTCCGGCAGCCCACAATCGTCCTCGTAATACATCCATTCGATTCCGAATTCGCTCGATTCAAATCCTGAATGGTAGATTCCGTACTCCGGAAGATATTCTTCCCCAGCCCTGTGCACTTTGGTGGGAATCCCGAGGTGATGGTATTTCAGCCCGCTCCGCTTTGTCATGCCCATTCACTCACCCCAAAAAGTAATCAGTGGAAGCCGATTCTCCTAACGCGTCGCCCTTACCCCGAAGAACCTGACTTTGTGATTGGAACAGCGGGACGAAAGTCAGCCCCAAATATCCAGAATCTTCGCCTTCAACAACACAAGGTAGGAGATGATCCCGGGGAGATAAATATACAGGCCTGAGAGCCTGATCGTCTCAGGCCAGAATCTCATCTTAACCGCGGGCATCTACTTCTGTTCCTTGAACGAAGAAGGCGCAAAGTTGATCGACTTGACCTGCGTTATCGGGACGCTGCGGACTTCGTTCTTCACCTGGAATTGTATGCTGTCCGCGGTCGCGCCGACGAACACTCCGGAGAGCGTCGAGCCGTCGGTCAGGCTCATGACATCCTCGTCGCTGCTCGGAGAGGCAGGTGCCTGATTCGGCTTGGGGACTACAACGTAGGCGTTCTCTTCCGGGAGGTATTGGAAGTACGCCCCGCCGCCGTAGAAATACAGCGCCGGGCCAACGTGGAAGCTCCAGAATCCGTAGGGAAGAAATCTGAACCTGGCACCGAACGGCGGGTGGAAAAGGACGTATCCTCCCCTCCATCCCCTATAGAAGTACCCGTTATGATAGTAATACGGGCGGTTACCCGCGTACACCCTAACGTGATTCTGCGGAAGCCTCAATAGATGTGCGGGAGCCTGTCTTTCCGGAAAGGCCCTCATTCTTTGCGCGTAAACATTCGTCGAAAAAACGGTTGAGACAACCGCGACCGTCGCTGCCAAAAATGCAAACCGGACAATATTACTCTTCTTTGTTTTCATTTCTTATCGCCATCCTCTCTTCGAGAAAATCGTCGAACAGGATCAATTTTCCAATCACTCCTGTTTGACCGAACCATAACGCGGACAGTTTAATTGCCCGGGCCTGGCCGACCTTTTGAGCTTTTTGCCGCGGGCTCCTTAGTCAGGTCAAATCTCACCATCGGCCTCGATTTCGATGTCCTGTCGACAACCTCAAAACCCGCCCGCTCGAACGATTTGAAAAGCCCAACCCACAGGAAGGAGTCGGGCCATTTCTTCTGTGTCGGTATCACAGGGTAGGCCTCGAGCATATTTATCTTCTTCTTCCGTGCGTACGCGACTGCACCTTTCAAGAGCGCGACTGATAATCCCCTAAGCCTGAAATTCTTGTCGACGAAAAAGCACGGTATCGACCAGACAGGCTGGTCATCGATGGGCTTGTGAACTCTCGACTTCTTCAGTTTGACGAAATCCTCTCTCGGCGCAAGGGCGAGCCACGCGACGGCTTTTCCCTGGTACATGGCAAGCAGACCCGTCGGCTTCCCCGCCCAAACGATCTTCTTCATCCGGTTCTTGTTGATGTTGCCCGATTTCCCTTTGTTGAAGTCGGCTTTCGACAACCTGTAGTACATGCACCAGCAGTTGGCACACGCGCCTCTTTCACCGAAGAGCTCGACGAACCTGTTCCAGTTTTTCCTGCCCAATGGCTCAAACGTGAGGGCCTTTAGAAAATCGCCCTTGCTCAACCGACTCTTAGCCATTTCCCTTATCCTCCTCATCTTCTTCGACCTCAAGAGCCCCTTTCCGCCGGTGAGGACAATTTCTGTACCGGCTTCGCTGCGTTTGTCTTCTTATGAAGCGGCGTAGTCTACCATGAACCTGAATGCCTCAAGCGCGGCGCTCAGAAGCTTGTCATGCCGCGGAAGAACCACCGTCATATTTGAAAACTCGTAACGGAAAACATATTTACCTCTCAGGCCCTTGAAGTACGGTCCTCGTTCATCATCCTTCAGTTCACCGATCTTCCTGAGGAGTTCGTCGTCTTTCATGATGTCGTAACACTTCCTTACCGCGCTTGAAATGACATCTTCCGTGTCTGCGTATCCGGCTTCCACTGAAATCACGGGATGTTCCGGCGGCTTGATCACCGACGCTGAATTCCATGATTGAGTCAACCCAAAGTATCCGCAGAACGCTTCGTAGATCATCCGCGTCGCGTTGACTTTACCGTCAATTGAGTATCCGGCGATATGCTGTGTTCCGATCGCGCACTTCGACAGCAGGTCAATGTCTATGTTCGGCTCTTTCTCCCAGACATCGAGGACGGCATTCCCGGGCACGCCACTGCAACAACGCGGCTTTGAGCGCCGGATTGTCGACCACCGCCCCTCTTGATGAGTTGATGAGCACAGTGCCCTTCTTCAGCATCGAAAGCCTCTTCTCGTCGAAGAGATGGTGAGTTGCATCGGTACCGGCCTTCGTGTAAGGTACGTGTATCGTAATGAAGTCGGCTCCCATGAGGTCATCGAGCGGGACGAAACGCGAATCACCGGTTGACCGGGCAAGGGGAGGATCGTTTTGTAGAACATCCATACCCAGGCTGCGGCCCACGCGCACGATCTTGCTGCCGATATTCCCAACGCCGACAACTCCAAGAGTCTTTCCTCTTAACTTGAAGCCAGACCGTTTCCCCAGCGTGAAGAGCGCGGAAAACACGTATTGAACGACGGCATTTGAATTACACCCGGGGGCGCTCGCGAAGATAATCCCCCGCCTTTTCAGAAAATCCAGGTCTACATGGTCGGTGCCGATTGTCGCCGTGCCGACGAAACGTACTTTGCTCCCGGCAAGCAGATTCTCATCAACTTTCGTCTCGGATCTGACGAGGAGGGCATCGGCATCTTTCACTGCCATATTGTCGATGGCACGGCTGTCATATTTCGCAATTTCTCCGAACGGGCCGAAGGCCTCTTCCACAAACGGAATTCTCTGGTCCACTGCAATTTTCATGAAGGGTTTCCGCCTAGATTGTCATGGCAGTAAATCCGCCGTCGACGGGGATGATCGTGCCCGTAACGAACGAGGAAGCATTGTTCGAGGCGAGCCAGACAAAAGCGCCGTTCAGCTCCTCAGCCTCGCCGTACCTTGCCATCGGCGTATGATTAAATATCGACTTCCGACGCTCCTCGGTCAGGATCTTCCTGTTCTGCTCAGCCGGGAAGAAGCCCGGCATGACGGCGTTGACGCGGATTTCGTATTGCGCCCATTCCCTCGCAAGGAAGCGAGTCATGTTGTTCACACCTGCCTTGGACGTAGCATAGGTAAACACTTTAGAAAGGGGAATTTCAGACGAAACGGATGAAAAGTTTATTATGCTCCCCTTCACCTTCGCGTCTATCATGTGCTTTCCGAAAACCTGGCAGGCGAAGAACATTCCCTTGAGGTTGACGTTAATTATCCGCTCCCATTCATCCTCCTTTATATCGAGTACCGGAGTAGTGGAGTTTACACCGGGTGCGTTGACAAGTATATCAACCTGTTTCCACTTCGACACGATCTCATCCTTCGCCTTCTCGAGATCCGATTTGACGGTGCCGTCGGCGTGGACGGCAATCGCCATTCCGCCGAGCGCCTGGATGCTTTTCACCCTTGCTTCGGCGGCATCTTTGCCGTGGTTATATATGATCGCGATCTTCGAGCCTGCTTTCGAGAGGGCTTCCGCGACGCTCCCGCCGAGCACGCCGCTTCCGCCTATCACAGCCGCGACTTTCCCTTTAAGCCCGAATGTCTCTTCTACATATGAATTTGCCATCAATGAACTCCATGTTTAGTCAGGCGAACCGTCGGTAGTGACCCGGTTTGAATATTAGTGAAGATATTTCACGCAAAGTCCGCAAAGTAGTCGCAGAGTACGCAGAGAAAAGTGTAAAATCCCTTTGCGTTCTCTGCGATTTTTTTTCTCTGCGATCTCTGCGTGAAACCTAAATGAGTCATTACCGAACCGTCGCCAATGCGACCTATTTCCAAGTTTACTTTGTATAATCCAAACAAACTCCGCGGGGCTCCGGTCTATTACCTTCCCATCCAGCCGCCGTCAACGGTAATAACGCTCCCGTTCAGATAGCTCGACGCCTCGGAGCAAAGAAACACGACCGTCCCCATCAAATCCTCAGGCAATCCCCACCGGCCGGCCGGGACCCTGTCGAGTATGTTCTTCGACCTGACGGGATCCTCGCGGAGAGCCTTAGTATTGTCGGTGGCGATGTAGCCGGGTGCTATCGCGTTTATATTGACGCCATTTGCCGCCCACTCGTTCGCGAAAGCCATCGTCAGCTGTTTCACTCCTCCCTTCGACGCTGCGTAGCCCGGGACGAGTATGCCTCCCTGGAACGAGAGAAGCGAGGCGATGAAGACTATCTTGCCGTATCCTCTCTCAGCCATGTCTTTACCGATCTCTCTCGTCAATATGAACTGCGCGGTCAGATTAACATCTATGACTTTGTCCCAATATTCGTCGGGATGTTGGGAAATCGGTTTGCGAAGGATCGTTCCAGCGTTGTTTACAAGGATGTCGATCCTGGGAAAATCGGACTTCACGCTTCTGATGAACGCATAGAGAGAATCCCTGTCGGAAAAGTCGCTTACGTACGATTTGAACTTCCGACCGCGGGATTTGATTTCCTCTTCGACATCCGAGAAGTCATCGGTATAAGAAACGCTGATGATATCGGCACCAGCCTCCGCAAGAGCGATCGCGTATGCCTTGCCTATTCCCTGATTGGAACCGGTTACCAACGCGGTCCTGTTGTCCAATTTAAATTTGTCGAGAATCATGCCTTGTATACCTGCTTTCCTGATTAGCTGCGAGGCGGCCTGTTATTTCAATGAAGACATTTCGACGGCATCCATGTCCTCGAACTCCTGGTTCTCGCCGCCCATTGCCCAGATGAACGAATAATTCCTCGTCGCGCCGCCGGAGTGAATCGACCAGCTCGGCGAGATGACCGCCTGCTTGTCCCGCACGACGATATGCCTTGTCTCCGAAGGCTCGCCCATCATGTGAAACACGATCGCGTTCTCGTCGACGTTGAAGTAGAAATAAATCTCCGTCCTCCGCTGGTGAGTATGCGAGGGCATAGTGTTCCAGACACTCCCCTCGTCGAGCTCGGTCAGTCCCATGACAAGTTGCGAGCTCTTCACACCGTTCGGGTGAATGTACCTGTTGAGGGTTCGCGAGTTCGCTTCTTTCTGGCTTCCGAGCTTCGCCGAGTACACTTCCCCGAACTTGATCAGCGTCGTGGGATGAGAAGCGTGGGCCGGATAACTCACGAAATAGAAATAAGCCGGATTGGAACTCTTTGCGCTGCTGAAGGAAACCGCCTTCGTTCCTTTTCCGATATACACCGCATCTTTCGGACCTACCGTAAACTTTTCTCCATCTGCTTCTATCGTGCCCGTCCCGCCCACATTGAAAATCCCAATCTCTCTTCGCTGGGCGAAATATTCGGCCGCCATTTCCTTCTTGCTGCTCAGGAGCTTAAGCGGTTTCTTCGTCGGCACAGTACCTCCGACGATCGCGCGGTCCAGATCGAAATACACCATCTGGACTTTGCCTTCCTGGAACAGATTGTCCATCAGGAACGCGTGTCTCAGCTCCTCCGTCTTAAGTGACCGGTAACTTGAATTGTCGGGAGAATATCTCACGTCCATGTCTTTACCTTTCTTCGATTTCAGTTGCTTTCTGGATAGAGCCGGTTGACCGCCGGATGTGATCCGGCGGAATGACTTTGATTTCCCCACAGACTCTTCAGATGATAAGCCGTCATGTCTTCTTCCCCTTCAGGAAATCCTCGCGAGCTGGATTGAAAACATCAATCAGGCAGCCGTCCTCAAGAGCAATCACGCCGTGCGGTAAATCGGGCTCCACGATGAAGCTGTCCCCCCTTCCGAGCACTTCCTTCTTTCCGTCTATCTGCACTTCAAACCGCCCCGATTCCACGTAAGTAACCTGACGATGAGGATGCGTGTGCTGATAACCGACCGCCCCCGACCTGAATTCGACCCGGACCATCATAAGCTCGCCGTCGTGGCCGAGTATCTTGCGACGGACTCCCTCGCCCGCATCTTCCCATTCCAAACCTTCAGCTTTAACGAACCGGCGCGATTTGTTCAGATTTTCCAATGGTCCCTTTCAAACCTCTTTCCAGTAACTTTACGAGCTGCGCTCACAATTTCAGAACAGAGACCTCCTCTCGATGGAGCACCCGTCCCGCAAGCGCCTAACGTCATAATATAATAAACAAATGACAACCTTCGGACACCTGTTCCCTTGCCCGGAGTTTTTCACCGCCAGATGAGCGGGGCCGAAGTACGGCGCCGCACGGAACCCGCCGGCAGAATTATCCGGTCGGCACTTTCTTTGTTTACGGTTTTTGTTTATCATGGAACCATAAAATTCAATGATGCGAGCCGGGCGCGACAATGGGCACGGATGTTCAAGAGATTGCGACAATACCCGAATTCATTACGGAGGTGAAGCCTAATGGCATTATTCGAATGGAACGATGTATACGGCGTCAACATCAGGCAACTCGATCAACAGCACAGAAGACTTGTCGAAATGGTAAACGACCTCGATGATTCTATCAGGACGGGAAACCACGAGGTCGTACTCAAGGAGACACTAAAGAAGCTGCTCGACTACACCGCCTACCACTTCGTATACGAGGAGAAGCTGCTTAAACAATACGATTACTCTGACCTAATGCGACACAGGGAGGAGCATAACGTCCTGTTGTGGAGAGTCCTTGATCTCCGCGGGAGGTACGAATCCGGCGAAGGCGTCCAGGCTTCCGAGGTACTTGATTTTCTGACGGGATGGCTAAAGAACCATATACTCAATTCCGATAAACAATACGGAGCATTCCTGAATTCAAAAGGTGTGCGGTAATTCAGACATCAGGACAAATACTCAACTTAGGAGAGATTCAATGCCCCTTTTCCAGTGGACACCGGAATTGAGCGTCAACGTAAAGGAAATCGACAATCAACACAGGAAGTTGGTCGACCTGATCAACCTTTTACACGATTCGATGAAATCAGGCAAGGGCAAAGATGTGATGGGTAAGGTTTTAAATGACCTTGCGGACTACACCGTGTATCATTTTGGAACCGAAGAACGGCTTTTCCAGAAGTACGGCTACATCGAATATCCGCAGCACAAGAAGGAGCATGACGAATTGACGAAGCAGGCGCTGGATGTCAAATCGAAATTCGAAGCCGGCCAGACGACCGTGACAATTGAAGTGATGAATTTCCTGAAGGACTGGCTGAACCACCACATTAGGTACAGCGATAAGAAGTACAGCGCGTTCCTCAATTCGAAGGGTGTGAACTAGCCCCATCGGTCCGGGACCGGGTCCGCTCCCACTTTGCAGATTTGCACCTCCAGGGCGGAGGCACGGTATCATTCCATCGTCATTATCTGCCGTTCGAATATCTTCCGGAAATGGAAACCGTAAATCGCGAAAGTGATGGCCATAGGAAACAGTTTGGGACGGGTGAACAACGACCAGAAGAAAAGGCGCCAGTAGTAAACCCTCTCCTTCGCGACAACACCCAGGATCAGTGCCGATTTCAGGAGGGCCTTGATGTCGTACCAGTTCAACCGAAACACCTTCACCTGTGGAGGTTTGAAATCCCTCATGAACATCTTCACACGCGCGTAGTATTCCTTCGGTGAGTAGATCCTCCCAACGATGCTTTTGTAACCGTTGAGCAGCGTCTCGCGATTCATCTTCGGGATGAAATTCATCGAAAGGTCTGTGTTGTTCCCCGAAAAGGCGTGGAGGATCCTCCCCTCGTTCATCAGTCTTTTGTACAGTCTGGTACCGCGGGGGGCGTTTAGAAGCCCAACCATCGCGGTGACTATCCCGGTTTCCTGGATGAAGGAAGTAAGCCTGTCGAAAATCGACAGCGGGTCGACATCGAAACCGACGATGAAGCCTCCCTGCACCTGCATCCCGAAGCTTTGAATCTTCCTTACGCTTCCAGCCAGGTCCCTGCTCCTGTTCGGAATCTTCCTGCATTCCTGCAGGCTCTCCTCGTTGGGTGACTCGATTCCGATGAAGACCGCGTTGAACCCGGCCCGCACCATGAGCGTCATCAGCTCCTCGTCGTCCGCGGAGTTCAGCGAGACCTCCGTGTTGAAATAGAACGGATGCCGTCTCTCATTCATCCATCCGATGATCGCGGGCAGGATTTCTTTTTTCAATTTGTTCCTGTTGCCGATGAAGTTATCGTCGACGAAGAAGACGCTTCCTTTCCATCCGAGGTCGCGGAGGTTGTCGAGTTCGGCAATGACCTGCACTTTCGTTTTTGTCCTGGGTACCCGGCCGTACAGCACCGTTATGTCGCAGAACTCGCAGTCGTACGGACAGCCGCGCGAGTACTGGAGGTTCATTGAAGCATAGTATCGGAAGTCGATCAAATTCCACTTCGGCGCCGGGGTCTTGGAGATATCGGCCCATTCGGAGGAAGTGTATATGTGTTTCGCGGTCCCCATCGTGAGGTCGTCGATAAAGGGCTTCAGGGTTATCTCGGCTTCGTTGAGCACGAGATGATCGACTTCATCAAACTCATCCGGGAACGCCGTGAACAGCGGTCCTCCGGCGACGGTCTTCCTTCCAAGTTCTTTACATCTTTTTATAACCGCCTTTGCCGATTCCCGCTGGACCGACATCGCGCTGATGAACACATAGTCGGCCCATGCTATTTCGTCATCCGTGAGCGAACGAACATTAAGGTCCACAAGTCTCTGCTCCCATTCATCCGGGACCATGGCAGCAACGGTAAGAAGCCCGAGCGGCGGGAAGGCAGCCTTCTTGGAGATGAACTTCAGCGCGTGGCGGAAGCTCCAGAAAGTGTCGGGATAACGCGGATACACCAACAAAATCTTCATTGACAGCCCTTTTCTGATCGTTTTAAGGTAAGTAATTACGATGCGCGAAACAATGAAAGCCGAGTAGTGGACTACTTTCAATAGAAACAGATCGGCCTGCATGGTATGCGGTTGAATCTGGCGCCCAATACTTGCACGCGGATCACACGGAAAAAGCCACTGATTCTCACGGATTATTCATTAACAATGATCCGATCCGTGGTAATCTTGTATTGCTCTGTGTCATCTCCCGCACATTAATACGAAAATCGGATACGCGGGATGCCGAAAGTCGGCACGTGTTCTGTTTTTCAAGTTCAAAGTAGCCCACTACCGAAAGCCCGGGAATCCCCCTCTTCGCAGTTGAATAGCCGTCTCCTCTCTTCTCCAGACATCTAGAGCGGCTGCGGGCGCGCCCATCGCCAAGTCCATATCGCGCTGACGGGTGGTGGCTGGTGGCTCAGCGAATTCATCCTCCCGCAAAGCCGCGGAGCCCGAAAGGAATCAAACCGGTTCTCTTTGCTTTTCGTTCTCCGAGCCTTCGCGAGATCAAAATTTCTAGTCGCCCGCTGCCGATTGTCCGGTGGTGTCTCAGTTTGAAATTAAACCACATATGCCGCTTTGTCGCGGATACCGCGCCACGCGGTGCGGCATCCCGTATATCCTTTTTGATATTAATGAACGGGAGAAACATAGAACACATAGGTGGGACGAATTTCCATGCTTTTCTATGTGCCTGCGCACCGAAGTGCTTCGGCACACAGGTGTGCCTATGTGGTTGATTTGAAATGGCGGTTCGATTTAAGGTGAAACTGAGACACTACCGATTGTCCTTGACACGACGCGACGGAGATATTATTTTATTCCTAAACCGACCGGTCGGTTTACAAATAATTATGCCCCGAAAAAAAGACCCGGAACACAGCGAAAAGCGCAGGAATCAGATAATGAATGCCGCCATTAAGGCATTTGCCAAGAAGGGCCTGAAGGACACCAGTATGGATGATATCGTGCGCGAATCGGGAGTGAGCAAAGGCGCGATTTATTGGTACTTCAAGAGCAAGGATGAATTGATCATGCAGTTAATGAACACTTTCTTCAACTCCGGAATGCCTGAACTCCGCCAGATAACCGAAGCGCCCGGCCCCGCCTCCACACAGTTGCAGCAGTTCCTTGAACTGGCAATCGCGGAGACGGACAAGATGATGCAGTTCAGGCCCGTGATCCAGGAGTTATACGTTTTGGCACTTCGTGACAAAACAGTCAAGAAGCTGGCTAAAAAGGAGTTCGAGAATTATCACGCTCTGCTTGAATCAATCATAAAAAGAGGAATAGAACAGGGCGAGTTCAAACCCGTGGAGCCTCATCAGATGGCCAACTCGATCATCAGCCTCCTCGAGGGGACAATTCTGATGTGGTCCATCGGAGTGAGGGACATCGACATCGCAAAGCAGCTTGTTAACGGTGTCAATTTCTTAATGGCGGCAATTAAAGCTTGAAAGGGCGCCTTCGCGCCCTTGAGATACTTTTCGTATCGATAAGACAGGAGTAAAGGAAATGCTTCGGATTTATATGTCATATATGCTGGTTGTGCTCGGATTTACGGGGAGCGCTTTCGCTCAGGATGCCAAACAGATCATCCAGAGGGCCGAGGACGCAATAAAAGGCAAAGTGTCCAGCCACTCCATCATGGAAATGACAATCAAGACGCCGGATTACACCCGAACGATGAAGATGGAAAGTTGGACGAGCGGCACTTCAAAAGCGCTCGTGAAGATACTCTCCCCCGCCCGCGAAGCCGGCAACCGAACGCTCAAACTCGGGAACGACATATGGATGTACCTCAGGAACACCGAGACTACAATCCGCATCCCCCCTTCCATGATGCTCCAGTCGTGGAACGGATCCGATTACACTTACGACGATATGGTCCGCGAGGAAACACTCACAGAAGACTACTCGATAACGGTAATCGGTAACGAAAAGATCGCGGATGTCGAATGCTGGAAGCTACAATTGATTCCTAAGCCCAACGCCCCGGTCGTCTGGGGAAAAATACTTTACTGGGTCCGAAAGGCGGACGACCTCCCCGCCCAGGTGGAGTACTTTGACGAGAAGGGACAATTGATGCGGACCATGGTGATGAGTGACTTCAAGGCCATGGGCGGCCGAAAAGTCCCGGCGGTATGGACAATGTACAATGCCGACAAGACACACTCGACCGAAATAAAAATGGACGAGGCGACGTTCGACACGAAGATCTCCGTTAGGATATTCTCGCTAAAGGAACTGGAAAGATGAGGCTCCAACGCGCAATTCCCAGAAGTACCAACGACGAAGGAGTGTCTCCCGCCAATGTTATTGATTAGAATTGCCTGGCGCGGCCTCTGGCGGAACCGGAGGCGTTCGATCCTCGTCATCGCCGCAATCGCCTTCGCAGTCATGTTTGCGGTAGTCAGATTGGGATTCGACGACGGAACATTTGCCCTGTCACTCAGGACGGCCGTAAGGTCCTCGACGGGATACCTGCAGATCCAGAGAATCGGCTACAACGACAATCCCACGCTCCAGAAAAGTTTTGCGATTACTCCCGAAACTAGATCGGCGATCAAATCCGACCCGGTCATCGAAGGGAGTTCTCCCAGGATACAGGCCGGCGGCCTGCTTAGTTACCGGAACCATTCGCTGGGAGCCATGATTACCGGTGTCGAGCCGGGGAGCGAAAGCTTGATCACGGACTTTCAACAAAAGATCAACGAGGGGAGATTCCTCGACAACGACAGCAACCCGGACATTGTCGTCGGGTACAAACTCCTCAGGAACCTCGGCGCAAGGGTCGGAGACTCAGTTGTCGTACTTGCGCAGGGGTTCGACGGCGTGCTCGGGAACATGTTTGTCCGCATCGTAGGCACGTTCAGGACAGGCTCCGACGAATTCGATCGAACGGGCGCGTTCATGAGCGTCCCGGTTTTACAGAATTTCCTCGCGATGGGAAACAGGGTGAATGCTTTGGCACTTTCGGTGAAAGACCCGGCCGACGTAAGCAGGATCGTTAACACCCTCGATCCCCTGCTGAAGCCGATGGGGCTTGTGGCGGTTCCCTGGCAGGAACTTCTCCCGCAGCTCACGCAGACGATGGGTTTCAGTCACGCGGCTCACATCCTTTTTCTGACCATACTGTTCGCCGTAGTAGGGTTCGGTATCCTGAACGCACTACTGATGTCGGTGACGGAGCGGTTCAGGGAATTCGGAGTGATGCTGTCCATCGGGATGTCCAACTTTAGACTCGCGGTGACGACCGCTATGGAGATGTTCTTCATGATAATAATCGGCTTTGCGATCGGCAACGCTGCCGGCGCCGCGATCAACTATCACTTCATTAAGCACCCGATAGTGCTGGGGGGTGATGTAGGCAAGTTCGTTCACGAGTGGGGGTTCCAGCCGATTGTCCCCTCATCTCTTTCGCCGGGAATATTCATAACCGCCGGTACGATAGTGCTCGCAATTTCCGTGGCTGCCGCGGTCTATCCTTTGTGGCGGGTGTCGAGACTGGAACCGCTGAAAGGTATAAGGTACACCTAGCAATGAAACTCGAAATCCTAAACTCTAAATCCTAAACAAATCACAATGTTCAAAACACCAAAAAGGCGAAATACATCTATTCCCGATTTGGGTTTTTCCATTTTTGAGTTTAGAGTTTGTGGCGCTCAACATTTATTACGAAAATGCTCCATGGCGCAAGGCGCTCATTTAGAGTTTAGCATTTCGTGCTTGGTATTTGTCTTCCTTAGGGGCGGCGAGACTCTCTCATGATAAGCAAGATTGCCTGGCGCAACATATTGAGAAACAAACGCAGATCGTTAATCCTCATCACATCGATCGTGGTCGGTGTGCTGGCCCTTATTCTCACCGAAGGGTTTGCGATCGGGATGCTGCAGCAGATGCTGACGAACCAGATCGGCGCGGACGCGGGATACATACAGATTCACAAGAAAGGCTATCAGTCCGATCCGACTCTGGACAACTCCATGACAAACGCCGGGGCGGTTCGCGAGATCCTCAAAAAGGACGGGGCAATCCTGAACTACTCGCAGCGCCTGAGAGTGTTCGGCCTGGTAAGCAGCCCGTACAATTCCTACGGAGTCTCGATCGTGGGCATAGTCCCCGATGAAGAGAAAAGAATAACCACGATATCGCAATATGTCACGAAGGGTTCTTACCTCTCCGGCGAGCCCGGACAAATCCTCCTGAGCGCATCAATGGCGGAGAAACTCAAAGTCGGACTCGGCGACAAGGTGGTCATCATGGCGTCGCAGATTGACGGGAGCGTCGGCTCCGAAGCGTGCCGGGTCTCAGGCATATTCGAGACCTTCAATTCGAGTTTCGATCAGTCGCATGTTTACATCCCCATCCAGACGGCAGACCAGATGTTGAATGCCGATGGCCTCGTCTCGGAATTCGTAATCAACCCGAAGAACCCACACGACCAGGCGGCAGTGGAATCGCGCATCCGGAACGATATTGCGGGTTCGCCGGGAGGCGCGAAAGAATACGAGGTCCTGAGTTACGAACAAATGCTGCCGCTGCTCGTAGCCCAGCTTGAGATGTACAAGCAGGCCCTCTACCTTATAGCCGGTATCATCGCCGTCGCGCTCATATTCGGGATCGTAGACACAATGCTCATGTCCGTCATGGAGAGGACGCATGAGTTCGGCATTTCGATGGCTATAGGGATGTCGAACAGGAAAATATTCACCATGGTGATGATCGAGGCGCTCTATCTCGCCGTCATCGGAACTTCAATCGGACTGGCCGCATCGTACGGGGCACTCTCGTCGCTGTCGCATTCCGGATGGGACCTTTCCATGTTTTCAGCCAGTCTGAAGTCGCTCGGAGTCGGGAGCATTATCTACCCCGTTCTTGAGACTTCATCAGTCATCCAAACCGTCCTGGTCATCCCGCTTGTGACACTTCTCGCCGCGGTTTATCCGGCGTTGAAAGCCATCAGGCTCCAGCCGGTTGAAGCGATAAGATCAACATGAATTTAGAATTCTCAATTATCAATTTTAAATTTTGAATTAAGAGCAAATGTTACTTGTACGATTAGCATGGCGGAGTTTGTGGCGGAACTGGAGACGGTCGCTCATCGCGATGGCGGCGGTGATTTTCGCAATAACTCTTTCGATTATTCAACGGGGCATGCAGTACGGGACCTATGCCGAGACGATCAAAACCGCCGTCCGCGCATCCACCGGCTATCTTCAGATTCAGAAGATAGGCTACAATAAGAGCCCCACCCTCCAGAAGAGTTTTGAAATGAGCCCGGCAATCGAGGGCGCCCTGAAGGAGACACCGCATGTCAACGGCAGTTCTCCGAGAGTCGAGGCGGATGCTCTTCTGAGCTATCATGACCAGTCGCTCGGAGTGATGATCATGGGCGTCTCGCCGAAGACGGAAGAGCTCATCACCGATTTTCCCGAGAAGGTGAACAGCGGGAGGTTCCTGTCCGCGGACTCCCACGGGTTTCACGAGAATGTCCCGGAGATCGTCGTCGGGTATAAGCTCCTGCAGAACCTCGACGCGCAAACAGGTGACTCCGTAGTGGTTCTGGCGCAGGGCTTCGATGGTATCCTGGGGAATATGTTCGTCAGGATTGTCGGCACTTTCAAGACTGGCTCGGATGAATTCGACCGTATGGGTGCCTTCATGAATATCTCCGACTTGCAGGATTTCCTCGGCATGAGTGGGAGGATAAATGCCGTTGCAATGTCCGTACGGAACCCTGACGAGCTCGAGAGCGTCGTCAACCGGCTCAATCCCCTATTGAAACCGATGGGGCTGGTCGCGCTTCCCTGGCAGGATCTTCTGCCCCAGCTGAAACAGATGATAGAGCTCGACAATTCCAGCGGCGTACTTTATATAATAATCCTTCTTTTCGTCGTGGGCTTCGGGATATTGAACACCGTACTCATGTCGATCACCGAGAGGTTCAGGGAATACGGTGTCATGCTTTCGCTGGGAATGTCGCAGGAGAGGCTTGTCGTCGCGGTCGCGCTGGAAATCTTCTTCATGCTTATCATAGGCTTCATTATCGGAAACGGCATAGGCGCCGCTGTCAACTCGTACTGGGTCAGGCATCCGATCATGCTCGGCGGAGACATCGCCAAGCTATACCAGGAATACGGTTTCGCGCCGATTCTGGCGTCATCACTGTCGTTTAAGATCTTCGTGGACTCTTCACTGACCATCCTCGGCATATCGATCGTCGCGGCAGTTTACCCGCTCTGGAGGGTGCTCAGTCTGGAGCCGCTGAAAGGAATCAGGTACACCTAGCAATGAAATTCGAAAGCCTAAACTCTGAATCCTAAACAAATTCAAATGTCACAATCGCTAACAAAGGGAAACATCTGCCAGCATGTGGAACCTGATGCTTTGAATTTCGGATTTGTTAATCGTTTAGGTCTTAGTATTTCGTGCTCAGGATTTGTCAGCTTTAGGAGCATCGAGACTCGCCCATGATAAGCAGGATAGCCTGGCGCAACATATTGCGTAACAAGAGAAGATCGTCCATACTGATCGTCTCGATAATGATCGGCGTGATCGCGTTGGTTCTCACCGATGCCGTCTCGATAGGAATGATGCAACAGATGCTTACGAACCAAATCGGGGCTGACGCCGGCTACATTCAGATTCACAAGAAGGGCTACCACACGGATCCCGCGCTGAAGAACTCCATGTCAGACACCGCCGCGATAAGCGCCGCCCTGGCAAATCTAAATTCATCCTGTGAGATTTCTGAAAGGCTTCGAACGTTCGGCCTCGTCAGCAGCGCGTACAATTCTTCAGGCGTCTCCATAGTAGGGATTGTACCCGGGATGGAAAGACGAGTGACGACCGTTCATGAGTATATCGTCAAGGGGACTTACCTCTCAGGTAACCTGGGCGATATAATCATCAGCACTGCTACCGCCGAGAAACTGCGTGTCG
>CAWEBD010000030.1:0-4104 GCA_963806435.1 uncultured Bacteroidota bacterium
GGAGTATTTCCCCAAAAATGATTTGCAGGGAAGGCCGGGTCTCCTATCTCTTCTCCCGGAGATCGCGGATACCTATACAAAGCGGAGAGAGGACGTTTACAAGAGTGCCGGGGAGATCGAACAGTATGTGAAAGAGTTTGAGTCCAGGACTGCCCGGTCCGGAGAGCTTGACGAGAAGATCGTCCGGCAAATTATGAAATTTGCAGTGGACAAAGCGGACAATGAATTTGGCGGATTCGGAACCGCGCCGAAGTTTTTCAATGCTACCGCGCTCCAGCTGCTCGCAGAAGAGGTGGGAAGGACTGGTGATCCGGGATTGCGAAGTGTTGTCGAAACCACTCTGGTCAGGATAGCGCAAGGCGGGGTATACGACCAACTCGGCGGCGGATTCCACAGGTACTCGGTCGACCGCTACTGGCATGTTCCGCATTTCGAGAAAATGTTGTACGATAACTCCCTGATGCTGGTTGTCTACTTAAAGGCCTTCGAATGGAGCGGAAACGTTCTCTACTCCGACATCGCGAGGCGCACTGCTGACTGGATCCTGGGAGACAATGAGGTCGCCGGAGGGCCCTTTTCACGCGCACGAGGACGCCGACGTCGGCCCTGATGATGACGGGAGTTACTGGACCTGGACCGAAGCCGAGGCACGCAACAGCGTGACCGAAGAGGAATTCGGTGTAATTTCTCAGTATTTCGATATTCGCAAATCTCCCAATGACACGCACGAGCTTCCCGACAGGAACGTACTGCGAGTGGCGGTGGCCCCGGCTGAGATCGCAAAAAATCTGGGAAGGGCGGAGATCGATGTTGCCCAACTGATCGAGTCAGCCGCGCGGAAAATGCTCGAGGCCCGGGTCCGGAGAAAGTCCCCGTTCATAGACAGGACCGTGCTTGCGGACAGGAACGGGCTTGCCATAAGCGCACTTGTGGAGGCGTCAATCGTTCTGAAGGAGCACGGGTATCTGGAAGCGGCCGAGACGGCAGCGGATTTCATTCTCTCGAAAATGACGGATGAGCGCGGGAAGGTGGCACACGCCTTTGCGGGGAATTCCGTGACTTACAACGGCCTCCTGGACGATCAAGTCTATTTCGGGATCTCGCTGCTCGACCTTTTTGATGTCACGCGAAACGATATCCACCTTGACGCGGCTGAGAAAATCGGTCAGGTGCTTTTGGATGATTTTGAGGATAAGGAAGCCGGAGGATTCTTTGACAGGCCCGCGGAGAGTAAAGAGGAAGGGATCCTGTCCAGCAAGAAGAAACCGATCGATGACGCTCCTACTCCTTCAGGTAATTCCGGCGCGGCTATATTCCTCGACCGTCTTTTCACAATTACTGAAAACAGGGAATACTACGACGCAGCCGATCGCACTCTGAAGGCGTTTGCCGGCGGCGCGGACAACTTTGGAATCTACGTGGCGAATTTCGGGAGAGCACTTCGCCTTCACCTGGCACTGCGGAAGAACAGGAAGTAATTCCTGCTCGTGCGAGGATATCTACCCCTCGTTTCCTTTTATGAGCGGTTCCAGTACAAGCCGCGCCCTTTCAAAGTCGCTCTCGGCCACGAAGAAGTCGACGTTTCCCATCCCGGGGATAGGGTAGACAGCGGCGACATCCTCGTTCTGGGTGAAGTATTCAATCTGTTCCTGTTGCAGGATCATCTTTGCAAATATTACGTCCGATTGAACGAAGGTGCTGTAGACTTTCACGCGGTTCGAAGGCATGTGCTCAGTCATGATCCAACTTTCGCGAGCGCGTTCTTGAAATCAAGCATGAGGTCCTCGGGGTCTTCAAGCCCAACAGATATCCTGACCATCCCTTCCGAGACATGGGCTGATTTAAGTTCCTCGGAGCTCATTTTAATATGGCTTGTGAGGACAGGTATGCTGACCAGAGTCTCCACGCCCCCAAGGCTTGTCGCGTTCAATCCGACCTGGAGACTATCGCAGAATGTTTTCGCGGACGTGAGGTCGGGGAGTTCGATGCAGAGCATACCGCCGAAGCCGAGCATCTGCTTCTTTGCCACTTTGTAACTTCGGACCGAAGGGATACCGGGATAATAGACACTGACAACTTTTTTCTGGCGCTCGAAAAATTCCGCGATTCTCTGGGCGCTTTTATTCTGCTGCTCAACGCGGACCTTGAGAGTCTTGAGGCTTCTGTCGAGCATGTACGCGTCCATGGGGTTTATGCAGCCGCCGAATGCTTTCAGCGTCTCGCGCACCGGCTTAATGAGGCTCCTCGATGAGACGACGGCACCGGCCATTATGTCGCTATGGCCTCCGATGTACTTTGTTGCGCTGTGCACTACGATGTCGACGCCGAAATCGATAGGATTCTGATTGATGGGGGAGGCGAAGGTGTTGTCCATGATTGTCAGGGCTCCCGCCTTCCTGGCAGACCTCACGGTCTTCTCGATAGAAATGCAATCGGTGGTGGGGTTTATCGGGGATTCGAAATAATACAGTTTCGCCCCGGGAAATTGGAGGTGTGCCTTGTACAATTCGGCTTCGTCCACAAAATGGACTTCGATCCCGAAATTCGGCACCACGTCTCTGAGAAACCTGTACGCCATCCCGTATAGCCGGCGGAAAGCAACGATGCTATCTCCCTTTTTAGCGAATGCCAGGATTGCCGTCGTGATTGCCGCCATCCCGCTCGAGAATAGAACGGCGTCCTCGGCGTTTTCCAGTGCGGCAAGTTTTTCTTCAGCGTTCCTGACGGTCGGATTTGAATAGCGCGAGTAAATGTAAAACTCTTCCTCGTCGCCGATAAACTTATCGTAGTCATCGCTCTTTTCCACGGCAAACGTAGTGCTTGTGTATATCGGGAAATTAGCACCCCTGTAGAGGCTGTCCTTCCTCCCGTGAATGGCTTTGGTAGACTTGCTTCTCGTCAATGCTCTGCCTCCCTGAGAATATCGATCATTTCCTTGACGGCCCTCTCCATGCCGACAAACAGGGCATGTGCAATGAGCGCGTGTCCGATGCTGAACTCCTCGATCTCTTCTATCTTAGCGACAGGTTTGAGGTTGCGGTAGTTAAGTCCATGTCCCGCGTTTATCTTGAGGCCGAGCTTCGCTGCATCACGCGCGGCTTTCTTCAACCGCTCCAGCTGCTCGTCAACAGCCTTTCCACGGGCATTCGCGTATTCGCCCGTATGAAGTTCGACAAAGTCGGCGCCGGTGCTCTTTGCGGCTTTAATCTGGTCCTTGTTGGGAGCAACGAAGAGGCTGACAAGAATATTCTTCCGGTGAAATCTCGATGTCACTTGCGTCAAATGGGTCAATTGGGAGACGACGTCCAGTCCCCCTTCGGTCGTCAGCTCCTGCCGCTTTTCCGGAACAAGCGTGACCAGGTCCGGAACCACATCGAGAGCAATGTTGATTATTTCCTCCGTTGCCGCCATCTCGAGATCCAGTTTAGTCTTCAGCGTCTTGCGCAGGAGGTAAACGTCATTGTCCTGTATGTGTCTTCTGTCTTCGCGAAGGTGGCTGACTATTCCAACGGCGCCGGCCAGCTCGGCGATAAGCGCCGCGGTCACCGGGTCAGGCTCGTTCTCTCCGCGTGCCTGCCTGAGCGTCGCGACGTGGTCTATATTTACCGATAGTTGTTTCATTCCGGTATTCCTTTTGGTTCTGGTTGTCCGGGGAGCGGAACTCCCGAACGTTGGCGGGCAATTTCGTAGCATATTATCCCTGTGGCCACGGATACATTAAGCGAGTCTATCTTACCGAGCTGTGGGATTGAGAATGTCATGTCGGACTTCTCGCGGAGCAGCCTCTTCACTCCGGTCCCCTCGTTGCCGATGATTATGGCTACCGGCATCTTGAAATCGAGCTCGGCTATGGAAAGGGGAGACTTCCCGGCGCTTGTGGCGATCCAGTATCCTTTCTCTTTCAGATAGTTGATCGCCTGGTGCAGGTTTGTTTCGCGCGCAATCTTAACGTGGAACGCCCCGCCGGCCGACGCCTTGATGACGGTTTCGTTTAGAGGGGCCTGTTCCTCCTTCGGGATTATCACGCCGTCAGCCTGAAAGAAGGCGGCACTTCTCAGGATGGCCCCGAAGTTTTGAGGGTCCTGGATACGGTCAAGGATAAGC
>CAWEBD010000031.1:0-4286 GCA_963806435.1 uncultured Bacteroidota bacterium
CTAATCGGGCTGCGACAATCAAACTTGTTCTGGAGAAATAACATATTGAATAAATTGGATTACGGCTTGAAGGTCTTTTCGGTGCTATTCCTGGCGTGCAACGTCGCGTTCGGATGGGGAAGAACCGGCCACCAGATCATCAACGGGAATTTCGGGAAATTTCTCCCAATGTCGCTCCAATCCCTGTCGGAGAAGAGCTCCTATTACGTTCAGCATGCATCCGACGCGGATTCCCGGAAAAGTGCGGATCCCTCCGAGTCACCCAGGCACTTCATCGACATCGATGCGTACCCGGATTTCGCGGCGGGCACTCTGACACATGATTACGATTCGCTGCTTGCGAAGTATGGAAGTGCGGTCGTCATCCGGAACGGCACCCTGCCGTGGGCAATCAGCTCAACGTACAACTCACTTGTGGTTTATCTGGAAAATGGTGATCACGAAAAGGCGGACAGCGTCATCGCGGACCTCGGGCATTATATCGGAGACGCGTTTCAGCCTCTCCATTGCACCGAAAACTATGACGGGAAGCTGACCGGCAACGGCGGAATCCATTCCAGGTTTGAGACAGGCCTTCTTGACCGGTATCAGGGGTACGTTACTATCGATCCTGTGGTCGCGGATAGGATCGACACGACCGCGCTCGAATTTGCTTTCCGTGTAATCGGGGAATCGAACGCGCTTGTCGGCGAGATCCTCGACGCGGACACCTACGCCAAGACTGTAGACCCGCAGTACGGTACGGCTTATTACGATGCCATGTGGTCGAGGCTGGACACGATGATGAATGAGATGCTTCAGTCTGCATCCGAAGCACTGGCGTCACTGGTTTATTCAGCCTGGCTCGATGCCGGTTCTCCGTCGCTCACATCGGGCATATCAGTTCTCGTCCCGTCGGCATTCAGTGTGTCCGAAATATACCCAAATCCATTCAACCCTGCTGCGAAATTTAATGTCACGCTCTCCCAAAGTTCACGGCCTTCCGTTGGTGTAGTGTCGATCTATTCCCCCGACGGGAGGCTGGTGAAGAGCGATCGGCGGAATCTCGCGCCGGGGTCTAACGTCGTTGCTCTCGACCTTACCAGGTATTCATCCGGTGTTTACTTCGTCGTCGTAGACGTCGACGGCTCGCCGCGACACGAAAGGAAGACTTTGAAGGCCGTTTTACTGAAATAGTATAGCGCACACGGTAATTCATTCCGGTTCGTTTGACTTTTCCCTTGACACCTTATAGCTTGAGCACTTGTAAAAAGAAATATTATGAAACAAGAATACATTGACGTACCAAAGGATCCTGAAGGCATAGATTTTAAGAAAGTGAAGGTGGTTGTAATAACCACCGTGATGTTGTCCTTCATTTCGTATTGGCGTGCGGCGGCGGTTGTCGTATCCGATCTCGGTTCGAGCGCGTTCTACGCACTCGGAATAGCGGAGAAAGCTGTGGGTCCGTCTGCACCCTGGTTCATACTCTTTGTGATGTTGTTCGCATACGGCATCAGGGCAGTCTACATAGAATCCTCAAGCATGTTCGTCAGGGGAGGAAGCTACCGTGTCGTCAAGAAGACACTCGGCAGCGGCTTTGCGAAGGTAGCGGTTTCCGCGCTCGTCTTCGACTACTTGATTACCGCCCCCATCAGCGCGGTGTCAGCGGGACAGTATTTCGAGGGGCTACTCGAATCCATTTCGCACTCGCTCGGCTTGAACGTCCAAATCCCTGGTAATCTTGTGGCGATCGGAGCTGCAATCCTCATCGAGCTGTACTTCTGGAGAAACAATATCATCGGCATCGAAGAATCGAGCGAGAAAGCCCTGAGGATTTTCCAGATCACAGGCGTCCTGGCGGTGGTGCTGTTTGTCTGGTCGCTTACAACAATTTTCACACGCGGTTTCCATTTGCCGCCGTTCACAGTGAACCTCTCACCCGATGCCCTCGGATGGCTCAAGGGTGTCGACTGGTTGCGGACCATAGGTTTTGTGGGCGTGATAGTCGGTATGGGGCACTCCGTCCTTGCAGTTAGCGGCGAAGAGACACTTGCCCAGGTCTATCGGGAGATCGAATCGCCCAAGCTGAAAAACCTGAAGAAAACAGCGCTTATAATGTTTGTCTTCAGCTTTATTTTCACCGGTCTGAACTCACTCTTCGGCGCGATGATCATTCCACAGCACGAACTGATGGGGAAGTACAACGACAACGCCCTCAGTGGTTTGGCGATGAACCTTGTGGGTCCGCATGCCGCCCTTCTCGCGCTGCAGATGTTCGTCGTGGTTGTCGGATTCCTTATCCTTGCGGGCGCTGTAAACACCTCGCTGATCGGCGCGAACAGCGTGTTGAACCGTGTGGCTGAAGACGGGGTGCTTCACGAATGGTTTAGAAAACCTCACAGCCGCTATGGCACATCCTACAGGATTATCAACCTGCTGGCGATTTTACAGCTGCTTATGATCATAGGGAGCAGGGGAGACGTGTTTCTCCTCGGTGAAGCTTACGCGTTTGGTGTCGTATGGACCTTTGTGATGACGACATTCTCGGTATTGGTGCTCCGTTACAAGGACAAATCCCCGCGTGAATGGAAAGTGCCCCCCAATATTATAATCGGGAAGTTTGAACTCCCCATTGGGCTTATTTTTGTTTTCATAGTGCTGTTCGGACTCGGTTTCGTCAATCTCTTCACAAAGCCGATAGCGACAGAAGGTGGCGTAACATTTACCATAGTGCTCTTCGGGCTGTTTGCTTTTTCAGAACGTGCGAACAAAAGGATACACGCCTCAAAGAGTGCCGATCTTGAAAGATTTAATGTCTACGCTCAGGACAGCCTGACGGCTGAGGCCGTTGGATGCAAGCATCCACAGCGGAAGCTTGTTGCCGTCAGAGCCCCGAACCGGCTCCACCACCTGGAAAGATGCCTGACAGAGAACGACCCGGACGAGGTCGATATCGTGGTCATGACCGCGAAGATAATTCCGGGCCAGAGTACTGCGGTCAGGCAGTCCATCGACCTCCCCGAAGAAGAAGTATTCAGTGAAGTCATCAAGCTGGCTGAGAAGCAGGGGAAGACGATCCTTCCCATCGTTGTCCCGACGAACAACGCTGCGTACGCGATTGCCCACACCGCCGTCCAGATAGGTGCTGAAGAAGTATTCCTCGGAAGTTCGGAACGTTACCCGGCCGAATACCAGATGCAGCAGTTCGCGTTATACTGGGGAATGGTGGAGTCTGACGAGAACCATCACGTCATCGTGCGGACTGTCGGCCCGACAGGCGAAATGAAATTCGAGCTGTGAGGAAGGGATCCGCAGGATCCACTTCTGGGAATTCCGCGGGTTTGCTTTTTGTTCTGTCTTGTGTGATATTTGCTACGGTACATTCAACTATTAAAAATCTATTACCGGCTGTGCCCACACGGCCGAGTTGAGTTTTCAATTACCATCACTAACTAAGAAGACCTGGCAATCGTGAAGAGTGTCGCACTGATCGGCACCGGCCTGATGGGTAAACCAATGGCCATGAACGTCCTCAGGAAGGGCTTCCCGCTCACGGTGTACAACCGGACAGTCAATAAGACGGTTGAGCTCGCGGCAGCCGGCGCAAAAGTTGCCCGAAGCCCGCGGGAGGCGGCCGACTCGGCGGATGTTGTAGTAACTATGCTCTCGAACATCGAAGCTGTAGAGTCGACACTTACCGGGAAAGACGGGATTCTCGGGGCGATGAGAGCGGGCAAAATTTATATTGACATGAGTACGATCACCCCTGAAGCCTCGAGGAAGTTTGCGCAACTTGTGGAAGCTGCCGGGGCGAAAATGCTTGACGCACCCGTTTCCGGGAGCACTAACGTCGCGGAGAAGGGCGAACTGACAATCATTGTCGGCGGCGACCCGCGTGTTCTCGACGAGGTCAGGGAAGTACTGCAGGCGATGGGGAAATTTATCTTCCATGTTGGGGACAACGGCTCCGCACTTGCCCTGAAGCTGGTACTCAATCATTTCGTCGCCGGGATGACGGCCCTGTTGGCCGAAGGACTCGACCTATCCCAGAAGCTCGGCATAGACACCTCCGTGTTCTCAAACGTGATGAACACAAGCGTGGTCAAATCGCCAATGTATTAAAGTATCTCCAGTCTAAAAAATAGACTAATCACGATATTATCCACTGCAGAAAGGAAACTACGGGTAGTTTTCTCCTACTTCAAATGAAGTATGAAGAACATATGCACTGAAGGTATTGTCCCTTATACACTAAACACAAAAAAAAAAAAAAAAAAAAAAAAAAAAAAAAAAAAAAAAAAAAT
>CAWEBD010000032.1:0-8773 GCA_963806435.1 uncultured Bacteroidota bacterium
ACAGTTACAATCCGACCAAGGGATTGGTGCCGCACGCCCTTGAAAGCTCGCCTTCAATTTTGGACGTTCGTCCCCAGTCGCCGCCTAACGGTGTTCGTTATTCATCGAACGCCGGCGATTCGCTCGCGGTAACTCACTCTGCGGGCACGAGTAACGGCGAGGTGGTTGCAACGGTCGTCGATCCAAGCCAACTGAACGGAGACCCATACCAGGTAGGCTTCGATTCAACCGGTGCCTGGGGTCTGACTGATACTAAGACAAATAAAGTGATAGTATCCGGTCTGCAACAAACTGTGACCGGCCAGAATTCTCCGGGCGTTGTTAACAGCGGTGTACTGATTCAGACATATGGCCTACCCGCGGGAATCAATAGTTTCACCTATACCGGTGACCGGTGGATCACAGGAGTCAACTGGGGTGGCGGCGCATTCTTTGGCGGCGCCGACATCGGAGCGAATTTCTTCGGAAGCGACCTTCCCAACAGTGATTATGTCCCCGTCGAAATCAAGTTCGATTCAATGTCTGCTGTAGGCAGCGCGGGATGGTCTCAGGGTGCGGTATACAGGAGAGATCTTGGATACGCATATGCCGGCATCGGTTGGATGCCGTTCACCGTTTGGGATATAAGCAACCCCGCCAAGCCGCGCCAGATCAACGCCTGTTTCGTTGAGGACAGTGTCGCCGGCAACGCGAACATGCAGTGGGATATGGGATGGAATGGGACAGCGTTCGCAGCCAACGGTGGAAGAGAGTACATCTTCATAAACTATACTTCCTACAACCCTTCCGATTACAACAACACGACGACGGGATTTGACCACGATGTACTTTATGCCATTTGGCCCGCAGGACGCGGTACGCAGACATATCTCGAAGGGTCGTTCACAATAACGATCGTTCCAAATTATCCAAATACTCCGGCGGACAAGTTCACGTTCAATACAACTGCTCCGACCGATAGCGCAAAGAACCAGATCGCGGACCTTGCGAAGATCAATGTCTTCCCGAATCCATATTTTGGTTTCAATAGGCTCGAGACGGATAAGTACACCAGATGGGTTCGATTTACGCATTTGCCCAATAAAGCAACGATTCGCATCTTCAATCTTGCGGGTATTCTCGTCAGAACGTTGGTCAAGAATGATAATACCCAGTTCATGGACTGGGATCTGATGAACGAGAATCAATTGCCGGTTGCCGCTGGTATGTACATAGCGTATATAACCACCCCAATCGGGACGAGGACGCTCAAGTT
The DNA here is from genome assembly GCA_963806435.1 of uncultured Bacteroidota bacterium. Lineage (GTDB taxonomy): Bacteria > Bacteroidota > Ignavibacteria > Kryptoniales > JAKASW01 > JAKASW01. The sequence goes on from CAWEBD010000032.1 coordinate 1,256, forward strand.
GGCAATCATTCCGGAACAGCAATTCCTGGATCACTACTAAGAGCCAGTGAGGAATGAAAATGAAAACGTTGCTTTTTAAAAATTTTAAGATTGGAAGGAGATATTCTATGAATATCACACTAAGGCGCCTCGCAGGGGTTTTCGCGATCAACTGTTTGATCATCGCGACAGCCTTTGCAGGGAACACAAACCGCACCGGCACTGCGGGCGCTCAGGAGCTCCTGATACCCGTAGGCGCAAGCGGCATTGCACTTGGCGGAAGCGACGTCGCGCTTGTCTCCGGGACCAATGCGATATACTGGAATCCGGCAGGCTTGGCGCGCTCGACCTTCAGCACCGAGGCTTTGTTCTCACACACGTCATATTTTGCAAATATTGGAATAGACTACGGAGCGGTAGGCGTGAATTTCCAAAATATCGGCACGTTCGCCGCTTCCTTCAAGTCGATCGCCTTCGGTAATATTCCCGTCACAACGGAAGATAACCCCGATGGCACAGGGCAGACCTACTCCCCGACGTTTGTGATAGCCGGCCTTACGTATTCGAAAGCCCTGGGCGACAGGATTTCAGTCGGCGCAAACTTCAACCTCGTGAACGAGACAATAATGAGCACATCTGCCACCGGTTTCGCACTTGATGCGGGTGTCCAGTATGATGGTCTTATTATCCCGGAGCTGAAGTTGGGCGTTGTCATAAAGAACCTTGGCCCAAATATGACATACGCTGGATCCAATCTTCTGCGGCAGGGAACGACGGTCGGCGACCTTCGTGGGACTCAATGGTATAGCGTAGACGCGGCTTCGTTCGAGCTCCCCTCGCAGATGGAAGTTGCCCTGGCGTATCAAAAGAAATTGGGTTCCATGAACACGATTTCCGTTTGCGGTGACTTCGAGAATAACAACTATAGTTCGGATCTGTATAAGTTCGGACTTGAGTACTCGTACAATAACATGCTCTTTCTGCGCGGAGGTTATAATTATGCCCCGAACGCGACGAAAGATCAGACCGGACAGTCATCCCAGATTTTCGACTATACCCTCGGAGCCGGAATCAATTACAATCTGGGCGCATTCAATCTTACGTTTGATTACGCCTACGAGCACGTTAAACTCTTGAGCTCGATCAACGTGTTCACGGTTCAGTTAGGATTCTGAGAGAAGTCTGCGACTAGTCGTATGGGTTGGAGGCATACGCCTCCAACCCATTTTTATTTGTGTGATTCAACCATATTGGACCCGGAATAAAATGACATTCAAGGTTTGCATCGCCCTTCTCTTGCTCTCTTCAGCGACGGTATACTCGCAAATATCACCGTACTTCCCGAGAATTGGATCGGAGGCCGCATCTGAGGAAATCCGGGAACTCGAGAATCCGAGCGTCATACTCGTGATCGCCATGGCTCCCGGTTCCGAGGATCTGGCCTCCTTAGCTTATTCAAGGATAGGCCGCGGCTCCGCAGTCTCAGTCGCTTTCGTTACCAACGGCGAAGACGTCCCGAGCGATCTCAACGGCGAAACGTTTTACAGGCTTGCCGCCAGGAGAAAAGAGGAAGCATACAAAGCTCTTTCCTATCTTGGCGTACGACCTTACTTTCTTAACATACCGATCGACATCTTCTCGGCGGGGGAGGGTCCGTCCAAGCCTGACCCGGGAGTCAACAGGGTGATGACCGCCAGACTTGACAGCGTCATTAATCACGTAAGACCGGATGTTATAGTCCTCGACAGAGATCTTCTGTATGGCAATCATATTTCCCCCAGAATGAGGATTCTCGAAAAGGTCGTCCTAGCCGACCTTCGTGCCAGGGACAGATCGGATACGTGGCGGGTTGCACGAGTGTTTGTGGAGAGCCCCGGAAGAGAAGGGTCCGTAACAATTCCTGTAGATGGAGTTGATCCTCTCTGGCTGCAGAGCTATTCACTTATGGCTGACAAAGCGGAGAAATATTACCCGAGCCTGAGGTTTCATATTCCCCTCTGGACCCGGAACCGCCCTCATCGTTACACGATGATTTATCCGCGCGCCATGAAGCCACCGCTCAGTCTGACCCAGGGGTTGCCTGACAGTGGGAAGGAGATCGGCACGTTATATCCATACATCCGTCCCGTGTTTTCGCTGCGCCCGCAGGCGGGCGTGCAGAAGCGTGCGGAAGTGCTGGAAAATGCCATAGCTAGGGTTGACGCGTTCATCGCGACACACCAGGGTACAGCGGATCGCACTGAGCTGCGAATTGTGGATACCTGGAAATTTGGTCTTGAAAAACTCCGTTGCACGGTGTTGGGAGTGGATTTGAACTACAGCGTCAGCGACAGTGTGCTCGCTCAGCTTCAACTGTTCTTTCTGAGGATTGGCAAAATTCATAGCCATGTGGGTAATAAAGAGCTGCAGATCCTTTTTCCCGGAGTCGTTGACAAACAGTGGATCGTAAACGAAAAACAAAATGAGTTCTACCCTCTTCATGAGAATGACACCTTCAGAGTCATCACCCCAAAGTCTATTCGGCTCACTTCCCCCGAATCGCCGGACGGATTCGAGAGTATCCGGACGCGAGCTCCATTCTGGTTCATAGTGGTACACCACGATAAGAATCCTTACTACAACTTTATGTACAGGGCTGAGGTGCCGCTGATAATTGCCCCGATTCGCTCGATCCAGGTGTTGACACCGCAGGTGGCGGCTCTTCGGGATTCGATTGTCAGAGTCCGTCTAAAGAGTAATTCCCGTGATTCGGCTAGAGGTAAGATCTACGTGGACGATTCCCTGGTCCATTCTTCGCCGGTATTAGTAGACCTGCGAGGGAAGAATTACGTTCAAATAGATACCCTCCATCTTTCATGGAAAGACACTGTATTGACCGGCATTCGGAGGGTGGTGCTCCTTGCCAGGAAGGACGAAGGAGTCGGCGCATTTTATGCGCATTATATGCGTGTGAAGTCCGATCCGCGAGGAGCCGTAGCTTTTTATTCGACAATTGAAAACAGCCCTTTACAAACCGCGCTCAGCCGTCTTCGTGTTATGGCCGCCGATCTAAAGACAGTTCCTGAGTGGGTTGACAAACTGGGAAGATACTCGACAATTATCGTGGATCAATTTTCTTACGATGATTTTCTGAAATCTGCGGGTCGAGCCGACGACCTGGAACGATGGATCAGCGGAGGGGGGCGGATGATTATCCTTCCCCAGTACGGATTTGAGCTGAAGAGCCTTGATCCGCAAGCTGAAACGAATTTCTCGTATTTGCCGATCACTAATTCCCGAGCAAAGGTGGTGATCGATTCGAACAGCATTCTCTTCAAATCTCCCAATGAGTTGAGGAAAGCCAGTTTTAGCGTCGGACAATTTCCGATCTCCTTTGGCAGCGTGACCGCCTCGGGACCCAATGAATCGAAGGTCTTGATTACTACGAGTGACAACTTGCCTCAACTCGTCGAGCAGACTGTGGGACAAGGAAAAATCTTTTATTGTGCCCTCAACCTATTCCCAAGGTTCTTGGCACTCGATGAAACCGCTTATGAATTATTAGCAAATTTGCTGAGTCATTGACAGTTCTGGGTGGGCACAAGAATGGCTCCAGCAAGCTGGGGCCGAGTGGCCTATCTCGCCCATGTGATCCGCCGCGCTTAAGAGGTGATATAGTAAGAGCTCACCTTACGATTTATAGGTGAGATACTGTTGAAAGTGGCGTCTCATTTTAAGAATCTTCCGCTATTTCAATGACTTACATCTGTCTTAGCAACTGAAGACCTATGCGCGAGCGCACTTCAAAGCTTGACTAAGTGCCACAACAGTCCTAAATTATGTGGAATTTCTGGAGGTAAATATGGCCGAAAAAAAATGGTATAATGTTTTCGTATCTGTTGAAGATGAAGAGAAGAAGAGCGCGCAGCCGGAGCAAGGGGTTGCGACGCAATCACGCGTAGAGATAGCCGAGCCCCAGCTCGAACAGCCTGTCGCACGAGTTGGAGAAGAACTCCCGAGTTTCCAGGCTATCTATCAGGCCTTCGGTATAAAGGAGCCCATGAACGGGTTCACAGTGTACCGGGCCGAGGAACTCCTTAAGAGTGTCTACCTCAAGAACGCGTCCCCGGACATCAGGCGAAGCGCCCTTATGGTTGCCCTTGAAGCACTCAGGATTCCGGCGGAAGACGTTATCCAGGATGCGGTTAAGCGCGACAAAGCGCTCACGCAGTTCGAGAAGATTGAGGAGCGAAGGCTGCGTGAGATGGAGCAGAAGAAGAGCGAGGAGAACAAGCGCCTCCAGGAAGAAATGGAACGGATATTCAACGAGATCCGCGAGAAGATGGAGGACAACAATACCTCGGTGAAGGAAGCTCGCGATAAATTCCAAGCCTGGCAGGAAGACAAGGAAAAAGAGGAGCAGAGGCTCTCCGGCGTCCTCCAGTATTTTGTATCGCAGGAAGTCTCGGAACAGAACCACCCTGCGAGGCGGAGACGCACACCTCCTTCCGAGAGTTAAAATAGGAAATGGCAGTCCCAAGTCCTCCGTACATGCTGTCTTGCGGAAGCCTCAATCTCTGTGTATTTTGCGCGCCTTCCGGTTTTTATGAGTTGACGAGGATATATGGCGCGAGTTAAAATCCAGCCCGGCGGCAAGTTGCTTGTAGCTGTGGTGGTACTCGGTGCGTTGCTTTTCCTTTTTTTCGAGCTGAAACCTCCCAAAACGCACAAGTCCGAGATACAGCCCAGCGTGCCGTCACCCACCGCACCCACGCCCACAAAGACTCGCGAGCAAAGCGAAGGAAGCGAGCAGGTATCAAAGAATGTCGCTGAAAAGCCGCGAACGCAGGTCCCGCAGGGATATGCTGTAAGTGCGGCACCGGAAGGATCCCCGATCAGAATTTATTTCGACTTTAACCGCGCGGGGATAAACAAGAACGTCTATTGCATCTTTGACAGAATCGAAGAGCTGGCCCGGCATAAGGGAGCGAGCGGCCTGCGGATAGTCGTCGAAGGAAACGCCGACTCCATCGGACCATCGTGGTACAATGTGGACCTTTCCAGAAAGAGGGCGAGCCGAGTCGCGGATTCTCTTTCAAGGCGTCTTGGAATTCCTCTGAAAAACATTTCCATTGTAGCCAACGGGTCGACCAGGCCGATCTCGAGCAACAGCACACGCGACGGTAGAGCCGATAACCGCCGCACCGACGTCTTTGTCCGCTACTGAGCGTCCTTCTTCTTAAGTTCCAGCCGCAGCAGTTCGCAGGATGGCCCGAGTCTGTTCGGCGACTCTTCTGAGTCTTCACGTGGCATCTTCCAGGGAATGTTTTCCCCCCTTTTTTTTGCACAGGCGAAATATCTTATTGGACTTCGACTTCCGCCGATTACACAATAAAAAAACAAGCAATATTTAAACATCCCTTTGAGGATATTAATGAGATTAGGTATCATTGTGCTTTTAACTATATCTTTGTTCGGATCGATGGCTTACGCGCAGGACGATTTTTCCATCCCGGCCGACAATTGGACTTACGGTGTGATACAGCAGCTTCAGAACAGGGGATACCTCCTCGATCTGAGCCCCGGCTTCAAGCCCTACCGCAGGATAGATGTCGCGAAAGCGCTGGAGAATCTGGAATCGCAATCCGATTTATCGAAAATTCCGCCGGCAGATGGATGGCTCATACGCAAATTGGAAGATGAATTTGCTCCCGATCTGCAGATACTAACGGCGAAGCGGTCAAACCCCGACACTTCATTTGTTGGTGCCAGACTTTCAGAGGAGGCATTCGCGAACGTGGCGAAGGGTGATTACCAGACGTTCAAATACGCCGGCAAAGTAGAGTTCAGACCGCTGGTCCGGACCGGGTTCGGCTTTAACATAGGCAACCACCTTACCCTCTACACAGACGCGACGGTCAACCAAACTCTGAAAGACGACACACTCTACACGGGTTCCACAAAATTCGGGCTCGACGCCCTCCATCGGCAGGCATACATCCGCTATTCTGGCCCTCACTTCGACTTTACTTTCGGACGGGATTACCTCTCGTGGGGGTACGGCAACACCGGAACGGTCCTGATCTCAACGACGCCCGGCGCGTTCGATATGGCGTCACTGTTAATCAACACTAAGGTCATGAAATTCAATTGGTTCGTGGCGCAGCTCAACCAGATGCCTGAGTTCACTCCTGATACAAACAATTACGGAGTATACGGTCCTGGACCGACTGCGGGGCAACCCGACCCGATGGCCAACAGGTACTTCACGGGTTCCAGGTGGGAATTCAATATTGCCGATAAGGTCTTTCTGGGAGCATACCAGGCCGCGACTTTCGGCGGGCTAAACGCGCCGATTGATTTGGAACTCATAAACCCTCTCAGGTTAACCTACGAAACTGAAGTCAACAGCAACGGACTCGAGAGGCCTAATGCGTTTCTCGGCCTCGACTTCAGCATCTTTTACCCGCGGGATTTCAATTTCTACGGAGACCTGATGATAGACGACTGGCAAGTCGACCACAAGACAATCGGAGACCTGAAGCCGAGCCTATACGCTTTCGATCTCGGGTTTCATGCCGCAAACATATTCTCGAGTCTCGGGATCAGTGGGACTGATGCTAACCTCCAGTATGTGATGGTCAGGAACCGCGTATACAATCATTACAACTGGACGAGTTTCATGAAACTTTTACTCAACAACTACCCAATCGCAAATCCGTACGGTGACGACTTTTGGAGCCTTGATCTCCGGCTATCGCACTGGCTTTCATACGAGTGGAAGCTGGGACTCGAGGCGATGCATCTCGAGCACGGCAGCCAGAACCTGTACGGGCCCTACACCATGCCGTGGCTGACCGACCCGAACATTACAGTGGCCACAGGATACAACGAACCTTTCCCGTACGGCACCGTCCAGTCTACAAACTTGATCCAGGCTACGGCAATGTACCAGCCCGAACATTATCTTTACGGCCAGGCAACCCTGATTTATTCCCGGAACCACAATTACGACTACTCGTTGGGGGTCAACAAAGCCTTATTTTCATTTCTCTTCACGATCTATTATAATTTCTCGACATCGATTCCCTTTGAATAAGTTGCCGGGTGAACGCATGAAAGACAAAATTGACGAACTGAAAAGACTTGCTGAAGAGGCTAAAGCCGGCGGCGGGAAGAATCGCGTCGACGAGCAGCATAAGAAGGGGAAGCTGACCGCGCGGGAACGCCTCGATATACTCCTCGACGAGGGCAGGACTTTCAGAGTAGACCACAAAGTTATTGAAGATGCCAACCGGTCAATTTGCTCATTTTACTTGGTGCCGGAAGACGGCCAACCACTACCCGCTTTTTTGCCCGGGCAGTTTTTAACTTTTCGTCTCGATATCCCGACAGCGACAGGAGCAAACGAATCAGCTATTCGGTGTTACTCTTTATCAGATGCGCCTAGACCTGACGCTTATCGCATTTCAGTTAAGCGGATGTTACCACTGCCTGGTAGTGGCGTTGCGCCAGGGCTTGTGTCGAATTATTTTCATGATCATGTTACTGTTGGGAGTG